>JBPCKO010000260.1:0-30151 GCA_051004215.1 Streptosporangiaceae bacterium | reverse complement strand
GGCCAGGTCCGCGGCCACCGCGAGCGCGCGCAGCGACGCGTCCGCCGCGCCGCCGCTCGCGCCCGGGGTTCCGGCGGGCTGGCCCGCCCGGCCATCCTCGGTCTCCAGCCAGCACAGCACCGTCATGGCAGCACCCCGAGGTCGTCGAGCAGCCCGATCAGGGCGGCCACCGCGTCCGGGCCTGACCCGAGGATCTGTGCGCCCTTGGCCGAGGTGGCCGGAACTCGCAGCCGCTCCTTGCGCAGCCCCTCGCTGGCCGGGCTAACCTCGATCGTCTCGATCGTCGCCCGCTTGGCCCGCAGCCGGCCGGGAAGCGACGGATAGCGCGGCAGGTTGATGCCTTCCTTCACGCTGACCACGGCGGGCAGCGTCAGGTCGAAGAGCTCCTCGGTCCCGCGGTACTCCCGGCCGGCCCTAATCGATCCGGGCCCGCCGCCGTCACCCGCGGTGATCTCGAGGCGCTTGATCCCGGTGACGCAGGGCAGCCCGAGCGCGTGCGCGACCCGCACCGGCACCTGGTAGCCGCCGGTGTCGGCGGCCTCGTTGCCGAACAGGAGCAGGTCGAAACCGCGGTCGCCGACCGCGCCAGCGATCGCGGCCGCCGTCGCCACCGGCCCCCATTCCGCGCCGTCGGTCAGCAGCAGAACGCCCTGGCCGGCGCCGAGCGCGAGCATGTCGCGCAGCTGGGCCGCCGCCTCGGCCGGGCCGAGGGTCAGCACCGTGACCGAGCCGCCCGCCCGCCCGGTGATCTGCACCGCTTCCTCGACGGCGCACTCCTCGTGCGGGCTAACCGTGAAACCGGACATCGCGACGTCGACCTCGAGGCCGTCGGGAGTGACCGCGATCGTCCCGCCGACCATGGGCACTCGCTTCACGCAGACGCAGATCTCCACCGGGCTAGCACCTGATCCGGTCGTTCGCCGGGTCGAACAGCGGCGCCGGGCCGGCCACCGCGACGGTGACCGGGTACTGCTCGCCCAGGTACTCCACCGCATAGGTCGCGCCCTCGACGGCCTGCTCGGCCGGCAGGTACGCCATCAGCAGGTGCTTGCCGACCGACGGGCCCGAGCCTGCGCTGGTCACGTAGGAGGTGCGGCCGCGGGAGTCGGTGAGCACGGCACCGTCGGAGCCGAGGATGGGCTCGCCGCCCATCGGGTAACGCAGCTCGCCCGAGGACGAGGCGTGGTCATCGACGGTGAGCGTGCACAGCACCGCGGCGGGCGGCTGCTCGCGCTGGGCCAGATAGGCCTCCTTGCCCAGGAACTCCTGTACCTTCACCCGTGGCCTGGTCATGCCCGCCTCGACGAGCGTGAAGTCACCGGTGAGCTCGTTGCCGAACGCCCGGTAGCCCTTCTCCAGCCGGCCGGTCGTTCCGTAGACGCCGATGCCGGCCGGGATCAGGCCGGCCGGCTGGCCCGCCGCCCACAGCGTGTCCCACAGACGGCCGCCCTCCTCCATCGGCACGTACAGCTCCCAGCCAAGCTCACCGACGTAGGAGATCCGGGAGGCGAGCACGGTCAGCGACCCGACCTCGATCTCCCGGCACGTGCCGAAGCCCATCCCGTCCCTGGACACGTCGCCGGCGGTCACCGAGGCCAGGATGTCCCTGGCCCGCGGCCCCCACAGCCCGAGAGTGGTCCAGGCCGACGTGACATCGCTGACCACCGCGTCGCAGCCGGCCGGGAGGTGATCGGTCAGCCACTTCAGGTCCATCATCCCGGTGCCGCCGCCGGTGACCACGCGGAACCGGCCGGCCGCCAGCCGCATGATGGTCAGGTCGCCGCGGAACCCGCCGTTCGCATCCAGCAGCGAGGTGTAGATGACCCGGCCGGGCGCCACGTCCAGCTGCGCGACCGCGAGGTACTGCACCGCCTCGAGCGCGCCGGGCCCGGTGACGTCCAGCACGGCGAACGCGCTCAGGTCGATCAGGGCGGCGCTGTCCCGCATGGCCAGGTGCTCGGCGTTGATGATCGGCGACCACCAGCGCGACTCCCACTCGCCGGTGCGCTCCATCAGCTTGCCCGCGTACTTGTCGAGCAGCGGAGCATTGGATTCGTACCAGTGCGGCCGTTCCCAGCCCGCGGTCTCGTAGAACACCGCGCCGAGGTCCTGTTCGCGGTCGTAGGCGGGGCCGACGCGGACCGGGCGGCCCGACTCCCACTGCTCGCCCGGATGCACGATCCCGTACATCTTGTTGAACCCCTCCGACGCCCGCGCCGTGACGTGGGCGACGGTCCGCTGGTGCGGGTAGAACCGCGAGATGTCGGACTCGTGGATGTCGATCCCTGGCGCCTGCCCGTCCATCCACTCGGCGGCCGCGCGGCCGATGCCGGGGCCTTCCTTGATCCAGCTGGCCGCGACCGACCACAGCCCGGCGACCTCCGGAGTCTCCCCGATCACCGGGTGACCGTCCGGCGTCATCGAGATCAGGCCGTTGATCGCGTACCTGATGCCGGCCCGCTCGTCGCCCAGCAGGTCGGGCATCAGCTCCAGCGCCTGGGCGAGCTGGGGGTCGAAGTCGTCCTGGGTGAACGGCAGCTCGGTCGGCGACAGCACGGCCTGCTCGATCGACGGGATCGAGTCAGGGGTGACGATGATCGGCCGGTGCGCGTAGGAACCCACCTCCATGTCGCCGCCGTGCTGCCGCTCGTACATGTTCAGGTCGACGTCGCGCACGATCGGGTAGACGATCTCCCCGGCGGTGTCGGCGAACTGCGCGATCGGGCCCACGCTGATCATCTGGTGCACGATCGGGGTCAGCGGGATCCTGGCCCCGGCCATCAGCGCGAGCCGCGGCGCCCAGACGCCGCCGCAGATCACGGCCATGTCGGTCGCGATGTCGCCGGCCGTCGTACGGACCGCCGTCACCCGCCCGCCCGGCCGGGCCGAGCCGCGGCCGTCCGGCGCGGTGTCGATGCCGGTGATCTCGGTGTTCGGCAGCACGGTGAGCGCGCCCGAGCGCTCGGCGTCCTCCCGCATCAGCGTGCCCGCGCGCAGCGAGTCGACTACGCCGACGGTCGGGAACCAGGCCCCGCCCAGGATCACCGAGTCGTCCAGGAACGGCACCCGCTCGCGCACTTGCGCCGGGGTCATCATCTCGGCGGGAATGTCCCAGGCCCTGGCCGCGGTACAGCGCCGCCGCAGCTCGGTCATCCGCTCCTCGGTGCGCGCGACCTCAAAGCCGCCAGATTCGGTGAAGACGCCGAGCTGCTTGTACTGCTCCGTGCTGTCCCTGGTCAGCTCCATCATCATCTTGGAGTAGTCGATCGGGTAGATGAAGTTGGACGCGTGGCCGGTGGAGCCGCCCGGGTTGGGCATGGGTCCCTTGTCGACCAGGACGAGGTCGCGCCAGCCCAGCTTGGCCAGGTGATAGGCGAGGCTGTTGCCGACGATTCCTGCCCCGATGATGACGGCGCGGGCCCGGCTCGGGATGTCATTCATGGGCTGGAACTCCCCCATACCTCACGCGGATTGCCAGTGTCGCGAATTGCTGCTGATACCACCGCGCGGCCGCCGACCGGCGTCGGCCCGCCAGCGCCGCCAGGAGGCGAACATCGGCGGGCCGACGAGGCTGAGCAGCAGGCGGACGTACTACTCGACCGGGATTTCCTTGTTGATCAGGCCCAGGTCGATTCCCTGCCGGTTGCGGACGATCCGCGCGACGACGTAGATGACGATCGCCAGGAGGTACATCGCGCCCATGTAGATGAGTGACGTCTTGTTGTTGACGAAGTAGTTGCCATTGGAGAACCATTCGTACAGGTTGAAGACCAGCAGGGCAATGGTGATCCAGCCGGCTACCGGCACGATCTGCACGCCGAACAGCTTCACTCTGCTTGCGGGTGACGCCTGCCACAGGTCCTTCTTGATGAAGGGCAGCAGCACGACGGCGATGGCGCTGAAAAGGTACGTCACCGCGATGACCAGGGTGGCATCAAGGGTGTAGGTGCGGAAGGTCGTCGAGTAGGCATATACGGCGGCCAGGCCGGCCGCTGGCAACAGCATCAGGAGCAGCGAATAGACCGGAACCTTGCGCCGCTCAGAGACTTCCGCCGCGCGGTCGGGAAGCACGCGGTCGAAAGCGGCCGCGAAGATGACCCTCGTGGACGACAGGAACAGCGTCCCGACCCACCCGAAGAACCACAGGCTCAGCACGAGGATCAGCGCGACCTGGAAGGCCGTGTTATGCACGAGCCACCCAGCGAACATGAACGGGTACGGCCAGACGCCGAACTGCGGGGTCAGGTTGTAGTCCAGCGAGTTGAGGTTCTGGTAGAAGCCCCAGCCCATGGTCTTGTCGATCAGCAGGAAGAAGACCACCGTGCACCCGACGGTGATCCACAGCCCAGCGAACATGCCCGTGAAAACGCGCCTGAAGTCGCTCGCGCCGCGGATCTCGCCGTAAAGAGTCGCTCCCCAGTTCGGCCAGAGGATGAAGAACATCATAGCGGGGACCAGGAGCATCGTGGGTCCGAGCGGGCCGAAGCCGAAGGGACTCGTCGTGTAGCCCGCCTTGGCGGCAGCCACATTCGTCTTCTGGTACGCGTTGCTCACTCCGAAGAGCTTCTGGCCCTCCAGGTTGAACGAATGCACGAATGCCGCGTGGGTGTTGAAGAGCAGCAGCGCGACGACGACCAGGAAGCCGATCATGCCGCCGATGAAGCACCACCTCTGGATCCGCGCATAGCCGCCCATGCCGAGGGAGACGAGGAGCCCGGCGAGGGCGATGGTGATCAGCGTGACCACGAAGATGCCAGTGCTGGTACCGAACCAGGCCGCCCCGCCATTCGGCCAGGTCCACTTCAAGGTTGCCCAGAGCGGCTCGAAGAGCTGAACGGACAAGATGTTGCCGTAGATCGGGGCCCAGAGCCAGAGGATGAACCACCAGCCGGTCACCGACATCACGAAACCGATTCCGCTGCCGAGAATCCGCGTCTGCCAGACGTAGTCACCTCCCGCTCGCGGGATCGTCACGACGAGGCCCGCGTAGGCGATGACCAGGAAGGATACCCAGACGCCGGAGATGACGACGGACGTCAGCATCTGGCCCTTCGGAAAGGCCGGCCCGGCAAACGTGAACTCGTAGATACCAAGTGTCACGAAGTTCGTTGCCAGGCACGCGTAGATGATCGAGTCCCTGACGGACCAGCCGCGGACCAAGCCCGTTGCTTTCCTCAGGAAGAGTGTCGGCGCCTCACTGCCAAGGGCTCCTGCAGCCATGTACTACTCCGCTTCCAGATGAGTTGACGGGTAACGATCCAAGACCGGTCAGGAGGGCTACCGGGCTGACCGAGCCAGGAACGGCGGCCGGCCGACCCATCGGCGGGTTCGGTTCGTTACGTTAGGCATACTCTGTCACTTTCCGAATGTGGTGTCACTCATGTTGCAGAAGTCGGCAAGCCACTTCCCGGTAGGCGCCAGCGCCGCCGGCCGGAGGTTCGACGGCTACCTGCGTACCTCTCTACCCATTCACTAGCAAATACCGGCTGACCTTGGCTTTCTTCGCGTCGAGCTCGATCACCGCACCCTGCAGGACCCCGTCGCCGTAGACGCTGCCCGGGTTGAGGGCCAGGGTCCGGCCCATCTTCTTGGTCGCACGGCTCTCGTGAATGTGGCCGTGCACCGAGAGCAGCGGCTGGTGCTTGTTGATGGCGTCGCGGACGGCCACCGAGCCCACCGCCTTCATCACCGCACCGCCGAGGGTGGGCCGGAGCGTCTTGTCGAGCGCCGGCGCTTCGTCCAGCCCGGTGCCGTAGGGCGGGGCGTGGAAGTTGAAGATCGTGCGGCTCATGTCGGGCACGTGGGCGGCGACCGCCTCGATCCGCTGCGCCAGTTCCTCCTCCGGCGCCTCACGGAAGGTGTCCCAGGGCGTGGGGTTGGTCCAGCCCATCGAGACCATGCTGAACCCGCCGAGGTCCAGCACCTTGCCCTCGGCGAAGGTCACGCAGGGCGAGGACTCGATCATGTCGTCGATCTCGAAGATGTCGTCGTTGCCGCCGTTGAGGATGCAGCCGATCTGGCCGCCGCCGAGCTTGTTGTCGGCCATGTCGAGCCAGCGGTCGAGCGAGTGCTGCATCTCGGTGCTGAACCGGCGGTCGACCTCGCCCTCGGTCTCGCTCAGGTGCCGCAGCTCCTCCGGGCTCACGATCGCCGGGTATGAGCCGCGGTTGCGGATCTGCGTCTCGACCTCGGCCAGGGCCTCGCGGTTCTCGATCCGCTGCGACTGGCCGCGGATCGTCACCTGCCAGTAGCCGTTGTGGGCGACGATCGGGATCATCACCTTGCCGGTCACGTCGCCGCCGAGAATGACCATGTCGGCCTTGTAGAAAGCGGCGGCATTGAGGAACTTTCGCCAGCAGACCTCCGATCCGTGGATGTCGGTCGCAAAGAAGATCTTCATCTGACGAAACACCGCCCCCTGAGACGTTACCTACGCAACGGTGTAGCAGCCCGCTCAACCGGGCGTCAAGTGTGGTTTGTTACATATACCAAGGAGCCGCCGCTCAATCTGCCGTTTGCTACACGCGGGTTCCGATACCGCCCGGCCGCGTCGCCCGCCGTGCGCCCTCAGTGACCGACTTCCTCCGGCAGCTCGTACCAGCGGACCTTGTCGCCGACGCCGGCCCGCATCTTCCATTTCATGTTCTTCGGCACCGCGTCGGCGAGCTGGCGCAGCCTGGCCGCCTGCTCGAGCGGGTGGAACGGCATGCCGGGCTGGGCCAGCTGCGGCCGCTCGGCCAGCAGGGCCGGCAGCCGGTCCAGGTTCCCGGTCACGGTCCGCCACCAGCCCCAGTCGCCCGCCAGCACGGAACCGAACCGGTCCGTGTCGATCGTGAGCCCGGGGCCGGCCGGGGCGACCGGCAGGCAGGACAGCAGCTGGAAGATGTCCCTGGCGTCCTTCTCGTTCAGCTCGACGATCTGCAGCTTCGACAGCAGCAGGTCAACGGCGTCCACGGTGTGCGGCAGCTTGCGGAACGAGGGCCTGAAGTCCAGGGTGTGGCACATCGTGAGCTTGTCGACCATGACGTCGATCGGTCGCCCGGACGGCGCGTTGAAGTACATCTGGCGGTCGCCGTTGAGGTTGTTGAACCGCTTGTCGGGCTGGCAGCCGGCCTGCTCGAGGTGCGCGGCGACCGCCTTGCGCTCCTTGGCCAGGCAGGCGAAGTCCATGTCCTGATCGCGGCGGAGCCTGGGCGGGTAGTCCGGGCAGACCACCCGCACGCCGAGGCCGCCGAGCAGCTTCAGCCCCACGCCCGCCGCCTCAGCGCCGCGCGCGATCCCCATCGCGTCGGTAAGCGGATCCTGCGGCGAGCCGGGCACCGGATGGGGCTCGGCTCCGGCCGGGCCGGCGGCCTGCGCCGGGCCCCCAGCTGACATGTCCAACGTGCGGCTCCCTCACTGCCCAGAGCGGTGCCTCAGTCTATGACAAGAGCGGCGATATCTCACTCGCGCACCAGAACACCCGCGAACCCGAGATGCGGCGCTTTCCGGGCCCAATTCCGGGCCGGCCGGGCCGCTAGCGGCTGATGACCTGGAACGTCTCCAGCGTCGGGTCGGCCGCGTAGGCGATCCGCCCGCCGTCCGCCTTGACCTCGCGCAGCGATGCGATCGCCTCGGCCGAGATCAGCTCGCCGGGCGCGAGCACCGGGACGCCCGGCGGGTACGGCGCGATCAGCTCGGCGCTGATCCGGCCGGCGGCCCGG
The DNA here is from genome assembly GCA_051004215.1 of Streptosporangiaceae bacterium. Taxonomy (GTDB): domain Bacteria; phylum Actinomycetota; class Actinomycetes; order Streptosporangiales; family Streptosporangiaceae; genus Chersky-822. The sequence goes on along the minus strand of JBPCKO010000260.1, from coordinate 22,448 downwards.
CTGGCCGGCACCGTCTCGTTACCGGCGAAGAACGCCTCGCGCGGCGACAGCACGGTCTCGGGCACGACGGTCCAGGACGCGGCGGTAGACGGGGACCGCGTCGCGCCGCGGCGCCGCTCGATCGAGGCGATCAGCACGTCGAGGAACGCCTCGATGTGCTCCTCGTCATCGGCGATGGTCGGGATCGGGATGACCGTGTCCCGGTCCGCGCTCTCGACCGGCATGCCCGCCGCGACCAGGTCGTTCTCCACCGCGTAGCCGTTCGCGCCGGTGCCGGCCAGCAGCACCACCAGCTTGGTCGGCTCGACCCCGGGGCCGGACAGCACGCTGACCCCCGGCACCTCGGCCAGCTGCGCGCGGGCCTGCGCGACGCACCTGATCAGCCGGCCGCACAGCTCGTGCCCGTCCTTGGCCAGCAGTGCCCTGGCCGCGTCGATGCTGGCCACGATCGACCCGGCCGGGCTGGTCGTGTGGGTGGCCTCGAACGCCCGGTTCAGCCGGGCAGGCGCCAGCCGCTCGGTCCTGGCCAGCACGATCGCCGCCTGGCTGTACGCCGGCAGCGCCTTGTGCGCGCTGGTCACGACGCCATCGGCGCCGGCCGCCAGCGAGTGCGGCGGCAGGTCAGGGTGGAAGCCGAAGTGGGCCGCCCAGGCCTGGTCGACCAGCAGCGGGACGCCGGCCTCGTGCGCGGCATCGGCGTGCCCGGCCAGGTCGCCGGTCGTGCCGACATACGAGGGGTCGCCGAGGAACACGGCGCAGGCATCCGGATGATCGCGCAGCGCGGCCCGGACGGCGCTGACCGGCACCGCGCCCGGCAGGCCGGTCGCGGTGTCGATGTCGGGCCGGACCCAGACCGGGCGCAGCCCGGCCAGCACCAGGCCGAGCAGCAGCGACCGGTGCAAGATGCGCGTCACGATGATCTCCCGGCCGTCACCGCCGACCGCAAGCGCGAGCGCCTGGTTGCCGTGGGTCGAGCCGGCCACCGAGAACCGGCACCAGTCGGCACCCCACAGGTCGGCGGCCCGGCGCTCGGCATCGGCCAGCGGGACGTCGGCGTGCTTGATCGCGTCTACCCCGCCGTACAGCGGGGCATCCCCGGCGATCACCGCGCCGGTCAGGTCCTGGCGCTGCTTATGACCAGGCACGGCCATCGGGGTGAGCTGGCCGGCCTGCGCCTGGGCGGTAAAGGAGAGCCAGCCGTCGAGCAGCGGGGCATCGGAGCGCAGGCCGCGCGGGTCGCGCGGGTCGTATTGCGGTGCGGGCGTGGTCACCGGCCCAGTCTGCTGCACCCGCGGCGGCGAGGTCTCGCCGGGCGGGGCCGAGCCGGCCGACATACGATGACGCCAGACAGCCGACCGGCCGGGCTGAGCCGGCCAGACGGGAGCCAGCAAGGATGCGAGCCGCGCTCTACGACCGGTATGGCCCGAGCAGCGAGGTGCTGCGGGTCGCCGACGTCGAGAGGCCGGATCCGGGACCCGGCGAGGTCCGGGTCCGGATCGAGTACTCCGGCGTCAACCCGACCGACTGGAAGTCGCGCAGCGGCGCGACGGCGCGCCCGATCGAGGGCTTCCAGATCCCCCATCACGACGGGGCCGGCGTGATCGACGCGGTCGGCGAGGGCGTCGATGAGTCCAGGACCGGCCAGCGAGTCTGGACCTGGATGGCCGCCGCGGGCAGCCGCTGGGGCACCTGCGCGCAGTGGACCGTCGTCCCGTCGGCCCGGGCGGTCCCGCTCCCCGACGGCGTGACCGCGGAGCTGGGCGCAAGCCTGGGCGTGCCGGCCGTGACCGCGCACCGCTGCCTGTTCGCCGACGGTCCGGTTGACGGCCAGACGGTGCTGGTCGCCGGGGGCGCGGGGGCGGTCGGCCACTTCGCGATCGAGCTGGCCAAGTTCGCGGGTGCCCGGGTGATCACGACGGTGAGCGGCCCGGAGAAGGCCCAGCTGGCCAGGAAGGCCGGCGCCGACCTGGTCGTGAACTACACCGAGCCGTTGGCGGCCGATCAGATCACCTCCTCTGGTCCGGTTGACCGGATTATCGAGGTCGCCCTGGGCGCGAATCTGGCCCTCGACCTGGCCGTGCTCAGCCCCGGCCGGCCCGTCGTGACCTACGCGGCCGAGCCGGCCGACCCCGCGCTGCCGGTCAGGGCCTGCATGAATGCCAACGTGGTGCTGCGGTTCGTGCTGCTGTACGGCGTCCCGCCCGAGGCCCTCGAGGTCGCGGCCCGTGACATCACCGCGGCGCTCACCAGCGGCGCGCTGACCGAGCTCCCGGTGCACCGGTTCGGCCTCGATGACATTGTCGCGGCCCAGGACGCGGTTCAACGCGGCGCGGTGGGGAAGGTGCTCGTCGAGCTGCCCTAAGACTCCGGCTCCGGGGGGACGGACGCGGGAGATCGCGACGGGCCAGCCGACGGCGCGTGCCGGTAGAACCCGGCCGGCTCGGGCGGCAGCGGCTGGTTCCCGAGAATGAGGTCGGCCGCCTTCTCGGCGACCATCATGACCGGCGCGTAGATGTTCCCGTTGGTGACGTACGGCATCACCGAGGCGTCCACCACCCGCAGTCCTCGCGTACCGTGCACGGCCAGGCTGGCCGGATCGGTCACCGACTGCTCGCCGGTGCCCATCGCGCACGTGCAGGACGGGTGCAGCGCGGTCTCGCCGTCGTGGCGGACCCACTCCAGGATCTGCTCGGGCGTGCTGACCGACGGGCCAGGCGACAGCTCGCCGCCGTTGTAGGGGCCGAGAGCGGGCTGGCTCAGGATGCGCCTGGTCACGGCGATCGCCTCGACCCATTCCCGCCGGTCGGCCTCGGTGGACAGGTAGTTGAACCGCAGCGCCGGGTGCACCGCCGGATCGGCCGAGGTGATCCTGACCGATCCCCGCGAGTCCGAGTACATCGGGCCGATGTGCACCTGGTAGCCGTGGCCGCCCGCGGGCGCTGAGCCGTCGTAGCGGATCGCGATCGGCAGGAAGTGGAACATCAGGTTCGGGTAGGCGACGTCGTCGTTCGACCGGGCGAAGCCGCCGCCCTCGAAATGGTTGGTCGCGCCGGGACCGGTCCGTCCGAACAGCCATTTCGCGCCGACCACGGGCCGGTTCCGCAGCTTCAGGGCGGGCGCCACGCTGACCGGCTGCGTGCACGCGTGCTGGACGTATACCTCGAGGTGGTCCTGCAGGTTCTCGCCGACGCCCGGCAGGTCGGCGACGACGTCGATGCCGTGCTCGCCGAGCAGCCCGGCCGGGCCGACGCCGGACAGCTGCAGTAGCTGGGGCGAGTTGATCGCTCCCCCGCACAAGATCACCTGGCCGGCCCTGGCCTGCTGCGTCGTGGCGTTCCGGCTCGTGCCTTGCTGGCGGTACTCGGCGCCGACTGCCGTCGTGCCCTCGAACAGGATCCTGGTGACGAACGCCCTGGTGCGGACGGTCAGGTTCGGCCGGCTCATGACCGGATGCAGGTAGGCGCGGGCCGCGGACAGCCGCCGGCCCTTGTACACGTTGCGGTCGAACGGGGCGAAGCCCTCCTGGCGGTACCCGTTCACGTCGCTGGTCAGCGTGTAACCGGCCTCCTTGACCGCCTCGAAGAACGCCGTGAACAGCGGGTTCGTGGCCGGGCCGCGCTCCAGCAGCAACGGGCCCTCGGTGCCGCGGAACTCGTCCCCGCCGGCCAGGCAGGTCTCCATCTTCTTGAAATACGGCAGGCAGTGCGCGTAGTCCCAGGCCGACATGCCGGGATCGGCCGCCCAGCGCTCGTAGTCCAGCGGATTGCCGCGCTGGAAGATCATCCCGTTGATGCTGCTCGAGCCGCCGAGGAGCTTGCCCCTGGCGTGGTAGATCCGGCGGCCGTTCATGGCCGGCTCGGGCTCCGACTCGTACTTCCAGTCGTAGAACCGGCTGCCAATCGGGAGGGTCAGCGCGGCCGGCATGTGGATGAAGACATCCCAGATATAGTCGGGCCGGCCGGCCTCAAGGACCAGCACCTTGTTCGCCGGGTCGGCGGACAGCCGGTTCGCCAGCGCGCTGCCCGCCGAGCCGCCGCCGATGATGATGAAGTCATAGTGCGCAGACACCGTGAATCCGTCCGTTCCGCCACCAACCCGAGTGCGCGCACAGTAACACGACAGACGCCCGCTTACCGTCGCGAAGAGGTACGCGGGCGCTTGGTCCGCTGGGACGCGCGGACCGGGCGCACCGGGCCGCCCGCGCGGACCGGTCGGCCCGCGCGGTCTTAGGCGACGGCCGGCTCGGGCGACGACGCCCGGCGGGTGCCGATCAGGGCCAGCGCGGCCCGCGCCGTGCTGACGGCCAGGATCGCGGTGACCGCGAGCCAGCCGGTCGCATCGCCGGGGTGAGACGTCGCGGTACGGGACGCGATCCCCCACACGATCACGGCTATGGTCCCGGTCGCCATGGCCGCGGTCACCGCCGTGGCCGCCCCCGCGCCGATCCGCCACGTCGTCGGGCTGAACTCCGTGGCCCGCACGATCCTGACCACTGCCCTGATCGAGCCGGCCAGCCCGGCCAGCCCGATCAGCAGCCAGGTCAGGGCGACGCTGAGCCGCCCGGCGGTCACCGATCCGGTGTTGATGAAGTGCCAGCCGACCAGCCAGACGGCCGCGCTCACGACCGGGACCGCCAACAGCGCGAACGTCCCGTTCTCGTGCTGCTGGCGGGCATACCTGGCCGCCTCGAACGCGAACGGAACGGCGGCGGCCACGGTCGCGGCGATCCCGACGACGCCGACCGCGATCAGGACGTGGTACGCGTCCGGAATGGCCGGATGGGCGACCGCGAGCCTGGACGCGGCCTGGCGGTTCGGGTAGATGCCCAGGTCGTGACCGAAGAAGGCGGCGGCCACCCCGTAGGCCACCCACGACCACAGCACCGTGATCAGTGCATTGCGGGAACGTTCTGACATCAGGGAACCCTTCTGTGTCCGGCACCACGCGGCGACCGCGCCGCGGAACAGGTCGAAAGCCATCGCCATGGGCCGCCGCCCGTGGTCACGCAGGTCGCTGACGAGCAGGTCGAGTTCGTCGCCGTAGCGGGCCCGCCAGTCCGGCGGGTACGCGGCCAGCGCCAGCGCCGGCAGCGTCCCGGCTCCGTGCCGCCCGGTCACGGCGCGAACCCGAGCTTCCTGACCAGCCCGAGATCCTTGACCAGCCCCAGCTTCGGCGGCAACCCGAGATCCTGGGTGAGCCCGAGATCGGGAGCCAGCTTGAGATCGAGGCGCCGCAGCCCGGTCGCGGTCACCTGACGGGCCGTCTCCAGGTGCCCGGCCAGGTTCTCGGCCCCGGCCGCGGTGATCTGGTACGGCCGGCGGCGGTCATCCGCGGGCAGGGCCTCGATCCAGCCGCGGTCCTCCAGCCGGCTCAGCGCCCCGTACAGGGTGCCGGGGCCGAGCTTGATCCCGGCGAAGGACTCGATGTCCTTGGCCAGCGCGTACCCGTGCTTCGGGCCGTCGGCCAGGCTGGTCAGGACCAGGACCACGGGTTCGGTGAAATCCAACTGCTGCTCCCGGGTGAACCGGCGGCCGGGCTTGGCCGCCTAGTGCGCGTGACGATACTACGTTTCCCGATGCAACACAATCTGAATCACGTTCCGCCGACCCGGTTCGGCGCGCGCCGCCACGGCGCCATTTGCTCCGCATACCCCACGCACCTTCCCAAGAAGTATTTGCAAAGTGTTCTTTGGAAAGATAGCTTTGCAACCATGACCGAGAGCTCCCAGCGCGCCGGCGACCCCAGGTCGGTCAAGCGCATCACCGATCCCAAGGCCCTGCGCGCCCTGGCCCATCCGACCAGGCTCGCGCTGATCGGGCTGCTGCGGAGCGAGGGGCCGCTGACCGCGACCAAGGCCGGCGACCTGCTCGGCGAGAGCTCGGCCAGCGCCTCGTTCCACCTGCGGCAGCTCGCCAAGTACGGACTGGCCGAAGAGGCGCCGGGCGGTCACGGGCGAGAACGCCCCTGGCAGGCGACTGCGCAGTTCACCGACGTGCCCGAACTCGACGACACCCCGGAGTTCGCCGCCGCGGCCGGCCTGTTCAGGTCCGTGGTCGCCGAGCGCTACTTCGAGTCGATGATGCGCTGGCTCGAGGCGCGGCCGGAAGAGCCAGAAGAGTGGCAGCTCGCCGCCCAGTTCGGCGACCGGATCCTGTACCTCACCCCGCACGAGCTCGCTGACCTGGGCGAGCAGGTCGACCAGCTGCTCAACGGCTACGTCGACCGCACGGCGAATCCTGAGCTCCGCCCGGCGGGCGCCCGCGGGATCACGTACCTGAACCTGGCCTTCCCCTGGATCAAGCCGGCCCCTGAGCGGCGCGGGAAGAACCGCGAACCAGTCACCGAGACCGGCAAGAAGGGCGGTTGGCCTCCATCCCGGTCTGCTGGGCGATCGGCTGGATGAGCGGGCACCAGATCCTGACCATGTGGCAGCTGTACGGCGTGGCGTTCGCGGTCGGGATCTTCAGCGTGCTGTTCACGGTCAGCAACCCGACGCTGTTCGTCTCGCTGGTGCCGGAGGACAAGTACGTGGAGGGCAACTCGCTCATCTACGGCAGCCGGGCGCTGTCCTTCGTCGGCGGCCCGAGCGTCGGCGGGCTGCTGGTGCAGCTGCTGACCGCGCCGTTCGCGGTGCTCGCGGACGCGTTGTCGTTCCTCGGCTCGGCGTTCTTCCTGGCCAGGATCCGGCCGGCCGAGCCGCCGGTGGCCCAGGACGGCGAGACCTCGCTGATGGCCGGGGCGCGGTTCATCGCCAGGACTCCGATCATGCGGGCCTCGCTCCTGGCCGCATCGGTCGTGAACTTCTTCAACTTCGTGTTCTTCGCGTTGTTCGTGCTCTACGCGACCCGGTACCTGCACGTCAGGCCGGGCGTGCTCGGCCTGGTGCTCGGCATCGGGGCAATCGGCGGCGTGCTCGGCGCGGCCGTCACCAAGCGGCTCGGCAACCGGTTCGGCACCGGCTTGGTCTACACCGTCTCGTTCGGTATCTTCGCGGCGCCGATGGCCCTCGTGCCCGCGGCAGCCGGACCGCACTGGGTCATCCTGGCCATGCTGATGGGCTCGGAGTTCCTCAGCGGATTCGGCGTCATGGTGCTGGACATCACCGGCGGCGCGATCTACGCGGCCGTGATCCCGCACGAGCTGAGGTCCCGGGTTCACGGCGCGTTCCAGGCGGTGAACTACGGCACCCGCCCGCTCGGCGCGCTGGCCGGCGGGTTCCTCGGCGGGTTCCTCGGACCGCGGCCGACCTTGTGGATCGCGGTGATCGGCGGCTGCCTGTCGTTCGTGGTGCTGTTGCCAACCTCCGTGCCCAGGTTCCGGATGCCGCACGAGCCGGCCGGAGCGGCCGGACAGGACCTGGATCCGGAACTCCTCGCCACCGAACCCGCCGCTGGACGGGACCTCGCGAGGCATACGGCCTGATCCCAGCGCCGGACCCGCCCCGTCAGCTGTCAGCTAGCCAGCCAGTACACGGCCAGCCAGTACACGGCCAGCCAGTACACGGCCGGTCAGGGCGCGGTGGCCCGCCAGCGCTCAGCCAGCTCGGTCAGCGCCGCGCCGGTCAGCTCACCGTAGATCCGCAGCCTGGCCAGCCCGCCGTCGGGGATCACGTCGAGCCGGATCGCGGCCGTCGGCACTGCGCCGTCCAACACGAACCGATGTCGGGTATCCGGCTGTACCCGCGTCCGCGGCAGCAGCTCGCGCCAGTTAGTCCCGGGACCGAGGGCATCGGGACCGGCCAGCGACCCCGGGCTGGCTGCGGAACCCGGCCCGCCCGCCGAACCCGGCCCGCCCGCGGACAGCACGACCCAGCCCGGCGCGTTGCCCACGAAATACGAGGTATCGATCTCGGCCCGCCGGATCGCGCCCGCCCCGGCCAGCCGGACCTCCACGTAGTCGTTGCCCGGGCCGCGGCGGCGGGCGTTCTCCCAGCCGTCGCTCATCACGCGGGGCAGCCCCGGCATGATCAGGTTCGAGGGCGCGGAGTAGAACGCGTCAGAACAGCCGGTGACCAGCGCCCCGTTCTCCATCGCGGCCAGGTCGATGGTGCCGGTCAGGAACGCCGGATCGGGCACCACCTCGCCATGCACCCGCAGCCTGGCCACGCCGCCGTCGGGATAGAGCGTCAGCCGGACATGGGTCCAGCGGCGCCGGTCGGCGACGACGTACCGGTTCGCGGCATCACCGGCCGCCGCGCTTGGCGGCACCAGCGGCTGCCAGTCCGCAGCGGCCAGCTCGGCGGCCGACGGGTAGCCCGCGGCGCAAGCGCCCTCGACCGAGATCTCCGGCGGGTAGTTGCCGCGGAAGAACGCGGTGTCGACGATCACGCCGTGCACGACGCCGGGGCCGCCGAGCCGCACGATCGCGTGATCACGGCCTGGCTCGCGGCGACGGCGGGTCTCCCAGCCGTCGTAAACCTTGCCCTTGTGGCCGAACTCGGCGGGCGCGAACGCGGGCGGCTCCGGCCTGATCAGGTTTTCCTTCTCGGCGAAGAACTCGTCGTTGGCGAACACGACGCTGCCGCCCAGCCGCCGCGAGGCCAGGTCGGTCCGCCAGGTGAAGTCGTCCTGGTCAGGCTGGCTGCTGGTGTTCATGTCCGCCCTCCGTTCCTGGCCGACAGCAGCCGGCCCGCGGGGACCGCGGGCCGGCCAGGCCAGATCTCGGTACCGCGCAGCCAGGTCCGGCGGACGACGCCGGACAGTTCCTGGCCGGCGTACGGAGTCAGCGTGTGCCTGGTCAGCAGCTGACCGGGATCGACCGTGAACCGCTCGTCCGGCGCGAATGCGACCAGGTCCGCGTCATACCCGGCCGCGATCGCGCCCTTGCCACTGAGGCCGGCCAGCCCGGCCGGGTTGGCCGACATCCAGCGGGCGACGTCGGTCAGGGCGAACCCGCGTTCCCTGGCGTGCGTCCAGGTCACGGGCAGGCCGAGCTGGACTGAGGAGATCCCGCCCCAGGCCGCGCCGAAGTCCCCGGTGGACTGGCACTTCAGCCCGGGCGGGCACGGCGAGTGGTCGGAGACCACGCAGCTGATCACGCCGGACGCCAGCGCGGCCCACAGCCGCTCCCGGTTAGCCAGTTCCCTGATCGGCGGGCAGCACTTGAACTCCGTCCGGCCGTCGCCGATCTGCTCCGCGGCCAGGGTGAGGTAGTGGGGGCAGGTCTCGGCGCTGACCGGCAGGCCGTAGGTCTGGGCCGCGGCCAGCAGCGGCACCGGGTCGGCGCTGGACAGGTGCAGCACGTGGGCCCGGGCTCGGGTCGCGGTGGCCAGCCTGATCACCCTGATCACGGCCGCGATCTCGGCGGCGGCCGGCCTGGACCGCAGGAAGCCGGCGTAGCCGCGGCCGGGCCTGGCCGCGGCCCGGCCGAGCCGGCTCTCGTCCTCGGCGTGCACGACCAGCAGGCTGTCCAGCTCGGCGACCTGCAGCATCGCGGCGGCGAGGCCATCGTCATCGAGCGGCGGGAACTCCGGCACGCCCGAGTCGGTCATGAACGCCTTGAACCCGAACACGCCGGCCTCGTCCAGGCCGGCCAGGTCGGCGGCGTTGCCGGGCACCGCGCCGCCCCAGAAACCGGTGTCGACCGAGCACTGGCCGCGGGCCGACTCCCGCTTGACCTCCAGGCGGCCGGCGTCGACGGTCGGCGGGATCGAGTTCAGTGGCATGTCGATGATCGTGGTGACCCCGCCCGCCGCGGCGGCTAGCGTCGCGGTCGCGAACCCCTCCCAGTCCGTCCGGCCCGGCTCGGTGACGTGCACGTGCGTGTCGACCAGGCCAGGCAGCAGCACCTCGTCGGCGGCCAGCTCCAGCTGGTCAGCAGGACCGCCCGCCCCGGCCTCATCGTCCAGTCGGGTCACCGCGGTGATCAGGCCGCCGCTGATCGCGACGTCGGCCGCGATGATCCCGTCCGGCGTCACGACCCGCCGGGCCCGGACGATCAGCTCAGGCCCGGCGGTCACGACTCGTCCCGGTCAGGGACCGCGCCGCTGCGCCTGGCCGCTCGCAGCTGGTCGCCGCTCAGCCCGGTCCTGACCTCAAGCTCGGTGCCGGTGAAGGCGCCGCAGTCCAGGCCCCGGCTCAGGAAACCCCCTAGCGCCCTGGCCGTGGCCGGTTCCTCCTGGCCCGCCGCGGACCTGGTGCCGTAGGCCCGCAGCCGCTCCGCGGCCGCGGGCAGTCCCTGCCTGAAGAACCCGTAGGTCGCGGCGTACCGGCTCACGAGCTGCGCCGGATGCAGGTCCCAGCCCTGGTAGAACCCGCGTTCCAGCGACCGCGTGACCAGCCTGGCGTGCAGCCGCCAGGCCGCGATCACGTCGTCCCGGCGCCCCGTCGGCAGCACGCCAACCGATCCGTCGCACAGCCTGACCCCGGTCCCGGCCGCCGCGACCTGCATGACGGCTTTGGCGTAGTCGGCCGCCGGGTGCTCCAGGCTCTGGTGAGCCGCCGCGATGTCCAGCGCGGCGCTGTAGTCGTAGGTGCCGTAATGCAGCCCGATGAGCCGGTCAGAGGCCGCGTGCACGCAGCGCGCGATCGTCGCCGCCCCGTCCCGGTCGCAGATCGCCTGCGGCATCTCGACCTGGATCTCGAAGCTCAGCCGGCGCGGGTAAGCGAGGCCGCAAGCTTCCTCCAGCCGCAGGCACAACACGTCCATCGCGGCAACCTGGGCGGCCGAGGTGACCTTGGGCAGCGTGATCACCAGGCCGGGCGGCAGCGGCCGGCCGGCTTCCAGCAGCGACGTGACAAACATCTCGAGCGTGCGGACCGCTCGCCGCCTGGTCGCGGGCTCCAGGCTCTTGCAGCGCAGCCCGCAGAACGCCGGGGCGCTGTCCTGGCCAAGGACGCCGGTCAGGGCCCGGGCGGCCGCCCTGGCGTGGGCGTCCTCGACGTCATCGGCCCGGGTGCCGTAACCGTCCTCGAAGTCGATCCTGACGTCTTCGACCGGCTGCGCGGTCAGCTTGTCCAGCACGAGCTGGTGCACCGGCCCGGCGACATCGGCCGGCAGCCCGGTCGCCCCGGCAAGGTCCGCTGGCGTGGGCGCGAACTCCTCCAGCGCCGCGATCGCCTGCGCGCCCCACCTGGCCACCGTGCCTGCATCGAAGGCGTGGGCCGGGATGTAGGCGGTGTGCACCGGCTGCCGGCCCGGCGCTGGTCCCGGGTAGTCGGCTGCCCGCTCGGCGTCGGCGACCGCGAGCATCCGGTCCAGTTCCTCATTCAGGTACGCGAGTGCGCCAGGCGCCGGAAGGCCGGTCATGAGCGGGTGCCGGTGATGTCTTCCGGCTTGACCGGGACCCTGGTCAGGTCAAGCCCGGTCGCCGCCCTGATCGCCGCCACGATGGCCGGCCCGGAGGAGATCGTCGGCGGCTCGCCGACGCCGCGCAACCCGTAGGGCGCGTGCGGATCGGGGTACTCCAGCACGTCGATCCGCATCGGCGGGACGTCGAGGATGGTCGGGATCAGGTAGTCGGTGAACGACGGGTTCCTGATCTGCCCGTCCCGCACCTGGATCTCCTCCATCACCGCGAGGCCAAGGCCCTGGGCGCTGCCGCCCTCGATCTGGCCGGTAACGGCCTGCGGGTTCAGCGCCCGGCCGACGTCTTGCGCACAATCCAGCGCGACGACCCTGATCAGGCCAAGGCCGGTGTCCACGTCCACGACCGCGCGGTGCGCCGCGAACGCGTACTGAACGTGCGCGAAACCCTGTCCGGTTTCCGGGTCGATCGGGAAGGTCGGCCGGTGCCGCCACTGCACGGTCTCCTCGATCGCCTCGCCGCCGAGGAAGCCCGCGATCGGGCCGAGCGAGGCGCCCCCGGCCGTCCAGACCTGGCCGTCCGCCAGCCGCAACCCAGTCCCGCCAGCCACATCAGTCCTGTCAGCCCCGCCAGCCCCGCTTCCGAGCCGTTCCGCGACCCGCTTCAGTAGGCGGGCCCGCACGCCCTCGCAGGCCGCCTTGACCGCTCCGCCGGTCATGTAGGTCTGCCGGGAGGCCGAGGTCGATCCGGCCGAGCCGATCCCGGTGTCCTTGGGCACGACCACGACGTTCCCGATCCCCAGCTCGGTCCGGCAGATCTGCTGCTCGATCGTGACCAGGCCCTGGCCGACCTCGGCGGCCGCGGTGTACACGGTCACGACCGGCTCGCCGCCCGCCTCCTCCAGCCTGACCCGTGCGGTCGAGTAGTCGTCGAAGCCCTCGGAAAACCCCACGTTCTTGTATCCAACCGCGAAGCCGGTGCCGCGCACGATGCCCTCGCCGTGCGTGGTGTTCCCGACCCCGCCGGGCAGGAGCCGCAGGTCAGGGACGCCCCCCGCGAGGGTACCGTCACTGAGGGCACCGCCACCGAGAGCGCCCTCACCGAGGCCACCGTCAGGGCCGGCATCGCCGACGCCGGCCACCGGCGGCGGCAGCGGCATCGCGCGGACCCGCTGCAGCAACTCGGCGACCGGGGCCGGGCTGTCCACGACCTGGCCGGTCGGCCCGGCACTCCCCTGCGACATGGCGTTCCGGCACCGGAACTCCACCGGGTCCAGGTGCAGCGCTGCCGCCAGCTTGTCCATCTGCGCTTCGTAGCCGAACGCGGCCTGGACGTTGCCGAAGCCGCGCATCGCCCCGCACGGGGGATTGTTCGTGTAGACGCCGTACGAATCAATGTGCACGTTCGGCACGACATAAGGCCCGGCGCCCATCGTGCCCGCGTTCGCGACTACGGCCGTCGTGCTGGACGCGTACGCCCCGCCGTCCAGGTGGATCGACGCCCGCACGTAGACCAGCGTGCCGTCGGCGTTCGCGCCGTGCTCGTAGCTGATCAGCGCCGGATGCCGGTGCACGTGACCGAAGAAGGACTCCTCGCGCGAGTAGGACATCTTCACCGGCTTGCCGGTGTGCAGCGCGAGCAGGCAGGCGTGCACGTGCATGGACAGGTCCTCGCGGCCGCCGAAGGCGCCACCAACGCCGGCCAGCGCGAGCCTGACCCGGTCGGGCGGCAGTCCGAGAGCGGCGCAGACCTGCTGCTGATCCACGTGCAGCCATTGCGTCGAGACGAACAGGTCGACCCCGCCGGTGCCATCAGGTACCGCCAGCCCGGCCTCCGGCCCCAGGAACGCCTGGTCCTGCATGCCGACCCGGTAGGTGCCGCGGACGACCATGTCCGCGGCCGAGGCGGGGTCGCCCTTGCGGATCTTCAGGTGCCGCACGAGGTTGCCCTGGGGGTGGACCGCCGGGGCGCCGGGTTCCAGCGCCAGGACCGGGTCGGTCACCGGCTCCAGCACCTCGTATTCGACGATGATCTTCCCGGCCGCCAGCCTGGCGATCTCCGGATGGTCGGCCGCGACTAGGGCGACCGGCTCGCCCGCGTACCTGACCACCCCGGCGGCGAGCACCGGCTGATCAGCGTGCTCCAGCCCGTAAGCATTCTGGCCGGGCACGTCCTCGCAGGTCAGCACCGCGTAGACGCCCGCCGTGGCGAGCGCGTCACCGATCGAAACGGACCGGATCCTGGCATGCGGGTGCGGGCTGCGCAGCGTCGCGCCCCAGATCATGTCGTCCATCCACAGGTCGCTGCCGTAGGCGAACTCCCCGGTGACCTTCAGCGTCCCGTCTGGCCTGACCGGACTCGAGCCGATCCCGCCCTCGGGCACCGCCCGGCCGGTCGCGGCGTCCTGGCCTGGCGCGCCGGACGGGGACCGGCCCGGCCGGCCCGGAGCCCGCGTCGGTGTGGTCACCCGCAGAGCCTACGATCACGGCCAGGAAATGACCACGGTCGGCACGACGTGGAGTTCCGGCCCCATTACTCGCTGATGCGCCGGCGCGAGCGGGGCGGCGCGGTGCCTAGCCTGGCAGTTTCCCGGGATCGACCCGCAACAGCAGCTCGGCCGTCGGCACCCAGACCGAGCCGGCGATGTAGTACACCTGCGAGCAGATCAGCTCGCCGCACGAGTTCGGCGGGACGGGGACGCCGCCGGCCGGATGCCCGGTCGCCATGCTGACCCGCAGCACCCCGCTGAACGGGTAGCCGTTGTCCAGGAACCACAGCCAGCCCCGCCCCGCGGTGAGGAAGTCCAGGCCGCCGAGCCGGCTCGGGTCGTACTGCCGGTAGGTGTAGACCCGCAGCACCCGGCCGGTCGCCGGGTCGATCCTGGCCAGCTGTTCCCCGGCCGCGAGGGCCCAGATCGAGCCGCTGGCGTAGACCAGGCCCTGTCCGCCCGGCGAGACCTGGTAGCCGCCGAGGTCGGCGGTGAGCGGCCGCGGTGAGCCCGCGGGATTCGCGAACCCGCGGATCCCGGCGTAGTTGATCACGTACCACAGGGCACCGGGCGCGGCGATGATCGAGCTGACAAACCCGTGCAGGCGCCCGGCCAGCTGGCTGACGTGATTGTCCCGCGGATCGACGCGCCAGAGCTCGGCCCTGGTCGCGCCGGAGTTGTTGCAGCTGGCGAACAGCCGGCCCGACCCGAACGTCAGGGCCGTGCAGACCCCGACCGGAAGGTGGATGCGGGCGATGACCTGACCGGTCGCCGGGTTCAGCTGGACGATCTGAGCCTCTGGTCCCGGGTTCGGCGTCGTCAGCCAGAGCTTGCCCGCCCCGGCCACGATCGCCGGTTCCTGCCCGCCGAGGCCGACCACCCAGCTGACTGACTGCGAGCTCAGGTCGATCGCCGCGAGCTGGTAGGTAGCGGGCGTTCCCGGCGGCCCGCTCGCCCGGATGGCCCAGGCGTGGTTCGCGTCGCCGGCCATCGCGACCACGCCGCTGATCGGGATCCTGGCCGTGATCGCGCCGGCATAGGTCTTCGGCCCGGTCGGCTGGGTGTACCCGGACCCGGTCCGGCGCGCGGAAGGCGCGTGATCCAGGCTCCGCGACAGGACCGGAACCGCGATCACCACGGCGGCGACGGCGGCGACTGCCGCGCTCAGGAGGCCGCGACGGTACAGCCAGGCCGACCGTTCGCGCCGGGCCCGCAGCTCGCGCCAGGCCCGGCCGGTGTTCACCGGCGCGGCGTCGCGCCCGGCCAGCCGCGCGCCGTCGGTCAGGCCGAGGTGCCGCAGCCGCCGTTCCAGTTCGGTGTCGGTGCCGGTCATATCGCCGTCCTTTCCGGCCCGATCGGCGCCCGGCGCCCGCCGTCCGGCTCTCCGAGCCGGTCGCGTAGCTGGCGCAGGCCCTTGTGGGTCTGGCTCTTCACCGTGCCGACCGAGACGCCGAGCAGGCCCGCGGTCTCGGCCTCCGACATGCCGAGCAGGAACCGCAGTACCACGCACTCCCGCTTGCGCGACGGCAGCGCCGCGATGGCCCGCCGCAGCGCGACCATCTCCGCGGTGTCGGGCTGGGCCCGCGGCGGGCGTTCCATCCCGCGGGCCTTGAGCGCACGCCGCTCGATCACCTTGCGCCTGATCGTCTCCCTGGACAGGTTCAGCACGGTGCGCTGCAGGTAGGCCGGCGCCGCCTGCGGATCGGCGATCCAGCGCCACCGCCGCCACAGCCGCAAGAACGCCTCCTGGGCGAGCTGCTCGGCCAGGTCCCAGTCCCCGGTCAGCGAGAACGCGGTATTCGCCAGCCGCGGATAGTGGGCCTGGAACAGCGACTCGATTGCCGTCGCGGCATCACGCTCTCTGGCCTGGCCCGCCGGCCCGCCGAGCGTGATGATGTCGTCGCCCACATTCCAAGGATGCGCCAGGACCGGCAAAGGTTGCCGCCCGAGCTGAAGGTTGCTCGCACCTCGCCCGCCCTGGCCCGGTCCAACCGGCCGGAGCAGCGCCCGTCCGTTGGCCCGGAGCCGAGCTTCGCCCGTCGGCCCGGAGCCGAGCTTCGCCCGCCCGGAGCCGCGCTTCGCCCAGCCGCCCGGAGCCGCGCTTCGCCCCAGCCCCTGGCCCACGGCCCCGAATCCCGAACTTTCCCCGCCCGCGGACCGCGCCGGGCCGCGGCTTACTGGGCCGGGAGGGTGCGGATCGCCAGCGGCGGCCGATGACGGCCGGACTCCAGGGTCCGCCTCAGCTCATCGAGAACGCCCGCCGCATCGGTCCTGATCCGCCGCGGCGCGTAGTGCAGGACGATGATCCCGTGCGCGCTCATCCTGGCGTGCCGCCGCTGCGTTCGCTCCCAGCCTTCCGGCGACAGATGCCACTCGCGCGAATCCACCTCGCAGGCGACGCCCGCGTCCGGCCACCAGGCGTCCGGCTTGGCCAGGAACGCCTCGCCTGCGTACAGGCGCGGATTCCACAGCGGCCTCGGCAGCCGGCCGGCCTTGATCAGCTTCCGCAGATCGCCTTCGGCAATAGACCCGATCCCGTCTGCGACCTCGGCTAACGCCGCCCGCAACGGCCCCGAACCCTGGTTCGGGCCCGCTCGCAGCTCCAGGATGAGCTGCCGCACGGTGCACTTCCCCTCCTGAACCGCCGAGGCTACGACGGCACGTACTTCGTCCAGGTTGGTCTGCCGCCAAGCGGCATCGGCGACCGCGCGGGCGGGAGGCGCCCAGAGCAAGCCGTCGGTGTGCCAGGGCCGGTCCGGCATCCGGCTGGTCCGGTGCACCCGCACAAAGGAAATGCTCTGACGCTGCCGCCGGTGCGGCACCAGCACGTCGACTTCCTCGCTCAGCGGCACTCGCACGCCTGCCCGCGCGAGGGCAGCGACCCCGGTGATCATGCTGCCGTTTCCGGCGTACAAGAGCGCGGCCGCCTCCCGCTGGCCGACGGTAAGGCCGCCGGTGTTCACGAGGTAGACCCCAGGGAGGATGACGCTCCACGGTCCGGACGGCGCCAGCCGACCACGTAACGCCGCCTCGGTCATGCCCGCTGCTAACGCCTGGGACCGGGTGATCAGGTTGCACTGCCGCCGCCAGATTTCTTTCAGCGCCTGCTCGTGCATATGTGTCCGTGGCATTGGCCCAGATTGCCATCCCCCTCTGACACCCGCCCCGCGCCGCCTCCCTCCCACCGCCTTCCCAGCAGCAACGTGGTGGCGGTGGTGCTGTTAGAGCAGCAGCACCTCCACCACGTTGTCCCCGACCGCGCGACACACCATCGCAACGTGGTGAGTTTGCTGCTGATAGGGCAGCAGCCAACTCACCACGTTGTCGTTGGGAAACTCGGCGGGCAGGGGCTAGGTGGGGGGTGGGAGGGCGGCGGCGGCGCGTACGGCGGCGGCCGCGGCGGCGTGCTCGTCGACGGTCAGCAGGCGGTCGCGCTCGACGACGATCTCGCCGTTGACGACGAGCAACTCGAGCGGGGGGCGGCCGCCGAGCACCAGGGCCGCGACCGGGTCGGCCACGTTCGCGTGCTGCAGGCCGTCCAGCCGCCACAGTGCCAGGTCGGCGAGCTTGCCCGGCTCCAGCGAACCGAGTTCGTCCGCGCGCCCGATCAGGCGGGCCCCGCCGAGCGTGGCCAGCTCGAGAGCCTGGCGCACGGTCAGCGCCTGCGGACCGCCGGCGGCCCGCGCCATCAGGACGGCCTGGCGGGCCTCGCCGATCAGCGAGGATTCCTCGTTCGAGGCCGAGCCGTCGACGCCCAGGCCGACCGGCACGCCGGCCGCGATCAGGCCAGGCGTCCGGCAGATCCCGGCCCCCAGCCGCGCGTTCGAGGACGGGCAGTGTGCGACGCCGGTTCCGGTCGCGGCCAGCCGCACGATCGCGGCGTCGTCCAGGTGCACGCAGTGCGCCAGCCACACGTCGCCGGCCAGCCAGTCCAGGGAGTCCAGGTATTCCGCGGGCGTGCAGCCGAACTTTTCTGAGCAGAACTCCTGCTCGTCGACGGTCTCGGCGAGATGGGTATGCAGCCGGACGGCACGATCACGAGCCAGGCCGGCGGCCGCCCGCATGAGCTCGCCGGTGACCGAGAACGGGGAGCACGGCGCGATCCCCATCCGCAGCATCGAGCCCGGCGACGGATCGTGAAAGGCGTCGATCGCGGCGGCGGTCGCGGCCAGGATCGTGTCCAGGTCCTCGGTCACCTCGTCGGGCGGCAAGCCGCCAGACGAGGCGCCCAGGTCCATGGACCCGCGGGTCGGGTGGAACCGGAGCCCGACGTCCCGGGCCGCGGCGACGGTCGCGCCGAGCACGTCGCCGCCGCCGTGCGGGAACACGTAGTGGTGGTCGGTACTGGTCGTGCAGCCGGTCCTGGCCAGCCAGCCGAGTGCCGCGGTGGCGGCGTCCCGCACTATCTGGGCGTCGATCCTGGCCCAGACCGGGTATAGCTCGGTCAGCCACTGGAATAGCGTCGAGTCGACGGCCCGGCCGCGGGTCGCCCACTGGTACAGGTGATGGTGGGTGTTGATCAGCCCCGGCGTCACGACGCAGCCGGCGGCGTCGATCACCCGAAGGTGCGCGAATTCGGCGGGAACGGCGCCCGCGCCCACCGCCGTGATCTGGTTGCCGGACACGGCGACGAATCCGCTGGCGTGCTCGGCCCGGATGCCGTCCATGGTGACCACGTAGCAGCCCGACAGCACGAAGTCCGTCATGAGCCGGGCCGTCCTGACTCCGGCCCGCTGGCCGGCCCGCGGTCGGGCGGCCCGACCGCTGGGTCAGGCGGCGGCTCGGCTCCGGCTCCGGAACGAAGCCGCGCGGCGGCGAGCCGGACGGCGTCCAGGATCTTTTCGTAGCCGGTGCACCGGCACAGGTTGCCGGCCAGCGCCTCGCGGACGTCCGCCTCGGCCGGGTCGGCGTCCCTGGCCAGCAGGTCGTGCGCGGCGACCAGCAGCCCGGGCGTGCAGAAGCCGCACTGGACCGCGCCCGCCTCGATGAACGCCTGCTGCACGGGGTGCAAGCCGCCCTCGCCATCAGCGAGGCCCTCGACAGTGACGATGTCGCGGCCCTCGGCCTGGCCCGCGGCGACCAGGCACGCGCAGACCGGAATGCCGTCCAGGTACACCGTGCACGAGCCGCACTCGCCCTGCTCACAGGCGTTCTTGGACCCGGGCAGGCCCATCCGCTCGCGGAGCACGTACAGCAGGCTCTCGCCCGGCCAGACGTCGTCGGCCTCGTGCCGGACGCCGTTCACGGTCGCAGTCACGCGCATGCGGCGATCACTCCTTTCCGTCGCCCGCCGGGGCCTGGGGCCGGCCGCGGCAGTATTCGGCCCAGGCCCAGGTCAGGGTGCGGCGGGCTAGCACGCCGAGCGCGTGCTGCCGGTAGCCGGCGGTTCCCCGCACGTCGTCGATCGGCCGCGCGGCCTGGCTGACCAGGGCACCGAACCTCGACAGGACCGGCTCGGGGAGCGCTCGACGCGACTCCCACAATCCGGCCTCGGCCAGCGCCGCCGCCAGGAATGCCTCGGCCTGGGGCGCCCGGACCGGTGTCGGCGCCGCCGAGCCGATGCCGGTCCCGACCGCCCGGCGGTCCGGATGCAGCGACAGCCCGAACGCGGCGACCGCGATCACCATCGCGTTCCTGGTCCCGATCTTGGCGAACTGCTCGGGGCCCGACGGCCTGGCCAGCCGGACCGCCGCGATCAGCTCGTCTGGCTCCAGCGCGTTCCGCTTGACCCCGGTGAAGAACTCGCGGGCCGGGATCACCCGCGAGCCGCGCACGGACGTCACCTCGATCTGCGCGTCCGCGGCGAGCAGGCACGGATGGCAGTCCCCGGCCGGCGAGGCCGAGCCGAGGTTGCCGCCGATGGTGCCGCGGTTCCTGATTTGCGGTGAGCCGACCGTCCTGGCCGCCATCGCCAGCCCGGGCAGCAACTCCCCCAGCCGCTCGCCGGGCCGGTCGCCCAGCCCCCCGCCGGGCCGCTCGCCCAGCAACTGGCCTGGCCGCTCGCCCGAAGGCGCCGCTCCGGCGGACCGGTTGGCCCGCTCGCCGGTGAGCTCGGCATAGGTCAGGCCCGCGCCGAGCCGCAGCCAGGCGCCTTCGTCCCGCCAGCCGCCGAGCTCCGGCACGCAGGTCAGGTCGAGCAGCGCGGGCGGCCGGCGGCGGGCGAAGTTCAGCTCCACCATCACGTCGGTGCCGCCCGCGATCGGCACCGCGTCCGGTACCGCGGCCTTGGCCGCGAGCGCCTCGTCCCAGCTCCGCGGCTGCAGGAAGTCCATCTGCCTCCTCTCCGGGCGCCCAGCCTCGCATATCCGCCCTACCCGGCCAACCGCCGCCGCACCAGGCCGGCCCGTCCGGTCAGGCGAAGCAGCCTGGCCCGTCCCAGGCCGGCCCGGCGTCCGGCGCGCCGTCCCGCCCGACCGCGCACTGGATCAGCCCGTAGGGCCGGTCATCGGCATGGAACACCTCCCCCGGGTTCGCCAGCCCGAACGGCTCGAGGTCGACCAGGAAATGATGCTTGTTCGGGGCCGACAGCCGGATCTCGGCGATGTCATCCCTGGCCGCGAGCACGGCCGCGCCCATCTCATACAAGGTCTGCTGCAAGGCGCGGCTGTGCAGTTCGGCGAATCGCTCCAGCATGATCTCGCGAACATTGCGGAACGCCTCGTCCCACCCGGTGTCGCCCGGCCGGTACCGCCACCTGGCGGTCAGGGACGTGGCCAGGACCCGGTCGGTCGTCTCGGCCAGGGTGGTGTAGCGGTCCCGGAGGAAGCCGGTGAACTCCGAGCCGGTCGACTTCAGCACGACCAGGCCGGTCAGCCCGGAGATGACCCAGGTCCGCTCGCGGCCGCCGGTGATGTCGGCGGTCACCGCGGTCGTCCTGACCTCCTGGCCGGACCGGACGAACGCGTGCGGGTGGCCGGCGCCCCCCGCGGTGACCCGCTCCCACCGGTACTCCTCGACGTCGACGTGGGCCCGGCTCACGGCGGCGATGTCACCGGTGAAGTGGCGTGCGAGCGCGAGCGCGTAGTCCTCGATCGCGCCGTCGCCGTGTTCCTTGGCGTAGGCGAAGCAGGTGTTCTTCTGGCTGTCAGTCGGCAGGACGTGCGCCTGGTCACCGGCCAGGTACGCGGCGGCGAAGTCGCCGCGCAGGGCGGTGCTGACGTTCAGGTCGCGGATCTCGTGCCGTGGGGTGTCCCGGTAGATCCGCACGACCCTGGTCTCGGCCTTGCCGTACTGGTCGTCGGCGAGCACGATCGCCATGGCTAGCTCCCGCGGTAGGTCGAGTAGGAAAACGGGCTGAGCAGCAGCGGCACGTGGTACCCGGGCCGCCGGCCGTCGGCGGCGAACGTGATCACGACCTCGGGGAAGAACGGCTCGCCGCCGTCGCCGCCGGCGCGCAGGTACGGCCCGGTCTCGAATACGAGGCGGTAGGTGCCGGCCGCCAGCACGGGCAGGCCGAAGTCCGGTACCCGGCCGTCGGCGTCGGTGACCGCGCGGCCGAGTTCGCCGCCGCCGGCCCGTTCCAGCCGGACCGCGATCCCGCTGGCGGGCTCGCCGCGCCGGGTATCGAGTACGTGCGTGCTGACCGAGCTCATCGCTCCCCTCCCGGGCCGCCGAACAGCTGCTCGAGCCGGATCCGGTTGATCGCGGCGAGCTCGCCCGCGACCACCTGCCACTCCCGCTCGGGCTCACTACCGAGCCGCTCGCGCAGGAAGGCGGCCAGCTCGGCGGCGCTGCGGCCGGTCGCGCAGGCCAGGTAGAGGTGGCCGAACTGGAGTTCGTAATCCGCATTGCCCGACTCCAGCGCGGCCTGGCTCGCCGCATCGCCAGAACGCACGCCGGCCTGCTCCCGGCTCGTCCAGCCCTGCTCACCGCCCGGCCCGGCGCCAGACGGCGACGCCGACGCCGGCCGGTCCCCCAGCCGGGGATGACCGGCCAGCGCCTCCCGGAGATCGGCCTCGCCGAGGGCGTCCACGGCCGCGTTGGAGGCGGCGAGCACGGCGGCCCGGCCGGGGTACGGGCGGCCGCCGGCGACCAGCGTGGCCCAGCGGGCCGAGGAACAGCAGCCGCGGAGCAGCTCGCGGGCCGCCTGGTCCGGCATCTGGTTGAACTCGTGCACGCCAAGCATGGCTCAGCCTCTCGCGGCGGGCGCCGCGCGCGCAACGACCGGGCGGGGACGCCCGGCCGGCCGCACCCGCCTGCGGCCAGGCCCGGTCACGACGAGGGCAGGCGCCAGCCGCGCGGCGGCCTGAGCACCGGCTCATCCTGGCCTGCCGGATGGTCAGGGGCATGCTGCGAGCGCAGCTCCTGGTCGGGATCGGCGGAGTCCCGCAGCCAGGTGATCAGCGTGAAGTAGATGACCGGGACGAAGCTGAGCGCCGGGATGGCCCACAGCAGGCCGGCCGCGATCTGCTGGTCGGCGACCGTGCCCAGGCCGTGCCGGGCCTGGTGCGCGAGCGCGCCGAACCAGGCGCTGCCGGAGAACCCCATGATGTACGCGCTCGCCCAGATCGCCCACATCGGGACCGCCGCGAAGGCGGCCCGCTGCGGCCGGGAGATCCGCGGCAGCATCGGCGGCGACTCGACCAGCTCCAGCCACAGCGCGCAGCCGGCCGCGAGCAGCGTGCCCGCCTCGGCCAGGGCGAGCCACGGTGCGAGCACCAGCGCGTTGACCGCGACCGGCAGCCGCCAGCCCAGCGCGATGACCAGGTAGGCGAC
>JBPCKO010000259.1:0-32148 GCA_051004215.1 Streptosporangiaceae bacterium | reverse complement strand
GGCCGGCGCGGCGGCCACGGGCGGCCGGACGATGGCCGGCGTCGCCGGGGCGCTGCGCAGCCGGGCCTACCGCGCGGCGGCGGCGGCGAACCTCGCCGACGGCTTCGCGGTCATGGGCGTGCGCAGCGCGATCATTCCGCTGTTCGTCCGCGACGTGCTGAACGAGCCGAACACCTGGACCGGGATCGGCTTCCTGGCCGTCGCGGCGGTCAACGCGGCCACGCTGCTGCCCGGCGGCAAGATCGCCGATACGCTCGGCCGCCGCCCGGTCATCGTCGCGGGCTGCCTGATCAGCGGGTCGAGCATGGTGATGCTGGCCCTGCTGCCCGGCCTGGGCGGCTATCTGGTCTCGCTGGCCGTGCTGGGCCTCGGGTCCGGCCTGCTCGACGTCGCGCCGTCGGCCATGATCGGCGACCTGCTCGGCGGCCCGGCCGGGCGGCCGGACGACCGGCCTGGCCAGGGCGGCATCGTGGTGGCGTCTTACCAGATGGCCGGCGACGTCGGCACCGTGGCCGGGCCGGTCGCGGTCGGGTTCCTGGTCGGCTCGGTGTCGTACCAGGCGGCGTTCTTCCTGGCCGCCGCGGTGCTCGGGCTCGCCGCGCTGGCCGGGCTGGCCGCGCCGGAGACCAGGCGGCCTGGCGGTGGCGCCGGCCGGCCGCCGGTTCAGGAAACCGCCGGGGCCCAGCCCCACGCCGACCCGGCCTAGCGGTGCCGGCCAGGGGGAAGGACCCCGCCGGGTCCCCCGCGGCGCTCCAGGTACCGGTCCTCGGCCGCGTAATCGAGCAGTGGCCAGAACTCCTGCTCAAGCCCCTGTACCAGGTCAGCCTCCGGGCCGCCCGCGGCCGCCCGGACCAGCCAGTCGACCTCGGCGGACACGGTGGCGGCGTAGTCGCCCGCGGGCCGGTAACCGAGCGCCGTCGCGGCCGCGGTGTCCAGCACGACCGGGTGCGGCACGTCCCAGGGCAGCCGGCCGGTCTCGCTGGCCGACCCGTCGAGCAGCACTTCGTCCCGCTCGTGACCGAGGTAGCCCGCGACGGTGCGGGAGATCTGCCGCGCGCTGGGCGGGTCCGGGTCGGCCGCGTTCAGTATCCGCTGACCTGGCCTGCCCGCGACGACCTCGATCAGCGCGGCCAGGTTGGCCGCGGCCGTGGTCTGGTTCACGCCCGCGCCCCGGTGCGCCAGCAGCACCCGGGGCCGCCGGTCCAGGGCCCGCTTGACGAAGATCCACTCCCGCGGCTGGCGGGCGCCTTCGCCGTGGATGAGGCCGGGCCGCAGCACCGTTACCGGCAGCCCGCTGTCCAGCAGCCGTTCGGCGGCCACCTTGCCGTTCGGGTACGACTGGTCCCCCGGCGGGAGCGTGGCCTGCGACTCGGTAACCGGGCCGCCGAAGTCCGGCGGCTCGGCCGAGC
This sequence comes from Streptosporangiaceae bacterium, assembly GCA_051004215.1. Taxonomy (GTDB): domain Bacteria; phylum Actinomycetota; class Actinomycetes; order Streptosporangiales; family Streptosporangiaceae; genus Chersky-822. Next base: position 30,739 of record JBPCKO010000259.1, on the reverse strand, counting down.
TCGCGTGGCGGCCCGCGTCGTCGGCGTAGACCGCCTTGGCCGAGATCATCACCGTGCAGGCCGACCGCCGGGCGAGCGGCAGCAGCCCGGCCGCATCGGCGGCACCGAAGCACAGGCAGTCCACTAGCAGGTCGGTCTGGCCGGCCAGGCCGGCCGGCTCGGCCGGCGTTCCGAGATCCGACCGGTCAGCGGCGACGAAGCGGGTCCCGGCCGCGGCCAGGTCAGCCGGCATCCGGCCCGGATCCCGGCCCGCCAGCACGACATCCCAGCCGGCCGGCCGCAGCCGGCGGGCGATGGCGCGGCCGGTCGCGCCGGTCCCGCCGAGAACGAGAGCACGGGGCACCGGGCGAGACTACCCCGGGCCCGCCCGCCGTGCGCTCAGCCCGGCGGGCCGGCCTCACCCGGGCCGAACCCGTCCGGGCCTGGCGGGACCGCGTCCGGCTGGAGCAGGTGAACATACTCACGGGGCCTGGACTCCCCCTCGTGCGTGAACGAGCCGGCCACGCCGCTGCCCGGCATGGCCGCCTCGAACGCCTCCCTGGACTGCCAGCGGGCCAGCCCGACCACCCGGTCGCCGTCCCGGTCCAGCCAGGGCCCGATCTCGAGCAGGCCAGGCGTCCCGGCCATCGAGCCGGCCATCGCGCGCATGCTCTCGTACACCCCGTCCTGCCACCCGGGCTCCGGGTAATGCACCGCCATGAAGATATAGGTCACCGCCGCAGTCTCCCCCAGTCCTCGTCTGCTGCGCCGGGCCGGCAACCCGGCGGTGCCGGGCGGCTAGGACTAGCTGTCGCCCTTGCCCTTTCCGTTGCCGTTGCCGTTTCCGTTGCTCTTTCCGCTGCCGTTTCCGTTGCCGTGCGGTTTGTGGTGACCGCGGGCCCGGCCGTGCGGCTTGGCCGGACCGCGGGCCGACGCCCCGACGCCCGACCCGGGCCCTGGGGCGCTCATCGGAGTACCGCCCGGCCACCGCTCTGACCTGGCCTGATGCCGCCGCCCTGGATGGCCGCGGCCAGGCCGCCGGGCGCTGGTCACGGTCACGGTGCTATGCATCCGGTGCGGGCCGAGCGCCTTGACCGACAGCACCCGGCCCGGGCGGTGCCCGCCAGCGCGCCGCCAGATCACGTGCACCGTCAGGCCCTCGGCGCGCAGCCGGGCGACGGCGCGCGAGACGGGCTGGCCGATCAGCGAGCGGCTGACCGTGACGGTTCTGGCCGCGGCGTCGCTGGCCGAGCCGAGCTGAGCGGCGGCCGGCCGTGATGCGCTGATCTGGTGCGCCGACGACGGGTCGTTCAAGCCAGAGGCCAAGAAGATCCCCAGCCCGGATATCGCCGCCGCGACGGCGACCATGACCCGCCATCTGGTCGCGCGGGCCTGGATCCGCACGTTCGCGGCGGCCCGGCCGACTCCGGCCAGCCCGCGCGGAGGCTCGGGGGCTGGAGCGGAGGCTGGTGCGGGCTGGTCACGCAGCCTGATCGCGTGCTCGGCGACGACCCCGGCGCTGGCCGGGCGGCTGGCCGGGTCCTTATCGGTCAGCCGCGCGACGAGCGCCGCGATTCCGGCCGGGACCCGGGGCGGCAGCGGCGGGAACGGCCGGCTGAGGTGCGCGATCGCGATCTCCAGGCCGGTCCCCTCGAACGGCGGGCCTCCGGTGAGGCACTCGTAGGCGACCACGCCGAGCGCGTACAGATCGCTCGCCTGGCTCGCCCGCTCCCCCAGCGCTCGCTCGGGGGCGACGTAGCCAGGCGATCCGATGACGATTCCCGTGCCGGTCAGCGGGGTGGAGTCGATGGCGTGCGAGATGCCGAAGTCGGCGACCTTGACGATGCCGCCAGGACCGAGCAGCAGGTTGCCCGGCTTGATGTCGCGGTGCACCAGACCGGCCGCGTGCGCGGCCTGCAGCCCGGCCGCGGCCTGGGCCACAACGTCCATGGCCCTGGCCGGCTCGAGCGGGCCCGCGGCCAGCACGTCGGCCAGCGTGGGGCCCTCGACGAGTTCCATCACCAGGAACGGCAGGTTGGCCTCACACGGCTCGCCGAAGTCATAGACCCGCGCGACATTGGGGTGAGCCAGGCAGCCCGCGTTCTGGGCCTCGGCCCGGAACCTGGCCAGGGTCTCGGGGTCCCTCGCGTACCTGACGTCCAGGAGCTTGACCGCCACCTGCCGGTCCAGGATGCGGTCGCGGGCCCGCCAGACTTCGCAGAATCCGCCCGCCCCGATCACGCCCAGCAGCTCGTACCGTTCCCCGAGTACCGTGGGTGCTGGCGTCATGGGCCGCCCGCTACCCCGGCCCGCCTGGGCCAACCTCAAGCCCCGGGTAACGATTACGTCACGGGCCCGCGGAACGCCCGGGACCGCCGCCCAGCTGGCCCTAGTACGCTGTCCGCATGAGCGAGCCGGGCCAGGAGCCGAGCCGGACCAGGGGGCGGTCCCGGCGCTCCAAGGTCTTCCTGATCGCCCTGGCGGTCGTCGGCGGGTTCGCGTTCGCGACCGTGTTCGCCTTCGGGGTGTCCAAGCTCAGCGCCCGGTCCGTGCCCAGGCAGCAGCAGTTCCGCCCGGCCGGCATCCCGGCCAGCGTCAGCACGTCGCTCGCGTACCTGATGCAGCTCTCGCCGGTGCCGAAGCACACCGCCCCCGCGTTCACCCTGACCGATCAGGTCGGCCGGCCTGTCTCCATGTCCCAGTTCCGCGGCAAGACGGTCGTGCTGACGTTCATGGACACGCATTGCACCGATATTTGCCCGCTGGTCTCCCGCGAGTTCATCGGCGCCCACAACGACCTGGGCGCGGCGGCCAGCAAGGTGGTGTTCGTCGCGGTCAACGTGAATCCGTACCACAACAAGGTCGCCGATGTGGCCTCGTACTCGCGGGCCCAGCGGCTGGACTCGATCGGGTCCTGGTACTTCGTCACCGGACCGGTCACCAGCCTCCGCGCCGTCTGGAATGCCTACCAGGTCCAGGTCGAAGCCGCGAACCCGAATGCGGACGTGATCCACACCTCGCTGATCTACGTGATCGATCCCAGCGGCCGGGAACGCTATGTCGCCGAGCCGACGGTCGATCACACCAAGCAGGGCGCCGCCTACCTGGCGCCGGGCCAGCTCGCCGCCTGGTCCCGGGGCATCGCGCAAGTCGCGCGCTCGGTCACGCCCTGACGGGCTCGCGGGCTCAGATCGTGTAGCCCAGGTTCGTCGCGAGCTGGCGGGCTAGCGCCTCGTCGCCGCCGAGCTCGACCCCGGCCAGCGCCGCCTCAGGGTCCTCGCGGCCGCCGGCCAGCCGCAGGAACAGCGAGGACGACAGCCGCAGGCTGGCCGTCGGCGGCCCGTCCAGCGCGGCAACGACCCTGGCCCGGCCGTCGACGACCACAGCCAGCTCGCGCTCGACCGGGCCGCCCAGGCTGATCAGCACCGAGCAGCCGTCCGGCGCCCGGCCGCGCTTGCCCACGATGTAGCCGAGCGCCAGGACCACCTCGGCCAGCGCCTGCTCGGCGACCGGCCCGCTGTCGTGTCCCGGCAGGCTGACCGCGGCCCTGATGTCCTGCTCGTGCATCCAGCAGTCGAAGACCCTGATCTGCATGAACCGGGCGTAGGTCGCGTGCCCGGCCGGCGTCCAGGAAGGGGCATGGAACTCCGCGGCCGGCATCTGCCGCAGGCTGGCCAGCCGCTCGGCCGTGACCGAACGGAAGTCGGCCAGCAGGTCTTCGTCCGGCCGGTCGCGGAGCGCCGCGATCCAGGCCTCGTTGATCTTGCCGATGTCGTTGTGCACATGCGGGCCGAGGTCGGCGTCGGCCGGGACCGGCGGATACTCGGATCCGGCCAGCGCGCGCTCGGTCCCGATCATGTGGGCCAGCACGTCGTGGACGGTCCAGCCGGGCAGCACGGTGGCCCCCCACTGCGGCCGGCTCAGCCCGGCGAGCAGGGCGGCAATCGCCGACCACTCGTCCTGCAGCAGCCCGGTCAGGCGCTCTTGCTCCTTCTCGCCAGGGTCAGGCTCGGTCACGGGACGCGTCCTTCCGCGCTCGTCGGGGCCGCGACGTCGACGACGGCGCCCCGGTTGATGCTGACCCAGTCGCGCGCGTGCAGGTACGGTCCGAACGCGGCCGCGATCTGCTCCGCGTCGGTCGTGGTCTTCGGCCGCTGGATCTCGTATAGGTGCGGGAACTCGGTCCACGCGATCACAGCGTCCCAGAGCCGCTCGGCGGCCGCGCCCGCGGGCGGGTCGATCAGCACCGGGCCGAACAGGCACTGGCCGCCGGGGAAGAACAGGGTCGGGACTCCGAACCCGCCCGCGGCGGTGACCCGCTGGTGCTCGGCCAGCACCTCGGCTCCCGTGCCCGGGTCGGCGATCGCCGCGTCGACCAGGGCCGGGTCCAGGTCCATCCGGGCCAGCAGGTCCCGCGCCACCTCGGGCCGGTGCGGCTTCTCGCCGTCCTCGTGCAGCGCCCGCCCGGCCGTGGCGTACCAGGCGTCGAGGACGTCCATGCCCTGCCGGCGCAGCAGCGCGCCGATCCGCATCATGGACCAGCCGTAGGACCAGTCGCGCTCCCACGGGTGCTTCTTGCCTTCGGCCCGGTTGATCTCCTCCAGGCTGAAGAACCGCCAGTTCACGGTCAGGCCGGTACGCGCGCGGACCTCGCGGATCCACAGCGAGGTCTGGTAGGCGTACGGGCACATCAGGTCGAAGTGAAAATCGACCCAGGCGGGGCGGGCCGGGGCGGCATGGCTCATGTGCCGCACGGTAACTGAGCTGGTCCCGGCTGGACAACCGGCGCCCGGACCAGCGTCCCCGCGCGCTAACAAGAATCGCGTCGTTATGGGAATCGCGCCGTTACAGGAACTCAGCCAGCTCGCGCAGCAGCGACGCCTTGGACCGGGCCCCGGTCACCTGCCTGACGACCTGGCCGCCGCTGAACAAGGAGATGGTCGGCACCGCCATCACGCCGTAGGCGCGCATCGATTCCGGGTTCTCGTCGGTATTCAGCGTGACCACATCGACCTTGCCCTCGTACTCGCCAGCGATCGCCGCCAGCACCGGGCCGACCATCCGGCACGGGCCGCACCAGGGCGCCCAGTACTCGACGATCACGGGCCGGGGACTGGCCAGCACGTCGTCGCCGAAACTAGCGTCGGTGACCGGACGCAGCGCGCTCATCTGATGTTCCCTCTCAAGCTCGGTCCGCGGACGCGGAACGGATCAGCCGACCTGGCGCCCGGCCAGGTGCAAGGCGAGGCAGTCCTCAGGGCGGCCGTGCGCACAGACCCGCATCAGCCGCCGCAGGCGGCAGGCGAGCTCGTTCAGCTCGGCGATCTGGCTGGTGACCGCGGCCAGCTTGCCCTCGGCGGCCGCGGCGATGTCCTGCACCGAGCGGGCCTGGACCGGGCCGAGCAGGTCACGGATCTCGCTCAGGGTGAAGCCGAGCACGCGGGCCCGGCGGATGAAGGCCAGCCGCCACTGATCCGCTTCGGCGTACTCACGAAACCCCGAGCCGGCCCGCTCGGGCTGGCCGAGCAGCCCTTTGCGCTGGTAGAAGCGGATTGTCTCGACGCTGACACCCTCGGCGGCGGCCAGCTTCCCGATCGTCAGCCCGGTCATAGCGCGAAGCTAGCAGCCGTACCGAGGTACGGAGTCAAGCCCGCCGCGGGATCTGGCCTGGCTAGCCCGGATGAATTGGCCGTCCAGGCGCGGAAAGGAACCAAATCCCCCGGCCCGGAGCTAGCTCTCTGCCTATGATGTGGTAATTGCGGACGATTACAGCGCGTCGCCAGGAGATGCGGACCAGCAACCACGGTAGGCGATCAAGCGATGACACAGCCGGGCGAGGTCGTCGCGCACCCGCTGCGTCCCGGGGACCCGGCCGAGACGACGCCTCCGCCCCCGCCGCCCCTGAGTAACGGCAACGGCGCCCTGGCGCCGGCTACCGCCTCCGCCGGCGCCGGCGACGGTCCCGCACACGACGGTGCCGGGACTTTAAGAGAGCACGGCCGGCCGCCGTTCCAGCCGTCCTCGAGCACTGTCGACGCCGGGTTCTTCACCTGGGACATCGCCTCCGGCGAGGTCGTCTGCGACCCCGTCACCTACCGGATGCACGGCCTGCCCGAGGACCCAGGCGCGACCATGGACACGTTCCTGTCCACCGTGCCCGAATCGGACCTGCCGCCGCTGCGCGCGGCGATGGAGCACATGATCGCGGCGGTCGGCACCTACCAGCTTGAGTATCGGATCGCCGGGCCGGACGGCGCGCTGCGCACGATGGAGGTCCGCGGCCGGGTGATGCCGGGCCCGGACGGCCGGCCGAGCCGGATGATGGGCATGGTCGTCGACATCACCACCATGCGCGCGGCGAGGGATGCCGAGCAACGTCGCCTGCGCGAGGTCGCCGACCGGGCCAGGCGCATGCACGAGTTCACCGCGTCGCTGGCGTCCGCGCTCACGGTCAACGCGATCGTCGACGCGGCCCAGGCCGGCATCGCCGCCTACGGCGCCGACAGCCTGCTGCTGGTCGCCGAGCGGGACGGCGAGCTGCAGATCGCCGCCTCCTGCGGACTTGACGACGGCTGCATCGAGGCGCTGAGCGGGCTGACCTCGGACAAGCCGGCCCCGATCTCGGTCGCGATCCAGTGGAGCGCGCCCGTCTACATCAGCTCGCCCGAGATCCTGGCCGAGGATTTCCCGCACCTGACCGACCGGCTGGCCAGCGCCACCCAGCTGGCCTGGGTGGCGCTCCCGGTCCGCGACTCGCGGGGCCAGGTGGGCGCCTGCCTGTTCGGGTTCAGTGAACGGCACGAGTTCCGGGCCGAGGAGAAGGCGCAGCTGTTCGCGGCGTCGGCGCTGCTCGCGCTGTCGCTGGAACGGGCCAGGATGCACGAGTTCCAGGGCGTGCTGGCCACCGAACTCCAGCGTGGCGTGCTGCCCCGGGGCCAGCTGACCGCCTCGGGCATGACGATCGCGACCCGCTACCGGCCCGCCGCCCCCGGCGTCGAAATCGGCGGCGACTTTTATGACGTGGTCGAGCTCGCCGACGGCCGGGTCGCGCTGGTCATCGGCGACGTCGAGGGGCACAACCTGATCGCCGCGTCGCTGATGGGCCGGCTGCGCACGACCGTGCATGCCTACGCCAGGGAGGGGCACGGGCCGGCCGAGGTGATGGCCAGGGCCAACCAGTGGCTGGCCGAGCTGAACGCCGATCCCGAGCTGGCCCTGTTCGCTACCTGCTGCTTCGTGGTCGTGAACCCGGCCACCAGGGAGCTGGCGATCTGCCGGGCCGGGCACCCGCCCGCGCTGGTCGTCCCGCCGGGCGGCCGGCCGAAGGTGCTGGAGTGCGAGGCCGCCCCGCCGCTCGGCATCGACCCCGACTCCGAGTACGCGACGACCCAGACCATGGTCGAGCCCGGCTCGATCCTGGTGCTCACGACCGACGGCCTGATGGTCACCGACAGCGCCGACGAGAACAATCTCAGCTCCGTGCTCGCCGTGCTGCGGCTCGGCTCGACCGATGACCTCGAGGTGCTCGCCGACGACCTGCTCAGCCTGCCGCGCCGGCAGACCAGGCACGCCGACGACGTCGCGCTGCTGCTCGCGCGCGTCGACGTACCGTGACCGGGCGCGATCTGGATGGTCGCACCTTCCTGGTGACCGGGGCGTATGCCGGGATCGGTTACGCCACGGCCCTGGACCTGGCCCGGCGCGGCGGCCGGGTGCACATTGCCGGCCGGTCCCGGGCCAAGGGCGAGGCCGCCGTGGCCGCGATCAGCGCCGCCACCGGCCGCGACCAGCTGCGTTTTCTCCCCCTGGACCTGGCCAGCCTGGCCAGCGTCAGGGCGGCGGGCGAGGAGTTCCGCTCCCTGAATGAACCGCTGCACGGGCTGATCAACAACGCCGGGGTGGGCGGGGCGCGCGGGGCGACCGCGGACGGCTTCGAGATCCACTTCGGCATCAATCACCTCGGGCACTTCGCGCTCACCGAGGCGCTGCGGCCTGTGCTCACCGCGAGCGCCCCCGCCAGGATCGTGTCCGTCGCCAGCGCCGCGCACTTCCAGGCCCCGGGCATCGACTTCGGCGCGCTGCGGCGGCCTGTCCGGAGCCTGACCGGGATGCGCGAGTACGCGGTGTCCAAGCTGTGCAACGTTCTGCACGCCGCCGAGCTGGGCCGGCTCCTCGACGGCACCGGCGTGACGGCCTGCTCGCTGCATCCGGGCGTGGTCGCGTCGCAGATCTGGCGCCGGGTGCCCTGGCCGGCCAGGCAGATCATGACCCGCCGGATGCTCAGCACCGAGCAGGGCGCGCGCACGTCGCTGTACTGCGCGACCTCGCCCGATGCGGCCCGGCAGACCGGGCAGTACTACGACGATGGTCAGGTGAGCCAGGCGTCGAGCGCGGTGACGCCCGAGCTAGCCGCCCTGCTGTGGGAGTTCAGCGCGGAGTGCAGCGCGCCTTCCGGCCCGGCAGGTCTCATGATCTAGTGGACTTGCCCTGCGTGGAGCACGGTAACTCCACTAGATCATGAGAAGGCACCGACGTTGAGAGGCACCCGGTGGCCCGTCGCGCGGGCGGATGCCGACTTCGCGCCCTATGTGTCGGGGACGCCGGAGGCCAGCGCGAGGATGTTCTGGCGGTTCCTCGAACTGGCGCGGGCAGCGGGACCTGCGCTGTTCGAACCGCAGCGAGATCGGGTGGTGCTGAGAGCGCCGGACCGGCCGGCCTAACCTGGCGTGACCGGGATCAGGCATTGGCCGCCTTCTTGAGCCGGTCCCTGGCGCTGACCGACTCCGAGATCGGCACGAGCCGGCCGGCCCGGCCGAGGCCGAACGGGCATGTTGCCGTAGATCGCCTCGTACTCCCCCGCCCTGACCAGGTACGTCTCGTGCCAGATGCCAGTACGGTCGCTGGTGCCGACCCGGCGCCAGTAGCGGCGCCAGATGGCCGGGTGCGGGTCGTCGGTGTCCTTGGCGAACGCCTCCAGATGCTCGAACGACCGCCAGTACTGCACGATGGTCGGGAATCCCATCTGACAACCGAGCAGCCCCTTGTCCGGGTGGGCGACCAGGTAGTCCAGCAGGTGCTTCATCCCGCGCCGGCCGCCCGGGTCGCCGAAGCTGCGCAGTGGGCTGCGCAGGCTCGGCCTGGCCACGATCAGGAACACCACGAAGTCACCATCGATCTCGGCGGCCATGCGCCGCCCCGCCACCGTGCCCATGGCTCCTCCCCCCGGTGCTGTCACCCGCCAGCGCCCCGTGACGTCATCCTCGCCGGCCCGGCGCCCCGGCGGTAGATCCCCGCCGCGAGCAGCCAGAACGCCCGACGTCATGTGTCCACTACGGTGAGTGATCAGACGGCAGGTAACAGGACTGCGGCGGCGGCCGGGCGGCCGCTGTCGGCCGAGGACCGGGCCATCCTGGCCCTCGAGAACCCCGTCGTGGCCGGGCATACCTGCAAGGTCGTGCTCGTCGACGGCGACATCGACGCGGCCGGGCTCCGGTCCGCGATCGGCGCCCGGCTGGCGGGCGCGCCGCTGCTCAGTCTCTGCCTCGGGGAGGTGAACGGCGCTCCGTGGTGGGTGCCGGACCCCGACATCGACCTGGTCGCCCACGTGGTGGCCGCGCCCGCCGGGACGTCAGCGGCGGACCGGCCGCCCAGCCTCGGGACGGCGGTCGCCGGGGTCTTCGTTCAGCACCTTGACCGGTCAAGGCCGCTGTGGCGGATCGACGTCATCGGCGGCCTGCCGGACGGCACCACCGCGCTGGCCTGGCGTATTCATCACGCTCTGGCCGACGGCAGCACCGCTATGCAGATGGCCGGCGCGGTGCTGTGGGATGAGGAACCCGCCGGCCCGCCCGCGTCCCGGCGCGCGGACAGCCGAAGCGGCCGGGCCGGCGCCTCCAATGCGGCGCAGGCCGCCCAGCACCGCCTGGGCGGACTGCTCACGGCGGCCAGGGAAGCGCCCAGGCCCTGGCTGCACTCGCCGTTCGACGGCCGGATCGACACGATCCGGTCGGGTCGCGTTCGCCACGGCCGGCCTGGACGAGCTGCGGTCGGCGGCGCGGGCCGTCGACGGCGCGACCGTGAACGACGCGGTGCTGACCGTGGTGGCCGGCGGCCTGCGGCGCTGGCTGGAGGCCCAGCACGGCCACCTCGGCACCGTCCGGGTCAAGGTGCCGGTCAGCCTGCACGGGACTGGGCCCGAGTCAGCGGGCGGGTCCGAGCCGGGCAACCGGGACTCGTTCTTCTGCCTCGACCTCCCGCTGGGGACCGCCGACCCGGTCGGCCGGCTGGCCGCGATCCGGCGCGCGACCCGGATCCGCAAGCAGGACCATGACGCCCAGCATCTCGACGCGCTGATGCAGCACCTGGCCCGCACGCCCCGGCTGGCCCGGTTCGCCGAGCACGTGCTGGACCATCCGCGCTCGTTCGCGCTGAACGTCTCTAACGTGCCGGGACCGAGGCGCCCGATCCGGGTACTCGGGGCCCCGGTCAGCGGGTTGTATTCGCTGGCCGAAATCCGCGAGCAGCACGCGCTGCGGGTCGCGGTCGTGTCGCTGGCCGGAACCCTGCACTTCGGCTTCGTCGCCGATCCGACCCTGCTGCCCGACGTCGACCGCCTGGCCGCTGACGTGCAGGCCGAGGCCGCCGCCCTGACCTCACTCAGCCCGGCCAGGCCGTCCCGGGGTGGACCGCGCGACCTTGCCGGGCGAGGCTGACCGGCCGCAAGTGGGGCTACGGGGTGCGCCGCCGGCCGCTAGCCGGCCAGGAACTGATCCATCACCCGGACGGCCGAAGCCAGCGCGCTGACCGGGACCCGCTCGTCGGTGCCGTGGAACATCGCGTGGTAGTCGTAGCCCTCGGGCAGGATCAGCGGCGTGAAACCGTAGCAGGCGATGCCCAGGCGGGAGAACTGCTTGGCGTCGGTGCCGCCGCTCATGCAGTACGGCACGACCGCGCCGCCCGGGTCCTCGGCCAGCAGCGCGGCGGTCATCCGGGCCACGATCGGGGCCTCGAAGGGCACCTCGAGCGGGGTCGCCCGGTGAGCGTACTCCCAGTCCACGTCGGGGCCGGTGAGGTCGTCGATGGTGGCGCGGAACTCCTCCTCGTAGCCGGCCAGCATGCGGCCGTCCACGAAGGCCACGGCCTGCTCGGGGATGACATTCACCTTGTAGCCGGCCCTGAGCATGGTCGGGCTGGCGCTGTTGCGCATGGTGTTCACGACCAGCGCCGAGGACCGGCCGAGACGGCGGACCACGTCGGCCACGGCGACCTCGTCGAAGCCGTCCGCACCCTCGTCGGGGGCCTCGGCGCCGACGGCCGCCGTGATCGACCGCAGCGCCGCCCGCACCATCGGGGTGAGCCGGACCGGCCATTCGTAGCCGGAGATCCTGGCGATCGCCTCGGAGATCCTGGTGATCGCGTTGTCGGCCCGCGGCCGTGAGCCATGTCCTGGCGTGCCGTGCGCGGTCAGCTTCAGCCAGGCGGTGCCCCGCTCGCCCGCCGCGATCGGGTACAGCCGGATACCGGGCCCGGCGTGGAACGCAAAGCCGCCCGACTCGCCGATCGCCTCGGTGCAGCCCTCGAACAGGCCGGGATGCTGGTCGGCCAGCCACCGGGCGCCGTAGGACGCGGTGTCCTCCTCGTCGGCGGTGAAGGCCAGCACGAGGTCGCGGACCGGCTGGCGGCCCGAGCGGGCCAGCTCGCGCACGACCGCAACCATGACCGCGTCCGCGTTCTTCATGTCGACCGCGCCCCGGCCCCACAGGACGCCGTCGCGCACCTCGCCGGAGAACGGGTGCACCGACCAGCCCGCCGGGTCGGCGGGCACCACGTCCAGGTGACCGTGCACCAGCAGCGCGCCGGCCGACGGATCGCGGCCGGCCATCCGCGCGACCACGTTCGCCCGGCCAGGCGCCGGCTCGAGCAGCACCGGGTCGAGGCCGGCCGCGGCGAGGAGTTCGGCCACGTATTCCGCGGCCTCGCGCTCCCGGCCGTCCCCGCCGCCATGGTTGGTGGTGTCCCGGCGGATCAGCTCAGCGGCGAATTCCACCGCTTCCCGCTCGGCGGTCTCCAGCGAGCGCGAGCGGGCGGGCGCCGCGACCGGGGGCTCAGCCATACTGCTCCTCCATCGCCGAGGAGATCATCGTGCAGACGACCTTGAAACAGCGGATCATGTCGTACGCCGAGGAGCTCTGGTAGCCGACCGTACGCTCACCGGTCCGGTGCACGGTCGGCACGATCGCGGCCGACTGGGCGAGCTGGGCCGCGTCGACCTCGACCTCGACGTCGAACCCGGCGTCCCCGCCCGGCTCGGCCCGCCCGGCCAGCTTCATGCCGTCGCGGGCCGCGGCCCTGATCGCCTGGGCCGTCACCGCCGGCGGCCGGCAGACCGCCGCGTACCGGCTGACGCAGTCCTTCACCGCGACCGCGGGCACCCCGGCGGCGTAATCCGCGGCGTCGGCGCAGGTCCGGTCGTCGCCGGTGACCAGCACCACCGGCACCCCGTACTGGGCGGCGACGTAGGAGTTCAGCAACCCCTCGCTCGCCCGGGCGCCGTTCACGATCACCGCGGTGATCGAGTTCGGCAGGTAGGTGTGGGCGAGCACCCCGTCCGCGCCCGCGGCCGCGTGGTACCCGAGGAACACGACCCCGTCGACGTCCGGCTGCTGGATGCCCTCGACCATGCTGAGTTCCTTGTGCCGGCCGGTGAGCATGACCGCGCGCGGGTCGAGCTCCTCCAGCAGGATGTTCCGCATGGTGGCGTGAGCCTCGTTGATCAGCACCTCGCCGGCGCCGCCGTCGAGCAGGCCGGCCACGGCCGCGTTGACGTCGGAGGTAAACATCCGGCGGCAGCGCTGCCACTGCTCGGTACCCGGTTCCACGTCGGCGGGCCAGGTCACGCCGGTCGCGCCCTCCATATCGGCCGAGATGAGGATCTTGCTCACGTGCCCTCCGTTCCCGGTCGCCCGGCCGGCTCAGGACCGGCGGGTCGCAGCGGCGGGTCGTGCAGCTGAAGGGTCGCCGTGTCGGCGTCCAGCGTCGCCGCCACCCCGATCGGGAAGGCCTGGAAGTACCCGCCGTGCCCGACGTTGGCCCTGGCCAGCACGGGGACGCCGAGGTCGCCCAGCCGCTCGCGCAGGATGTCCTCGATGGCCTCGGGCTCCCCGCAGCCGGTGAAGGTGCCCGCGATCACCGCGGCGATCCCGTCGAGGTAGCCGGACCGGCGCAACTGGGTGAGCATCCGGTCGATCCGGTAGTCATCTTCTGACTCCTCCTCGAGCAGCAGGATCCCGCCAGCCGCGGGCCAGCACGTGTCGGTGCCGACCGACGAGGTCAGCAGGGTCAGGCAGCCGCCCATGGTCACCCCGGTGGCGGTGCCGCCGGTCATCGCGAGGCCGCCCGGGTACCGGATCGTCATCGCCCGCTCCGGCGCCATCAGGCTCCTGATCATCGACAGGAACGAGTAGTGCGCGAACGAGCCGCCGGACGCCACCATCGGGGACAGCAGCGATGCCCAGCCGAGCTTGCGCCCGGCGGCCTCGAGGATCGCGGTCACATCGGAGTAGCCGGCCAGCACCTTCGGCGGCAGGCCGGCCAGGCCCGACCAGTCCAGCCGCTCGAGCGTGCGCTGGGCGCCCGCGCCGCCGGTCGCGAAGATGATGCCCGCGATTGACGGGTCGAGCAGGGCCGACCGCAGGTCGGACGTGCGCAGCGCGTCGTCGCCGGCCAGGTAGTGCCGCAGGCGGCCGGGATCGGCGGCCGAGTCGTAGACCACCGGCTCCAGCCCGGCAAAGCGCAGCGCGTCCAGCCCGACCGCGAGGCTGGCCTGGTCGGCCGGGCTGCTGACCGACAGCACCGCGACCCGGTCGCCAGGACGCAGCGCCGGCGGCCGCGCGAGTGAGCGCGGCCTGGTCACGGCCTCGGACTGCTGGTCCACGCGCTCAGGCCCTCCCCATCTGGCCGGCCGCGGGTCCGGCCGGCACCTCCGCGCCGGCCTCGGCCCTAGTCTGCTCCAGGTGCACCAGATGGCAGGCGACCAGGCCGCCAGCACTGGTGCCCCCGTGGCCGTCGGCGAGCACCGGAACCGGACTCGCGCGGCACAGCTCGGCCCGCGGGTCGCCGTCGGGCAGCGCCGCGAACCGCGGGCAGCGCGGGTGGAACCGGCAGCCGGACGGGATCCGGGTCGGGTCCGGCGGTTCCCCGGCTAGCAGGGCGACCCGGCGCACTCCGGCGTCCGGCGCCTCGCCCGCGGCCGGCTCGCCCTCCGCACCGCCGGGCAGCACCGCGATCAGCGCCCGGGTGTAAGGGTGCCTGGGCCGCAGCAGCACCTCGGCGACCGGGCCCTGCTCGACGATCCGGCCCAGGTACATGACCGCGACCCGGTCGGCGATGTTCCACGCGACGCCGAGGTCGTGGCTGACGATCAGCGCCGACAAGCCGAGCTGGTCGCGCAGGTCCAGGATCAGCCGGAGGATCTCACCCCGCACGGAGGCGTCCAGCGAGGACACCGGCTCGTCGGCGACCAGCACGGCCGGGTCCAGCGCCAGCGCGCCGGCGATCACGACCCGCTGCTGCTGGCCTCCGGACAGCTCGTGCGGGTAACGGCCGACGTACTGGGCCGCGGGCCGCAGGCCGGCCTGCTCCAGCGCCTGCGTCACCCGCGCGTTCAGGCCAGCTCGCTGGCGGTGCAGCCGCGGCCCCTCGGCCACCGCGTCGAACACGTTCTGCCTCGGGTTCAGCGCGCCCGCCGGGTCCTGCAGCACCAGCTGGACGTGACGGCGGTGCTCGCGCAGCGCCGCACTGCCGTACCGGAGCGGCTGGCCGCCGTAGCGGACCTCCCCGCCGGTGGGCGGGATCAGCCCGACCAGGGCCCGGGCCAGGGTGCTCTTGCCGCACCCGGACTCGCCGATCAGGGCGACGATCTCACCCCGGCCGACGGTCAGGTTCACCTCGTCGACGGCGCGCGCCGGACCGCGCCCGCGACGGGCCGGAAACACCACACGCAACTCCCCGGTTTCCAGCACTGGCTCGCCACCGGGGGCAAACCCGCTCTCCCCGACCTCCGCCGCCGCGGCCGGCCCGGGTCCGGCCAGCGCCTCTTCGCTCGCCGGAACGTGGCCGGGCAGCACCCGGACGCAGGCCGCGAGCCGCTGCTGGCCGGCCGGCCACAGCTCGATCTCCCGGCTGGCGCAGTCGGGCAGCGACACCGGGCAGCGTGGCTCGAACGCGCACCCGGGCAACTCGCCGCGCAGGTCGGGCGGCTCGCCCGGCAGGCCCTGGGGCGCCAGCCGCGAGCTGGGGTCGCCGGTCCGCGGGAACGCGCGGGACAAGATCCGCGTGTAGGGGTGTTGCGGCTCGCGAAGCACCGGCCGGGACGGGCCCAGCTCGGCGATGCGGCCGGCGTACATCACCGCGAGCTGCTCGCACACGTCGCCGAGGACGGCGAGGTCGTGGCTGATCACGATCATGCCGATCTGGCGCTGCGCTACCAGGTCGGTGAGCAGCGCGAGCACCTGGGCCTGGACGATGACGTCGAGCGCGGTGGTGGGCTCGTCGGCGATGATCAGGTCGGGCTGGCAGGCCAGCGCCATCGCGATCATGACCCGCTGGCGCTGCCCGCCGGACAGCTCGTGCGGGTAACTGCCCGCCCGCCTGGCCGGCACGCCCACGCTGTCGAGCAGGCCGGCGGTCCGGGCCTCGGCCTCGCGCCTGGTCACCTTCTCGTGCAGCAGGATCGGCTCGCAGATCTGCTCGCCAATCGTTCGGACCGGGTTGAGCGCGCTCATCGCGCCCTGGAATACGACCGAGCCCTGGGCCCAGCGGACCGCGCGCAGCTTCTGCCAGCCGAGGCCGAGCACGTCCTCGCCCTTGAACAGGATCTGGCCGCCAATCGTCGCGGTAGCCGGCAGCAGCCGCAGCAGGCTGAGGGCGACCGTGGTCTTGCCGCAGCCCGACTCGCCGGCCATGCCCAGGGTCTGGCCTGGCTGCAGCGCGAAGTTCACCCCGCGGACCGCGCGCACCGACTCCGTGCCTGAGGCGTAGGTGACGGTCAGGTCGCGGACCTCCAGCAGCGGTATGCCCGGGCTCGGCTGGCCGGTCATGACTTCCTCGGCAGCCGCGGGTTCAGGATGTTCTCGACCGCCCGCCCGACCAGCGTGAAGCCGAGCACCACGACCAGGATCGCGATGCCGGGCGGGATCACGTACCACCAGGCGCCCTGAGTGACCGCGCCCTGCCCGAACGCCTGGTTGAGCATGGAGCCCCAGGACACGTCGGTCGGGTTACCCAGGCCGAGGAAGGTCAGCGTGGTCTCGGACAAGATCGCCCCGGCCACGGTCAGGGTGCTGGACACCAGGATGAGCGGGGCCACGTTCGGCAGCACCTGCCTGGTCATGAGCTGCGTGTGCCCGGCCCCGAGGGCCTGGGCCCGCTCGATGAACGGCCGCGCCTCGACGGCGAGCGTCTGGGCCCTGATCAGCCGGGCCGTGCCCGGCCAGGAGGTGACCGCGATCGCGATCGTGATCGAGGTGTCGCCCTGGCCGAGGACGGCGGCCAGGGAGATCGCCAGCGGCAGGCTGGGCAGCGCGATGAACCAGTCGGTGACCGCCATCAGCACCCGGCTCACCACGCCGTCGAAGTGCCCGGCCAGCAGCCCGATCGCCGCCCCGACGACCATGGTCAGCACGGTCGCGATCACGCCGATGGCCAGCGAGGGCCTGGTGCCCCAGACCAGCAGGGTCAGCACCGACCGGCCGGCCTGGTCGGTGCCCAGCGGGTAGCGGGCGCTCGGGGCGGCCAGCGAAGGCCCGGTCGCGCCGACTACGTTCAGGTCATTGGCGTGGATGAACAGCGGCGCGGTCAGGGCGAGCAGCGTCACCGCGAACAGGACGGCCAGCCCGGCCATCGCCGACGGCGTGCGGGCGTAGGCGCGGGCGAACCGGCGCAGCGCCTGGAACCTGGGCGGGGCCGCCGCCGCGGCCTGCGCGAGCGCGGTCACTGCCGTCGCACCCGCGGGTCCAGGTGCCGGTAGAGCAGGTCGGCGAGCAGGTTGAAGACGATGACGGACGCTCCGAAGATCACGAAGGTGCCCTCGAGCAGCGGCAGGTCGGGGATCTGCAGCGCCTGGAAGGTCAGGTAGCCAAGGCCGGGCCAGGAGTACACGGTCTCGACCACGATCGCCCCGCTGATCAGGGTGCCGAGCTGCAGGAAGATCACCGTGACCGACGGCAGCATGGCGTTCGGGACCGCATGGCGCCGCCGAACCTCGGCGTCGCGCAGGCCCTTGGCCCGGGCGGTGAGCAGATACGGGCTGCCCAGCTCGTCGATGATCGATGAGCGCATGATCGTCACGTACTGCGCGAAGATCACCAGCACCAGGGTCAGGCAGGGCAGTACCAGGTGCTGGAGCACGTCGAGGAAGTGGGCCGGGCTCAGGCCACCCGGGCTGCCCGGGGTGGACATGCCCCCGGCCGGGAACAGTGGCGGGATCGGCCCGAATCCGACGCTGAACAGGACCAGCAGGATCAGGCCGAGCCAGAAGGTCGGCACCGACCACAAGGTCAGCGACGTACCGGTGGAGATGCGGTCCAGCAGGCTGCCCGGCCGCCAGCCGCTGTGGATGCCCAGCCACATGCCGAGCACGATCGACAGGATCGTCGAGGTGCCCATCAGCAGCATCGTCGGCCACAGCCGCTGGGCGACCAGGGACGACACCGGCTGCTGGAACTGCCAGGAGTAACCGAGCTTGCCCTGGAAGGTATTCAGCACGAAGTGCACGAACCGTTCCCAGACCGGCTGGTTTAGGCCGAGCTGGTGAATCAGGAACGCTTTCTGCTTCGCGCTGGTGATGCGCCCCCTGGTCAGCGCGGCGACCGGATCGGACGGCATCAGCGTGAAGATCACGAACCCGACCACCATCAGCACGACGAAGCTGACGACGGCCGCGCCGGCCTTGCGGCCGAGGTAGTTCAGGAAGTCACGCGGAGCCGACCCATCCCGGCCCGGGTCCGCCCCCCGGCCAGCGGCGGCGGACACCGGCAGCTCCAGCCCGGTGAGCGCGGAGGGATGCGCCACGGGCTACTCCCGCTGACCCGCCGTGGCCCGCCGCCTGAGCAGGAAGACGGCGGCGGCGGCGAGCAGCACGATGACCACGATGACCACGATCCACAGCGTGCTTCCTGATGAACTGCCGGCCGCGCCGCCGAGCGGGGTGGCGGTACGCCAGTTGATGAACAGGTTCTGCTGCGGGTAGAAGCCCCGGGCGTTGGGCTTGCCGTAGAAGAAGTTCTTCACCTGGTCCGATCGCACGGCGCTGAGGCTGTCGGCGTAGTAGAGCATGATGTCGACGTTCGCGTTGTACAGGATCTGCTGCATCTGGCCGACGGTCTGGGCCCGCTGGGCCGGGCTGAACTCGGTCGCCTGCTGGGCGAACAGCTGGTCGAACTTCGGGTTGCAGAAGAAGGCGTCGGTGTTCCCGCCGGTCCCGTTGTTCAGCGGCAGGTCGCTGCAGGTCTGGATGCTCAGCAGATAGGTCGGGTCGGGGCCGGTGGTCCAGGCGTCTGAGAGCATGTCCCAGTTGCCCTTGGGCAGATCGGCGTTGAGCGTGTTGAAGCTCATCGACTGGACGTTGACACCGATCCCGATTGCCTTCAGCCACTCGCTGATGTACGGCGCCATCTGGGCGTCGGTGATCTCGTCGGAGTGGATGCCCAGCCGCAGCATCAGCGGCTTGTGCGTCTTGGGGTCGATCCTGATCCCGTTCGAGCCCATCTTGTAGCCGGCCGCGTCCAGGATCTTCTTGGCCCTGGCCGGGTCGAAGCTCAGGGCCGAGCCAGACGGCGGCGTCCATTTCCACTGCGGGTAAGCGGGCGGGATGTAGCCGGCGCCGGCCACGCCGAGGCCGTCCAGGATCTTGGTGACCAGCTCGGGCCGGTCGATCGCGAGCGCGATCGCCTCGCGCACCCGCGGGTCGTGCAGGGCCGGGTTGCCGTTCCCGAACTGCTTGCCCGACCTGGTCTTGGCCCCCGGGTTCAGCTCGATCCCGGTCCAGCCGTTGGACGCCTGCGGGTACCGTCCGATGTTCTTGTCGCTCTGCAGCGCCTTGTACTCGGTCGAGGTCAGCGTGTCGATCTCGTCGAGCTGGCCGCTGCGCAAGGCCGCGACGGCGGCGTCGGTGTTGGTGAAGTACTGGATGATCAGCTTGCTGAACTTCGGCGCGCCCATGAAGAAGCTCTTGTTCGCGGTCAGCGTGACGTACTGGTTCGGCACGTAGCCGGACAGCACCCACGGGCCGTAACCGACGACCGGGAAGCTCATGTTCTTGAAGTGCGCGAGGCCGGAGACGTCCTTGGACCAGATGTGCTCGGGCACGATCGGGATTCCGGTGTCCGGCACGCTCACGTAGAGCATGTTGGCCTGCGGCTTCTTGGTCGTGATGACCAGCGTAGTGGCGTTCGGCGCGGTGACGCTGGCGAAGTTGGCCACGAGGGAGCCGTTCGCGGTGGCGGCCACCTGGTTCTTCATGATCAGGTTCAGCGTCCAGGCGGCGTCAGCCGCGGTCAGCGGCTTGCCGTCGGACCACTTCAGCCCCGGCCTGATCTTGAATGTCCAGGTAAGCCGGTCCGCGGAGGTGGTCCATGAGGTCGCCAGGTAGGGCGCGGGCTTGCCCTGCTCATTGATCGTGGTCAGCGTCGGGTAGACGTTGCCGAGCACGGCCAGCTCGCCGTTGAAGTAGGCGAGGAAGGGGTTGAACGTCGAGAACGAGGTGTCCGCCTCGACCCGCAGCGTGCTGCCCGGCGTGCTCGCGGACGCGGCCGCCTGCGGAAGCACCGCGGCCAGGCTCGCCGCGATCAGCAGGCCGACCCCGGTGACCAGGCGGGTCCGCGCACCGAGCACGGCACGGGTGAGCAGCGGGTTACGGGACGTTGTCATGGGCTTCCTTCCGCAATCACCAGCATGCGCCGGAAGTACAACATGGTTCATAATTAGCCGTCAAGACAGATCACTGAACGATTTGATACAACCTGGAGGGCGATGGTGGGGGGACCGTCAGGAGTCTCGGAGCGAATCAGGCAACGGCTTGGCAGCCTGTCCCCTTCGGAGCGGAAAATCGCCCGGCTGCTGCTGTCCGGGCCGCCGACCATCGGGCTCGAATCGTCCGCGAAGCTGGCCCAGCGGGCCGGGGTCAGCGGCCCGACGATCAGCCGGTTCGTGACCGGCCAGCTCGGTTACGAAAGCTATGCCGCGTTCCAGGCCGCGCTGCACGAGGAGATCAGCGCGCGGATGACCTCACCGGTCGAGACCTACCGGGGCTACTGGGGCGCGCAGCAGCCGAATGACCTGCTGCTGCGCAGCGGCGCTGCACTCGGCCAGGCGGTCACCGCGACCGTGCAGTCGCTGGACCCGGACGAATTCGCCCGCGCGGTTGCCTTGCTGCGCGACGACCGGCATCAGGTCGTCGCGGTCGGCGGCTGGTTCAGCCACCTGGCCGCCTCGTACCTGGTCAGCCTGCTCCGCGAGATCCGCCCGAACGTCCGCTTCGTCGATCCCTCGGCCAGCGCCCGGGCGGCCGCGGTCGCCGACATCGCCAAGCGCGACACCGTTGCCGTGTTCGACTTCCGCCGTTACGAACAGGACACCGCGGCATTCGCCGAGACCGCGCACCGGGCCGGGGCGGGCATCGTCCTGGTCACTGACCCCTGGCTGTCGCCGGTCGCCGACATCGCCGACGCGCTGCTGCCGGTCCAGGTCAGCCGGGCCTCGCCGTTCGAGAACCTCACGCCGACGGTCGCCGTCGTCGAGACCCTCGTCGCCGCGATCGCCGATGACCTGGGCGACGAAGCCCGCGAGCGGTTCGAGCGGTTCGGCCGGGTGGTCGATCGCTGGATCCGCCCGTGGCCCGGCGCTGGCCCTAGCGAGCAGCGAGGGGAGCCGGTCAGGCGTTTACCTCGACCCGCATCAGGTGCCGGTGCGACTGCAGCCGTGACCTGATCGCGAGCAGCGCGGCGACGCCCTCGCCGGCCGCCGAGGCGAGTTGCTTAGTGGAGCCGGCCCTGACATCTCCCGCGGCATAGAGCCCGTCCAGGGAGCAGCGGTACGCCTCGTCGGTTCGCAGGAAACCCCAGCGGTCCTTGTCGACGGCGGGTCCGGCGAACGTGGAGTTCGGCTTAAGCCCGATAAAGACGAAGACCGCGGCCGGATGCCAGGAAAGCTGCTCCCCGCTGCTCGTGTCGGTGGCGAGTACCTCGCTGACCTTGCCTTCGCCTTTGAACTCGTCGAGCCGGATGTTGGTGCGGATGTCGAAGCGCGGGTCGGCCCGCACCTTGTCTTGCAGCAGCGGGGAGGCGGTCAGGCGGTCAGCTCGGGCCCGAGCTGGGCGATCCGCACCCGGCGGGCGAACTGGGCCAGGAACAGGCCCTCCTCCAGCGCCGAGTTCCCGCCGCCGACCACCAGCACTTCGTCGGCGCCCTTGTAGAACGGCCCGTCGCAGGTCGCGCAGAAATGCACGCCCGCGCCGATCAGCGCGTCCTCGCCCGGAATGCCGAGCCGTCGGTAGGTGGACCCGGTCGCGGCCAGAACTGCGTGGGCGGCGAGTTCCTGCCCGGTCGCGAGCCGGACCGACAGGTCACCGGCCTCGGTGTCGTCGGCCTCGACGCTCTGCACCCGGGCCCCGTTGACCAGCTCCACGTCGTACCGGCGGGCCTGGGCGATGAAGCGGTCCATCAGCTCGCGGCCGCCGATGCCGTCAGGAAAGCCCGGGTAGTTGTCGATCCGCTCGGTGACGCCGGCGTTCCCGCCCAGGCCGCCCGAGTCGATTACGACGGCTTCGATGCCCTCGCGGGCCGCGTACATGGCGGCGGCCAGGCCGGCCGGGCCGCCGCCGACGATGATCAGGTCGTAGCAGGCTCGTTCGGCCCGGACGGTGAGTCCGAGCTTGGTGGCGATTTCCTCGTCCGAGGGCTCGACCAGCACCGACCCGTCGCCGAAGACGATCGTCGGAATGGTCCGGCCGCCGTGCTGGATCTCCTGCACCTTGGCCAGCGCCTGCTCGTCCTGGTCGATATCGACCCAGTCGTACGCGACCCGGCGCGCGCTCAGGAACGCCTTGGCTCGCCGGCAGTCCGGACACCAGGGCGCCCCGTACACCATCACGTCCGCCATGCCCGTCATCCTGCCATCGCGGTGCCGGGATCGGCGCGGACGAGCCGCCGGCTGTCGAGCTCCTGGCGGTCCAGCGAGTGCCGGCTGTCGGGGCGGAGCGGTAACGTGACCGTCATGAGTGCGCAGCCGGTGCTAGAGCATGATCCCGATGATCCGACCGAGATCCTGCGCGCGCTGCCGGAGCGGTTCCGTGAGCAGTTCCTTGCCGAGTACCGGGCCGCGATTCAGGCGGCCTGGCAGGTGGAAGGCTACCGGGCGCTGCATGAGCTGCTGCGGCTGTGGCGGCTGCGCGCGGTTGCCTATTCTGACCCTGAATCTGAGGCCGGACTCGCCGAAATGCGCGAGGCCGTGCGGACCGGCAACCGGGCAGCGTCGGTGCCGATCGAGCGAGTTGTCCCGGACTGGGCGGACCGGCTGAACCGTCGGTGAGTTATCGCGTCCAGTTCGGCGGCCGCATCCTGGGCCAGCTCCACGGCCTGCCCGGCGAGGCCTTCGACGCACTGGTGGCGCGGGCTGTCGACCTGGTGGAAACCCCGTGGGACGCGACCGTGCTACCCCCGGGCGATGACCCGGCCTACCGCGAAACCGTATTCGGCGGGGCGGGCTTACTGAGGTTCTACGTCGACGACGACGCCGAGCTGATCGAGATCTTCGGGCTCATCTGGATCGGCTAGGAAACATCGCGGGCGCTCGGGGCCGCCGCTCCACCGCCCAGCTTTTTCCTGCCAGCGTCCGGCTCGGCGTGCAGACCCTCGACCGGCTCGCCGATCGGTTCGCGCAGCATCTCGAGCCCGCGGCTCGCGAAAGCCGCAGCTAGCAGGTAGACGCACAGCCGCGCGCCCGGTTCGCCATCCTGACTCAGCTCGGCGTGCCGCTTACGGCCGCGGCGACAAACCCGGTGAGCCGGGCCTGTCATGTTCCATCAGCGACCGGCGTCCGGCTCAGCTGGCGCTGAGTGCGCAGGCCGCAGCGCGATGATCGACGCCACGGCCCAGACTGCGGTCAGAGCCAGCCAGATGATCTGGCGCACCCATCCCGGCAGTCCTGTCCCCCGCGGGCCGACATTGGCGGTCAGGGGCGCGTATGCGTACCACCCGAGCCTGCGGTTTCCGAGGCTGATCAGGTAGTGGCCGAAGGTTGCCAGGGCAACCCCGATCGCGACGACGATGACGGCTCGCTGGGCCACATTCAGCTGGTTGATAAGACGCACGGCCCGACCATTCCTGGTTCTGCGTCCATGCTGAAGAGGCTACCCGCAGGTACGTCGCGGCCCGCGGTGCTCCCGCCGGTAGCCGGATAGCCAAGGTCGCTAGTCTGCCGCTCGGTCGCCGCATCCTCCGCCTGCTCGGTTTATCCGGCCAGGTTGGCCCGGGTGGTCAGCGTGTCCGGGTGCTCCGGGCCGGACACCCGCTCCATGGCCGGCAGCAGCGCCGCGACCAAGTCTCGGGCCGCCGCCGCATCCCCTGCCTCCCCGGTCCAGCCGACCAGGTTGGCCCGGGCGGTCAGGGTGTCCGGGCTGGACACCCGCTCCATCGCCGGCAGCAGCGCCGCGTACTGGTCCCGGGCGGCCGCCGCATCCCCCGCCTGCCCGGTCCAAGAGGCCAGGTTGGCCCGAGCGGTCAGGGTGTCCGGGTCCTCCGGGCCCAGCACCCGCTCCCGCACCGGCAGCAGCGCCGCGACCAAGTCCCGGGCCGCCGCCGCATCCCCCGCCACCCCGGTCCATCCGGCCAGGCTGGCCCGGGCGGTCAGCGTGTCCGGGTGCTCGGGGCCTTGGAGGGTTTCGCGCAGGCCGAGTTCGCTGGCGGCGTGATCGCGTGCGGCGCGGTACTCGCCGCACCTGTCGTGAGCGGCAGCAAGGGCGCGGTGGAGACGGAGCAGGTCCTGCGGTCCGGGGCGGCCGGCGAGTTCGGCGCCGAGGAGGGTGATCTGCAGCCGGGCATCGGCGTTCGGCCCGGGCCGGGCCGCCGGCACCCTGCCCGGCCGCAGCCAGGCGCAGCACGGCCGCAGTCATCCAGGCTTCCTCGGCACTGCCCTTCGCTGCAGCCGGGCATTCCTGCAACGCCTGCCCGGCTACTCGCGCTGCGTCACTCAGGTCACCGGCTGCTTCCAGCCCGGCTACCAGGGCGCACTGCACCGGAAGCAGGCGCCCGCGGGCAGCGGCAGCGAGCGCCCCGCGGACCCGGTGCGCTACCCGGGCGGCCACGATCTGACCCACCAGGTCCTGGCCCGGATCAGCGGTGATCGCCAGCGCTTCGTCGAGGACGGCACTGGCCATGGCCCGCCGGACGTCCGGATCCAGGCGGCTCACTTCCTGCCGGAGCTGGGACGATCCGAGCCGGGCCAGCCGGATGACCGGCACGCCCCCGGACGGGCCGGCCACCAGGCCCGGATCACCGGCAAGCGGCGGGTCCTGGCCCGCTGCGGTCAGCGCGGCGGTGAGCTGGCGCGGATGCAGCACCCCCCCCGCCCACGCCACCGTGACCGCGGCCGCCGACGGATACGGCTGCCGGGTCGCCATGCTTACCGCGGTATCGACCACCGGCAGCGGATCAGCACCCGGGTCCAGGACGGCCAGCTCGTCCGCAGCCGCGGGCGCGGCCGCATAAAACATCGGCGAACGTAGCTGTCCGCTGCCCGATCCGCCACGCCAGCCGCTCCCCCAGCCCCGGGCCAAGTTCGCGGGCCAGCGCGGCCCGGGCCGCCATCCCCATGTCCGGATCGGCGTCGGCGAGCCAGACCCGGCCCGCCATCCACGCCTCGTCTTTCGCGGCCAGGACCCGCGCGACCAGGCTCCCCGGATCCGCAGCCACGACCAGCAACAGCCGGGCAGTCCCCGCGAACAGCAGGTTCTCCGCAAGCTCAAGCACGACCGCCGGGGCCGCCGCCTGCACGCCGGGGCCGCCCGACTGCGCGATGAGGCTACCGTCGACCCTGACCACGAACGTGACCGGATCTCCCGGCGCCGATGGCTCTGCCTCTCCCGCCACCGCTTAAGGACCTCCGAACGTCCCCAGCCCGCCGGCACCCCCAGGATCACTACGCGGGGCCCGGTCCGGGCCACGTCGTCCCGCCACTCCCCCAGCTCGCCCACAATGGCGCCCTGGCGGGCGGACAGTGCTGCCACCATGCTCCGCAGCGTAAGCCCGGCAATACCACCGGGCGGGTCGGGGTTCTAGGCTCGCCTGCGATCGGCATATTGCATGAAGCGAGGGGAGTGGGCCGGATGGGCGAGCGGGTACCGACGACCAACTTCAGTGCCAGCTGGGTTCGGGTTGACCAGACCAGTGATCCTTCGTTCTATGCATCGCTGCTCGATGCGACCCGGGCACAGGGGCTCGATCAGGCCCGGCGTGATCCGGCCACAGCGTTCGGCCCGATGGAGCTGAGGGCTGGTCTGCGGGTGCTGGACGTCGGCTGCGGGACCGGCGGCTACCTGCGGATCCTGGCGCCGCTCGTCGCACCCGGTCCGGCGGTCGGCATCGATCTGAGTGCCACGCTCATCACCCAGGCGCAGCAACGCACGGCAGCGAGTGAGGCCAACGTGTTGTTCCAGGTCGGCAACGCCTACGATCTGCCGTTCCCTGATGCCTCCTTCGACCGCGTCGTCGCCACGCAGATACTGCTTCATCTGGCCGACCCGTGGCCAGCGGTCACCGAGATGCGCCGGGTGCTGACACCCGGAGGGCTGGTTTCGGTCGGGGAGTGGGATTGGGATAGCACCTGCCTCGCCGTCACCGACCGAGAGCTCGGCCGCCGGTTCACCCACCTGCTCTGCGACCAGATGCACAACGGCCTCATCGTCCGCGAACTGCCCGGGCAGCTAGAACGGTACGGATTCACAGACGTCACCGTGACACCCCAGGTACACCTGTCCCGTGATCCCGGCGCCGCATACGAGTGGCTCATCGAGCCCGTCGCCCGCGAGCTCGCCCGCACCGGCGCGCTTACGCCAGGGGAGGTCGACCAGCTTCTCGGCGACCTGCGTGAGCGAGCAGCCACCGGCCGGTATTTCCTGGCCCGCACCTACTACTCGGTGATCGCCACCGCCGGGACCGGAACGTCAACCGAGTAACTCCCGATCAGTCAGGATCCGCCGGGCGAACGAGTCGGTATCTCAGCGCTTACGCGGGTAGGGCCGCCGGGCGGGCTGACAACGGACAGGCTGCCGCCCGCCACCTCGATCCTGTCGGCGAGCCCACGCAGGCCGCGGGAACCAGACAGTGAGACACCGCCCCGGCCGTTGGCTGGTGATCTCCCGCAGGGCCGTGGAGTCCCACGTGAGCAGCGTATTCGCCAAGCTGGGCATCATCGAGTCGCCCGAGAGCAGCCACCGCGTGCTCGCCGTCCTCGCCTACCTGCAGGACTGAACGACCGCTACCACCCCGGGCGTGCCGTCCACCATCGTTATGATGTTACGCTTAACCATAACAATTCTTCGGCCGACCGGCGCTGGGAAGGGACGTGCGGTGTGATCGACTTCCACGTCGACAAGACGGGCAGCGTGCCCGCCTACGCCCAGCTGGTGCGCCAGGTGCGCGAGGCGATGCGGCTGGGCCTGTTGCATCCCGGCGATCGGCTGCCGACCGTGCGCGAGGTCGTCACCTCGTGCACGGTGAACGCGGCCACCGTGCTCAAGGCGTACCGGGAACTCGAGATGTCCGGGCTCGTCGAGTCCCGCCAGGGCTCGGGGACGTTCGTCACCGGCACCCTGGGATCGACCGATCCCCTCGTCATGACCCGGTTGCGCGGCGGCCTGGCGCGCTGGCTGGATATGGCCCGCGAGGCCGGGCTCGAAGACGAGGACGTCCAGGCGCTCGTGACCTCGGTACTGACCCAGCAGGCCCCGGCCACGGGGCGAGCCACCGGAGGTGCGGCATGACGAGCGAAGGGCCGATCGCGCGGCGGCGCCGATGCCGCCGAGTACCACGGCCACCGCCGCCGCGGCCGCGGCGATGCTAACCCGCCGCCACACCCGCCGGCGGCGGACCATCTGGATGCTTACCTCTCGCCGCGGTTCGCCCGCGGCGATCGCCATCAGCTCGCTCAACTGCTTCTCCCATCCGCCTGATTCGGTCATCGGGCCCGCTCCATCACCGTGGCCAGCGCCGGGTCGTCCCTGAGCCTCGCGAGAGCACGGGACAGCTGGCTCTTGACCGTGCCGACCGGGCAATCCAGAACCTGCGCGACTTGTGCCTCGGACAAGTCATCGAAGAGTCGCAACACCACTACGGCGCGCTGCCGGTCGGGCAGTGACCCGAGCGCCGAGCGGACGGCCAGCCACACCGCAACTTGCGGCGGTACCAGGTGGACCAGGTGTTGACGATGACCCGGCGCACGTAGAGTCCCCGGTCAGCAGCCAGGCCGTACGCTGCAGGCCCGCTGCCGGGCCTGCACGAACGCGGCGCCTCGCCGGTCCCGTCGGCCTGCGCCTCCACGGCCCCTCCGGTCAGCTCACTGGTGCCCGATCGTCTGTCCGCTATCAGGACTACCTGAGCCCGGGGAAACGTTCCCGGCCGTTCCGAGCGCGAGCCGGATTACCGGATGGCCCCCCGGCCGGCCGCTGCCGTCAGCAGCACATCGAGTTCGTCGGCCAGGTAGCCGGCCAGCGCGTCGATGTCGGGCAGCAGTTCCCGGCACGAGACCAGGCCGAAGTGCAGCTGGCCCAGATAGCCGATCACGGTGATGTTCAGCCCCTGGCCGTCGGTGATCACCGAGACCGGGTAGTGCGCCAGCAGCTTGGCCCCGCACAGGTAGACCGGGATGTTCGGGCCCGGCACGTTCGAGATGCACAGGTTGAACGGCGGCACCCGGTGCAGCAGGCCCGTCGCGAACACCACCCGGGCCGCCCGCGCGGTCAGCGCGGGCGGGGCGAAGTCGCTGATCTGGTCGATCAGGCCCTGCGGGATCGCGGCCTGCTGCTCCTTGGCCAGCTTGGTCGCGGCGTGCACGACCTGCAGCCGCTGGGCGGAATCGGCGATGTTCGTAGGCAGCATGGCCAGCATCGCCGACACCTTGTTGCCGAGCGCGCCGGTGCTGGCCGGATCCCTGATGGAGACCGGGATCATCGCGACCAGGGGGAGTTCGGGCAGCGCGGCGTGATCGGCCAGCCAGCGCCGCAGCGCGCCCGCGCACATGGCCATCACGACGTCGTTGACCGAGACCCCAAACGCGTTCTTGACCGCCTTCACGCTGTCCAGGTCCACGCTGCGGAACGCCACCCGGCGGTGCTGGGTCACCGGCCGGTTGAACGGCGTGGCGGGGGCGCGGGACGGGGTGCCCGCGATCACCTCCCCGTCGCCGCGGTTCAGGCCCAGCATCCCGCCGACGAACCGGCTGAGCGCGGGAGCCAGCGTCGGCATGACCTTGATCACCTCGTTGGTCACGCGCACGGTCTGCACCGGCCGCCAGGCCAGCTTGGCCGCGGCGAGCGCGGCCATCCGGGGCAGCCCGGGCGGCGGACCGGGCGTGAACGGCTCAGCCGCCGGCAGCTCCCGGCCCTCGGGCACGAGATCGAGCAGCACGGTGAGCAGCTCGGTGCCGGATGCCCCGTCGACCGCCGAGTGATGGATCTTCGTGTACACCGCGGCGCGGCGCTTGGCCAGGCCGGTGATCAGGTAGATCTCCCACAGCGGGCGGCGCCGGTCGAGCGGCCTGGCATGCAGCCGGGCGATCTGCTCGGCGAGCTGGGCGTCTGAGCCGGGCCGGGGCAGGGCGAGTTCCCTGAGGTGGTATTCGATATCGAAATCCGGGTCGTCCACCCAGTACGGCTGATCCAGGCCGAGCGGCACGTTCAGCAGCTTCTGGCGCAGCACCGGGACCAGGGGCAGGCGCTGTTCCAGCACGTCGGTGAGCCGGGTCAGGGTCAGCGGCTCGGGCGCGGTCTTCGGGTCGAGCACGCACACCCCGCCGACGTGACCCGTCGTGGTCGGCGTCTCCAGGGCCAGGAACGCGGCGTCGAGGCCGGTGAGCTGCTGCACGGGCGGTGCTCCCTTCCTGGGCTGGGCTTCTTCGGGGCCTGGGCGCGGTCCTTACCGGCCGGGGTACAGCGAGCGCAAGGCGGGCGGCGGCTGGAACGGCCGCCACTGCCCGGCCGGGACCGCGAGCCGGTCGGCGATCGCCCACATGGTCGCCGGGTCGGTCCCGAAGCCCAGGTGCGCGCACCGGACCTCGACGTTCTCGTGCAAGGCGGACTCGGGCGCGACGCACGCCCGCCAGGCCACGATGCCGTCCTGCCGCGAGTACACCGCCGTCGAGGGGACAGCCAGCGGCTCGGCGAGGAATTCTCGCCGGTCGTCGCGGCCCGGGGCATGCAGGTGCTCGAAGCGCCGGTACGCGGCTCCGGCCCGGCTCTGCCGCTCATCGGTGAGCGCGAACGGGCTGCCCAGGGTGATCGCCTGGCGCACCTGCCCGGGATGACGGCGGGCCAGCTCCCTGGCGTAGATGCCGCCCAGGCTCCAGCCGATCACCGAAACCTTCCCGCCGGCCTGCTCGGCCAGGGCCGCGAGCTGGCCGGGCAGGCCCGCCAGCACCCCGGGGGTCGGGCCGCGGTTGCGGCCGAGATTCCAGCCGGCGACCTCGTAGCCGAGCCGCCCGACGAACCGGCGGAGCACCGTTGTGCTGTAGTCGGAGGCGAGGAAGCCAGGCAGCACCAGCACGCCGTGCCCGTCCCCGCGCGGCGCGGACGCGAGCCATGGCGACGCCAGCGGCAGCTGCGCGAGCGAGGCCAGTCCCCTGGCCGGCTCGGACAGGTAAAGCCCGATCGACGGCCCGGCCGCGGCGCCCGCGGACGCCGCGCCCGCGGTCGCGCCGCCTGGCCCCGCGTTCGCCGTCATCACCGCCGCTCCCCTGCCCTCGGTCACCGCGACCCTCATCGCTCAGGCGGCGGGCATCTTCAGCGTAGGCGCAGACTCGTCATATGGGCCAGAAATGCTCGTTGCCGGAGCTGTCGCCGACGGCTCGGAGTTCACGCCGGTCTCCTTAGTCCGTGATCGGGTCGATGGGGGTGAGGGGGCCGAGGCGGTTCTCGATCGCCTCGGCGACGGCGAGACAGCACAGCTCGGTGTACCTGGCCCCCATGACCTGGACGCCGACCGGCAGGCCGTCGGCCATCCCGGCCGGGACGACCGCCGACGGCGTGCCGAGCAAGTTGGCCGGCATGACCGGGCGCATCAGCTCGAACGTCGCGATCGCCCCCTCGGCACTGGCGATGTCGAAGTCCAACGGGAACGCGGGCTGCGACCACACCGGGCTCAGCAGGACCGGATACTCCTGGTACCACAGGCTCCACCGCCTGGCCAGCCCGTACCGCGCGGTGTGGGCGTTCGCCCAGCCGGCCAGGTCGGGGGCGGGCATGCTGTCGAACGCATAGCCGAGGAACTGCCGCCCGGCCGGCCCCATCAGCTTGTCGAGCTGCGGCTTCATGACCCGCAGGTCAGGCGCGAGGATCGCGTTCCACAGCTCGATCGCCTCCTCGTAGTCGGGCGGCACGGCCTCGGTGACCTCATAGCCGTCATCGGCCAGCGCGTCGGCGGCCCGGCGCACGGCCGCCGCGACGCCCGGGTGCGTGCTGCCGCCGGGCGGCTCGGCCAGCACGGCGACCCGGGGC
>JBPCKO010000258.1:0-18132 GCA_051004215.1 Streptosporangiaceae bacterium | reverse complement strand
GCCCGGCCGCGGCGGCCGCGGCGGCCTGGCCGGACCCGGGCAGCCGGGCCGTACTGGCCCCGTCCTGCTCACCCAGCGGCACCGTGCCCTCGGGGTCGGGAGTCTCCGCAACCTGGCGCAGCATCTGCTCGGCGGCCAGCGGGCGGAGCCGGCGGACCGGGTCGCGGCACAGCAATTCGCTCAGAACCGGCCAGAGCGGGCCGGCCAGCTCCGGTGGGTCAGGATCTTGCGTCACGACCGCGGTCAGCGTCGCCCAGGCGCCGTTGCGCTCATACGGCGGACGTCCCTCCACGGCTGTGTACAGCGTCGCGCCCAGCGACCACAGGTCCGATTCAGGGCCGCCGCGATCGCCGCGGGCGCGCTCCGGCGCGGTGTAGGACGGCGACCCGACGAGCACCCCTGAACTGGTCAGGCTCGGGCTGTCGACTCCGCGGGCGATGCCGAAGTCGGCGAGCACGGCCCGGCCGCCGGCGTCGATGAGCACGTTGCCCGGCTTGACGTCCCGGTGCACGATGCCGAGTTCGTGCGCGGCTCGCAGCGCCGCTAGCAGCTGCAAGCCGATCGCCGCCGCCCTGGGCGGCGGCAGCGGGCCGCCATCCTCGACGATGTCGCGCAAGGTGCGGGCATCGACCAGCTCCATCACGATCCACGGCCGGTCGCCGTCCTCCACGACGTCGTAGATCGTCACCACGTTCGGGTGGCTCAGCCGGGCCGCGATCCGGGCCTCGCGCAGCGTGCGCTCGCGCAGCGTCTGGTCCTCGTCGCTGGTCACCTCGGCCGGCGGCGAGACCTCCTTGATCGCGACCAGCCGGTCGAGCACGTCGTCGTGGGCCCGCCACACGGTGCCCATGCCGCCGGTGCCGAGAACGGACAGCAGCCGGTAGCGCCCGGCGATCACGCGGCCGGGCTCGGTCAGCGTAGGCACGCCCCCCGCACTACCCGGAGCGGCCGAGTTAACCGGCCGCCGGGCTCAGCCTGTGTAGGTCAGCCAGACGTGCAGGTGCCCGTGCCTGGTCAGCTGTCCGTCCGCCGCAACGATGCAGTAGTCGGGGTGCTGGTAGGGATGATGAAGGCGACGGTTGATCGGCGTCCCGCCGGAGAACGACCCGGAGCTGCTCCCCGCGCCCGTTCCCTTGGCGCAGGTAATGTCCCACGCTCCGGAAACGGACTGGCGCGGGGTGGCCCTGACGTGCAGGTAGATCCTGACCGGATGGTGCCTTGCTGTTCCGCTCGCGTCGCAGACCGCGAAATCGCCCTGTGCGGTGCACGACCCGATCTGACGCGAGGTGCTCGCCGGAGCCGCCAGCGCCGGCGCTTGCAGACCAACCGTCGCCGCAACCGCGAACACGAGCATGAGCAGGCGCTTCATGTCGGTTACCCTCCCCCTCTTGCAGCAAATGCCCGAGCCGCGCCGTCCGGGGTCTGACCCGGGCGCGGCGGGAGCATTCGTTCGGCACACCTAACCTCCGCGAGCAGCGTACGGGCTAGCTGTTCGGAACTAGCGAACATCAGCGGATCCCGGCCGGGCGGAATTGGACGCTGATCCTCGGCCCGGCGACGCTGGCCGACTTGGGCACGGCGTGCTCCCAGGTGCGCTGGCAGGTGCCGCCCATGACCAGCAGATCACCGTGCCCGGCCTGGTACCGCAACGTCGGGCCGCCCGGCTGCCGCGGGCGCAGCAGCAACGCCCGGGGGTTGCCGAGCGAGACGATCGCCACGATGGTCTCCCTGACCCGCCGGCCCGAGGTATCACCATGCCAGGCGACGCTGTCGCGGCCGTCCCGGTACAGGCACAGGCCCGCCGTGCACAGCGGCTCGCCGATGTCGGGGGCGTACCTGGCGTCCAGCGCGTCCCGCGCTTCAGCCAGCGCCGGGTCGGGCAGCGCCTCGCCCGGCCCGTACTGGCACAGCAGCCGGGGCACGTCGACGACCTGGTCGTACATGCGGCGCCGCTCGGCCCGCCACGGGACCCCGCCGGCCAGCCGGTCGAACAGCGCGTCGGCGCCGCCCAGCCAGCCGGGCACCACGTCGAGCCAGGCCCCGTGGGCCAGCACGGTCCGGCCCGACGACGGCCGCAAGGGCGCCAGACCGGCATCGGCCGTATCGAAGAGCGATGCCTGGAACGCGGTTGCCATGTTCTGAGCATAACAACTAGTCAAACAAATGTTCGACTATAATCTCTTGGAGTCAGTCCATCGCCAACGAACACTGCGGCTGGCCGGTGGCCCGGCGGACCCGCTTTGTGACGGGGAGGTCCTGGCATGACCAGTAGGTTCAGCGAGCTTGCGATCGACTGCGCCGATCCCAGCCGTCTCGCCCGGTTCTGGTGCTCCGTCCTGGACTACGAGGTGCAGGACGAAGACGACGAGGTTGTCACCATTGGCTGGCCTATGGGGCCTGGCGGCACGAACCGGCTTGGCCCGGTGCCGCCGACGTTGACCTTCGCGCACGTGCCCGAGGGCAAGATCGTCAAGAACCGGCTCCACCTCGACCTCAACCCGGCCGACCGGGAGCAAGACGACGAGGTCCGGCGGCTGCTCGACCTCGGTGCCCGGCCCGCGCACGTCGGCCAGGGCGACGAAAGCTGGGTCGTGCTTGCCGACCCCGAGGGAAACGAGTTCTGCGTCCTTGCGGGCCGTCGCCCCTGATCGCCGGCCGCAGGCCGCGCGAGAGCCAGGCCAATCACCCGGTGAGAACGATGCCGGGCCCGCTGGCCGCCGTGAGGGTGAGAACCCGGCACGGCATCGAGACGGCCGGTGAGAGGGCAGCCATGGCACAGCCGGACCGGCCGTCCGGAGGAACGGGCGGGACCGGCACTGCCCAGCCCGACCCGCTGGCCTTGCTGCGCAGCCGGTCTTACCTGGCCCTGCTGGCCGTCGCCGGGCTGCTGGGCGTGCCGGTGTCCGCCGCTGCCTACGGATTCCTTGCCCTGGTCAGCTACCTGCAGAAGGAACTGTTCGCGCACCTTCCGCACGGCCTGGGACTCCATCCGGTGCCGGCCTGGTGGCCGCTGCCCGTGCTGGTCGCGGGCGGCATCCTGGCCGCGCTGGCGATCACCAGGCTTCCCGGCAACGGCGGGCCGTCCCCGGCCGGCGGCTTCAAGGTGCACCCGCCGCCAGCCCCGGCGCAACTCCCCGGCGTCGTGCTCGCCGCCCTCGCGACCCTGTGCTTCGGCCTGGTGCTGGGACCGGAAATGCCGCTGATCGCCCTGGGCAGCGGGCTCGCCGCCCTCGCGGTCAAGTTCGCCAGGCGCCCGGTCCCCGATCAGGGCCGCTCGGTGATCGCCTCGGCGGGCAGCTTCGCCGCGATCAGCACGCTGCTCGGCTCGCCGATCCTCGGCGCGTTCCTGCTGATGGAAGCGTCCGGCCTGGGCGGGGCGATGCTCAGCCTGGTACTCGTGCCCGGGCTGCTCGCGGCCGGAGTCGGGTCGCTGATCTTCATCGGGCTGGACAGCCTGACCGGTCTCGGGACGTTCTCACTGGCCATCCCCGGCTTGCCAGCGTTCGGCCGCCCGGACCTGGCCGAATTCGGCTGGGCGGTCGTGATCGGCCTCGCCGCCGCGCTGGCCGGCAGCGGGCTCCGCTGGCTCGGCCGGCTGTTGCAGGAGCGCGCGCAGCGCCGGACCCTGGTCATCCTGCCCGTGGCCGCGGCGGCCGTGGCCGGGCTCGCAGTCGCCTACACGATCGCGACCGGCAAGCCGGTCTCCGATGTCTTGTACTCCGGCCAGGACGCGCTCGGCCCGCTGGTCACGCACGCGGCCACCTACTCCGCAGGCGCCGTCGCCCTGCTGCTGGCCTGCAAGGCGCTGGCCTACGGCCTGTCGCTAGGCAGCTTTCGTGGCGGGCCAATCTTCCCGGCGATGTTCCTCGGCGCGGCCGGCGGCGTGCTGCTGTCGCACCTGCCAGGGCTGCCGCTGGTGGCAGCGGTCGCGATGGGCATCGGCGCGATGAGCGCGGTCATGCTGGCGCTGCCGCTGACCTCGGTGCTGCTGGCCACGCTGCTGATCGCGTCCGACGGCATCAAGGTTATGCCGCTGGTGATCGTCGCGGCCGTGGTCGCCTACGTGGCGAACGCGCGGATCGCACCGGGCGAGCTTTCACCCGCCGGGGGTGGTGCGCGGCACGGCTGGCCGCGCGAGCGTGGAGCTCGCGGGGTATCCGCCGAACAGCATCCGCCGGCCGGCGCCGGCAGACAGGGGGATCAACAGACATGAGCGCGCCTGCCAACGTCTACGTGGATGACGACACCAAGAATGCGCTGTCCGGCATTGCGCTGGGAGAGCTGGAACTACTCGGCGAGGCCCTCGAACTGCGCGAGGAAGAACGGGAGCGTACCGGACTCGACCCGCGTTGCTTCGCCCTGGTCAAGATCGCGGCCCTGGTCGCGCTCGACTCGCCGCCGGCCTCGTACCTGTGGCAAGTCGCCAACGCCCTGGACGCCGGCGCGACGCCGAACGACATCCTCGGCGTGCTGCGCGCGATCACGCCTCAGGTCGGCAGTCCGAGGGCGGTTTCAGCCGCGCCCGAGATCATGATCGCGCTCGGCCTGTCGCTGCCGGCCGACGCCGACGTCTGAACCGGGGGGATTCATGTTCGTCAGACGCCGTCCGCTCCTGCGGGCCGCGGTCGTCGGCGGCGGGGCCTACGCCATGGGCAAGCGCAGCGCCCAGCGCGCCGCGCAGGACTCCTCGGCGCAGGCCGATCAGAACGCCCCGGCCAGCAACCAGGGCGGGCCGCCGTCGGGCGGCCGCCCGCCCACCGAGCCGTCGGTCACCGATCAGCTCGCCCAGCTCAGCCAGCTGCATCAGCAGGGCTCGCTGAGCGATTCTGAGTTCGCCACGGCCAAGACGCGGCTGCTCGGCAGCTGACCTCCGGGCGCCGGCGCCGCATGCCGAGGTGAGGCGGCCCGGCGTCCGGCGAACCCGAGTATCTTGGCGCAATGACTCGCGTGGTGCAGGAGATGTACGCGGCTACCTACGTCGCCGACATCGGTGCCTCGCGCCGCTTCTACGAGCTGCTCGGCTTCGCCGAAAAGCAGAGCGGCCGGTCCGCCGACGGGGCCTGGTCCGTCATGCGGAACGGGCAGTACCTCGTGCTGGTGGCCTGGACCAGGACTCCTCTGGACGTGCCGCAGCTGCCCCTGCTGTTCGACTTCTACTTCGACGACGTCGACGCCGTCATCGCGGATCTGCGGGACGGCGGCGTCGAGGTGAAGCACGTCGGACATCCGCCGCACGCGCTCGGCGGCGAGGCCAGGATCGCCGACCCCGACGGCAATACCGTGCTCATCGCCCAGCGCGAGCGCTCCCCGGCCCAGCTTCAGACCGCGGCCGACGAATCATCGCATTTCTCCCTGCTCAGGGAGGCGGCCGCGGCGGTGTCGGCCAAGGGCGGAACGCGCGCCCGCTGCCAGGTCCCGGACGCCGGCCACCAATCTTGCCAGCAGAAGGCGGATGTCAGGCTGGCCGACTCCGCGGGCGACTCGGTCTGGGCCTGCCTGGATCACGCCGACGAGATCCTGGTCACGGTCAGGGGCGCGTTCATCACCAGCCAGGCCGACGACGGCATCTCCGCCTACCTCGCGCGCCGCCGGGGCTAGCCGCCCGCCAGGACTTCGCCGGTGGCTCAATCCAGCGGCGGCAACGCCTGGCCATCGCCGAGCACGACGCCGAACAGGTCGCCGCGCTCCGCGATCCGGTCAAGGACCTCCCGGACCGTGAAACCGTCGGGCCGCAGCGAAGGATCGTCGAGTTCGTCCCAGGCGATCGGGGCGGACACCGGCGCCCCCGCCGCGGCCCGCGGGCTGTAGGGAGCGACCAGCGTCTTGTTGCTCACGTTCTGGGTGTAGTCGAGCCTGGCCAGCCCGCCGCGTTCGCTCACGTCCCACTTCCAGCTCACCAGGTCGGGAACGACGGCGCCGATCGTCTTGGACAGCTGCTCGACCCAGCCCCTGGTGTCCTCGTAGCTCAGCCCGGGCTCGACCGGGATCCAGACCTGGATCCCCCGCCGGCCGGTGACCTTGACCCCGGCCCTGACCTTGATATGTTCCAGCGCCGTCCGGTGCAGCCTGGCCAGCACCAGCACCTCGGACCAGGAGGTCGACTCCCCTGCGTCGATGTCGATCAGCGCGTAGCTGGGGCTGCGCGGCCCGGCGGTCGGCGCCGTCCAGGCGTGCCACTCCAGCGCGCCGAAGTTGGCCGCCCAGATCAGCGCGGCGGGCTCGTCCACGACCAGGTAGGTCGTGGTCTTGCCGCGCTCGGCCTCCGGGTTGTCCCAGCGCGGGATCCAGTCGGGCGCGTGCTCGGGGAGCTGCTTGTGCCAGAACCCCGACTGCCCGGCGCCGCCGGGGAACCGATGCATGTTCAGCGCCCGGCCGGCCAGGTAAGGCAGGATGACCGGCCCGATCCTGGCCGCGTAGGCGATGAACTCGCGCTTGGTCACGCCCCCGGCCCGGCCGCGACCGGGAAATAGCTCCTTGTCCAGGTTGGTCAGCTTCAGCCGCCGGCCGTAGACCTCCCAGGTACCGCCCGCGCCAAGGTCGTCGAGCGCGGCCAGTTCGGCCTCGTCGGGCCCGGCTATGTGCGGGGGGCGCAACGTGATGGCGGCCTGGTCGGGTGGCAGATCGGACCGCCAGAGCCGGTCCGGGTCGGCCTTGACCTCGTCGTTGGTACGCCCGCTGAGCACGGACCTGGGGTGATCTTCAGGATCCCAGCCACGCACCGCGTCGGTGTCGTCCTTGTGCAGCAGCAGCCACTGGTTCGATTCCCTGGCCGCCCGGCCGCCGCTGCGCACCAGGATCAGCCGCCCTCGCAGCTTCTCGCCGGTCACGTCGACGTGCAGCTCACCGGCCGCCACCGCTGCGGCCGGGTCGTCGGTCGCGTGCGGCTCCCAGGTCCCGAGGTCCCACACGATCACGTCCC
Source organism: Streptosporangiaceae bacterium (assembly GCA_051004215.1). Classification (GTDB taxonomy): domain Bacteria; phylum Actinomycetota; class Actinomycetes; order Streptosporangiales; family Streptosporangiaceae; genus Chersky-822. Next base: position 11,213 of record JBPCKO010000258.1, on the reverse strand, counting down.
CGCCGCCGTACTCCCCGGACGGGATCACGCCCTCGAAGTCCAGATACTCGATCGGGTGGTCCTCGACGTGCACGGCGAGCCGCCGGACGGCGGGATCGAGGGTCGGGCCGTTCGGCACCGCCCAGCTCACGAGCACGCCATCGATCTCGAACCGCAGGTCATAGTGGAGGCGACGGGCCCGGTGCCGCTGGACCACGAACCGGCGATGACCGCCGTCGCCGCCCGGAGCCGCTCCGGCCGGTTCCGGAGTGCGGCTGAAGTCGCGCTTGGCCCAGTATCGCCGTAGCTGCTCGCTGGACGCAGCCGCGCTCGAACTCGCGCTGGCCGGGCTCTTGCTGGCGCTGTCCGCACTGTTGCCGGCCGCACTGTTGCTGGCCGGGCGCTTACTGACCGCAGCCTTGCTGGTGCCTGCCGCAGCCTTGCTCTTGCTGGGCACAGCCTTACTCTCGCATCCGCGGCGGGCCCTGGCCAACCGTGACCCGGGCACGCCGGAACCCGGGCGGGCCGGCTGGCTCGCCCGGGTGCGCGGCGCCGTTAGCGGACGCCCAGTTTCCTGGCGAGCTCGTCCCGGTTCATCGACGACCGGCCGGGCAGGTCCCGCCGCTGCGCCATCTCGTAAAGCTCGCCCCTGCTCCGCGGCCCGGTCTGTCCGCCGGGCTTGCCGCGCGGGGCCGAGGTGGCCTTGATACCGCGCGCAGGCACGCTGGCTCCGCGCTTGGTCATCCTGGCCGACGCCCTGCCGCGGGTGGCCGGGACGCGCGCCGCCGTCGTTCTCATCGCGGTGCGTGCTCCGGCCGGGCGGGCAGCCGTGCGGGCCGGGCCGGCGGCGCTGGCGGGCCGCGTCCTGACCGTGCTGGTGCCCAGACGCGATGACGTGCTGGTCCGCACCGAACGCGACGGCGTCGCGCTCTTGCTCGCCGTACGCGTCGCGATGCCCGCCTTCGCCGCCGGGCGCCTCGGCGCCGGCTTCCTGGACACGGTCCGGGACACGGTCCGGGTCACGGTACCGGACTTCCTGGCCGCCGGCTTCTTCGCCGAGCTCGTGGTCGTCGTGCTCTTAGCCGCGGTCCGAGCCTTGGTGCCGGCCTTCTTGGCGGCTGGCTTCCTGGCCGCGGTCCGAGCCGCGGTGCCGCTCTTCTTCGCCGCCGTGCTCTTCGCCGCGGTCCGGGTCCCGGTACTGGCCTTCCTGGCCGCCGGCTTCTTCGCCGCCGTGCTCCTGGCCGTCGTGCTCTTGGCCGCGGTCCGAGCCTTGGTGCCGGCCTTCTTGACGGCTGGCTTCTTGGCCGCGGTCCGGGTCGTGGTGCCGGCCTTCTTCGCTGCCGTGCTCTTGGCCGCCGGCTTCTTGGCGGCGGTCCGAGCCGAGGTGGCCTTCCTGGTCGCCGGCTTCTTCGCCGCCGAACTCTTCGCCGCGCCGGTGCTGGTCTTCTTCGCCGCCGGCTTCTTGGCCGCCGTGCTCTTGGCCGTGCTCTTCTTCGCCGCCGTGCTCGTGGCCGCGGTCCGAGTTGCGGTGCCAGCCTTCTTGGCGGCCGGCTTCTTCGCGGCCGGCTTCTTCGCCGCGGTGCTCTTCTTGGCCGCGGTGCTCTTAGCCGCGGTGCTCTTAGCCGCGGAAGTACGGTTTGCCGAAGCCCGCGTAGCGGACGTGGACGCCTTCGTCATGGTTGCCTTCGCTGTGTTTGCCTTGGCCGTACGCACCGTCGGTGCGCCAGCCTTGTTATGTGCGACCGCGGCTTCCACCTTGCCGATCGCGGTCCTTGTCTTCGACGCGAGGTTCGCGATCGTCTTCGTGCCGGTCGCGGCGGCCCGCTGCGCCTTCTTCGCCGCAGGCGTGGCCGCCGTCTGCGTCTGCTTGGCCGTTGCCATGCCGGATCGTTTCCTTCCCTGGGTTGCTCCGATGTCGTCGGAGGACCCTTGAGTACTACCCGGCTGACCTAATCTGATAACGGTCTGTAATCGCATTATCACTAATTGTTTAGTAACTCGCCGTGCCCGGCGACACAGGGCTAGCGCTCAGGCGAGCGGCGTCTTGTTCATCAACGAGCGGCCCTTGATGCCCCGCTGGCGCGCTTCGTTGTCGTCACTGAACTACTGGCCGACCGCCGCGCCGTGGCCTCCGAGGCTCGCGAAGCCGGACAGGCGGACGGCGCATTCGAGCATGGCGGCATGCACGAAAGCCTGCGGCAGGTTGCCGCGCAGCTGGCGCTGGTGCACGTCGTACTCCTCGGTGTAGAGCCCGGCCGGCCCGCAGGCCGCCCGGTTGCGCTCGAACCAGTGCGCGGCCTCGACATCGTGACCGCGTACGTGCGCGGTCAGCGCCATCCAGAACCCGCAGAGCAGGAACGCGCCCTCGGCCTTGTGCAGTGGCCGGTCGTCGTGCCGGAACCGGTACACGAACCCGTCGTCGGCCAGTTCCCTGGCGATCGCCCGAACCGTCGACTGGCTGCGCGGGTCCTCGGCCGGCAGCGAGCCGCGCACGACGGTCGGCAGCAGCGCGGCGTCCACCCCATCGTCGGAGAACGATCGCTGCCACCGGCCGCTCGGGTGCACCGCCTTGCCCATGTCGGCCATGATCGCGTCGGCCAGCGAGCTCCACTGCGCACCGACCCGGGCGCCGTGCTCCGCGGTCGCCGCGGCCATCGAGCGCAGCCCGGCCACGCAGGCCAGGCGCGAGTGCGTCCAGTGGTCGTCGTGGAGCTCCCAGATCCCGGCCTCGGCCTGGTGCCAGCGCTGGCCGATCGCATCGGCCGTCACCTCGGCCGCATGCAGCTCATCCGGGCCGAGCAGGTCAAGCCGGGCCGCCTCGGCCAGAAGTTTCAGCACCTCGCCCAGGCTGTCGAGCTGGAACTGGCCGACCACCCGGTTGCCGGTCCGCACCGTGCCGCCCGGGTAGCCGCGCAGCCGCGGGATGCGCTCAGCCGGGATCGGGTCGCCGGACACCGTGTAGGCGGGCATCAGGTCAGGCCCGTCGGCCAGCACCCGCTCGGTGATGAACCGGACCGAGCGGGCGAGCTGGTCCCGGGAGCCGTGCGCGGCCAGCGCCATGCCCGCGTAGCACTGGTCGCGGATCCAGGCGTAGCGGTAGTCATAGTTGCGCACGGTCTCCGGGTGCTCGGGCAGCGACGTGGTGGCCGCGGCGACCATGCCGCCGGACTGCGAGGTGAGGCCGTGCAGCACCGCGTAGGCGTGCGAGGCGTCTCGCGAGGCCACCAGCTCGCGGCAGTCGGGCACGGCGGCGGCCCATGCTTTCTCGGTCGCCTGCCAGGCCGGGCCTGCCTCGGCAGGCGTGTCGGTAAACGGCCGGCCGGAGACCTCCATGACCAGGTCGTGGTGCTGGCCGGCCGGCACGGTGAGCGAGAACTCCAGCTTGCCCGAGCCATCGGCACGCGCCTTCGCCGCTCCAGACCAGCGCAGGTACACGGTCCCGGCGGCCGAGCCGCTGCGCCCGGTCCAGACGCCATCCTGCTTGACCAGGTCCCTGGTCTGGCTGCCGCCGAATCCGGCTCGCAGGTCGAGCACGACGCGCACCCTGGCCGGGCCCTCCTTGGCCTCGATCCGGCGCAGCACCACCGCCCGGTCCGGGTCGGCGGGCATCGCCATTGCCTCCCGGCACTCGACGACGCCAGAGCCGACCCAGCGGCTACGCCAGATCAGGCTGCGCGGCTCGTAGTAGCCGCCCCAGACGTGCCAGGGGTTCTGCGGCGTCACCGCGTATCCGCCGCGCCCCCCGACCAGGGAGGAGAACACGGCCTGACTGTCCCAGCGCGGCGCGCACAACCAGACGATCGCGCCATCGGGACCAATCAGCGCGCCGCGTTCACCGTCCGCGATGAACGAGTATTCGCGCAGTACCCGCGGGCGCCACAAGTCGCCCAGGTCTCTCATCGCGCTGTCCCGCGCCGGAGCTGCCCGGCCGAAGCGGTCAGCCGGGCACCGGGGCCTGGCGCCTGCGATGGTACGTGCGTCTGCGCGGTCATGACCGCTACCGCTCACCCGCAACGCCCGATTCAAACACCGAAAAGGCCGGTCAGGTACCGTTTGCCGGGACTGCCCGGGGGTAGCCGCGTGCGCATGCCTTCCACCGTCGTCATCAATGGCGCGAGCGCCGGCATCGGCCGCGCTACCGCCCGGCTCTTCGGCGAGCGCGGCGACCGCGTCGGCCTGATCGCGCGCGGCGCCGAGGGGCTCGAACGGGCCGCCAAGGAGATCACCGCGGCCGGCGGAACCGCGCACGCGGTGACCGCCGACATGGCCGACCACGAGCAACTGGAATCGGCGGCCGAGGAGATCGAGCGCGAGCTCGGCCCGGTCGACATCTGGGTCAACGTGGGCTTCAGCTCGGTGTTCGCCCCGTTCGACCAGATCAGCCCGGACGAGTTCCGCCGGGTCACCGATGTCAGCTACCTCGGCTTCGTGCACGGCACGATGATCGCCCTGCGCCGGATGCGCCCCCGCGACCACGGCACGATCGTGCAGGTGGGTTCCGCGCTGGCCGAGCGCAGCATCCCGCTGCAGTCGGCCTATTGCGGGGCCAAGCACGCGATCGTCGGCTTCACCTCCTCGCTGCGCTGCGAGCTCCTCCACGAGGGCTCGAATGTGCACGTCACCGTCGTTCAGATGCCCGCGGTCAACACGCCCCAGTTCTCCTGGGTGAAATCCAGGCTGCCCAGGCAGCCGCAGCCGGTGCCGCCCATCTACGAGCCTGAGGTCGCCGCCCGCGGCGTCGTGTTCGCGGCCGACCACCCCGGGCGCAAGACCTACTGGGTCGGCGGCACCACCGCCGCCACGCTGATCGCGAACCGGATCGCCCCGGCCCTGCTCGACCGCTACCTGGCCAAGACCGGCTTCGATGCGCAGCAGACCAGCGAGCGGCCGCCGCCGGACCGCCCGGACAACCTGTGGGCGCCGGCCGACGGTCCCGGCGGCAAGGACTTCGGGGCGCGCGGGCAGTTCACCGACCGCTCGCACGACCGGTCCCTGCAGCTGTGGGTGTCCCAGCACGCCGCCCAGGTGACGGCCTGCGCGGCCGGCGCCGCGGTGGCCGGGACCATCTTCGGCGCCATCCGCCGCTCCCGGTAACCCGCCGTACCCAGGCCGCCGCACCGGCCGGAAGCCGGCGCGGCGGGCTGGTGCGGCGGGCTGGTGCGGCGGCTGGGTGCGGCGGGCTGGGTACTGCGCTACGGCTTCAGCTGCTCGATCCGGTCCCTGAACAGCGTCGTCGCGATCGTTGCCTTGCGCGGCTGGCCCTTCAGGAAAGCCTCGGCGAACTTCTTGGCCTGCTTGTACTCGACCTTGCCCGGCATCGGCGGCTCGTCCGGGTTGACGTTGACGTCGACCAGCGCGGGCCCGTCGTGGCTGAGCGCCTGGCTGATCGCGCCGTGCACGTCCGCCGCTCGCTCCACCTTGATGCCGAGGCCGCCGTTGGCCCTGGCGAACGCGGAGAAGTCGACGAACGGCTCCGGGTAACGCACGCCGTGCTCGGGGAACCCGAGCACCATCTGCTCCCACAGGATCTGGCCGAGCGAGTTGTTGTTGTTGATCACGATCTTGACCGGCAGCCGGTGCTGCACGGCGGTGAGGAACTCCGCCATCAGCATCGAGAACCCGCCGTCGCCGACGTAGCCGATCACCTGACGCCCGGGGAACGCGTGCTGGATGCCGATCGCGTACGGCAGGCCGGGCGCCATGCTCGCCAGGTTGCCCGACAAGAAGAATTCCCGGCCGGCCCGGACCGTCCAGTGCCGCGCCGCCCACGTCGCGATCGTGCCGCTGTCGCAGGTCAGCACCGCGTCGTCGGTGGCCAGCTGGTCCAGCACGCCAACCACGTACTGCGGCGCGATCGGGTTGCGCCTGGCATCTTGCTGGGCGGCCATGGTCTCCCGCCACTTGCCCATCGCCTTCTGGTACTTCTCCAGGAACGCGGTGTCGGTGCGCCGCTTCAGCATCGGGATCAGGCCAGCCAGCGCCTCCTTGGCGTCGCCGGCAACCGGAACCTCGGTCTGCACCCGCGCGCCGGCCCGCACCGGATCGCCTTCGATCTGCGCGACCCGTACCTTGCCGGGCGCGGGCAGGTGCTGGGTGTAGGGGAAGTTCGTGCCGATCATGATGAGCGCGTCGATCTCCTCCACTAGCTCCTCGGTCGGCCTGGTGCCGAGCAGGCCGATGCCGCCGGTGGTGTACGGCGAGTCGTCCGGGACGACGGCCTTGCCGGACAGCGTCTTGACGACCGGGGCGGCCAGGATCTCGGCCACCTCGAGCACCTCGGCCCTGGCGTGCCGCGCTCCCGCGCCGGCCAGGATGGCGATCTTGCTGCCGTCCTCGAGCAGGCTGGCGATGCGGCTCAGGTCCTTCTCGTCCGGCCGCCCGGGCGCGGACAGCATCACCGGCAAGGTGTGCGGGGACCTGGCCGGCGCGACATGCTGCCAGGGATCGGCGTCGGCGTCCGCGACCTGGATGTCGTTCGGGACAGTGATGTGGGCGACCCCGCGGCGCGCGTACGCCGTGCGGATCGCATTGTCGACGACCGTCGGCAGCTGGGCCGGGTTGTAGATCATCTGGTCGTACTCGGCGACGTCGGCGAACAGCTTGTCCAGGTTGACTTCCTGCTGGTAGCCGGTGCCGAGCACCGAGGTCTCCTGCATGCCGGTGATGGCCAGCACCGGTTGGTGGTCCAGCTTGGCGTCGTAGAGGCCGTTCAGCAGGTGGATGCCGCCGGGCCCGGACGTCGCCAGGCAGACCCGATCTTGCCGGTGGCCTTGGCGTGGGCGGTCGCCATGAACGCGGCCGCCTCCTCGTGATGGACGAGCACGAACCGCACCCGGTCCTGCTGCCGCCGCAGGCCCTCCAGGATCCCGTTGATTCCGTCTCCCGGTATCCCGAAGACGGTGTCGACACCCCAGTCGGCCAGCCGGGATATCAGTGCCTCGGACGCGCTCGTTGCCAGCGTGGTCCTCCTCGTCATCGCTCGGCGGGGCGCGGGGACGGCCGGTGCCGCCGGGACGCGCCGTCCGCCAGGAAAGCTCCGGCACCGGCTGTCCAGCAGGGACGGCGGCAAACATGGGCCTAGCCGTGCGTGCCGGACTCGCTTGCGCGCTCCCCTGGCAAGCCCGGCGAACAGGGGTATCTCCGCCCGCCCGGGGTAGCTCCAGCCGGCCCAGCAGCGAGACGACGCAGGGACACCATCCGGGAGGCGAGCGGCCGTGAGCACGGAATCTCCAGCGACGCACGAATCGGGCGCCGGCGGTGCCGGACCGCCGGTGACCGAGGTGACGGCCGCGGCCTACGTGATCCCGACCGACAGCCCGGAGTCGGACGGGACGCTGTCCTGGGACTCCACCGGCCTGATCGTGGTGACCGCCCGGGCCGGCGACCAGCAGGGCCTGGGCTGGAGCTACGGCTCACCGGTGAGCGCGTACCTGGTCAACGACCTGCTGGCCGGCCTGGTGAGCGGAACCGGCGCGCTGGATACCGCGGCGGCCGCCACGGCCATGAACCGGGCCGTGCGCAACCTCGGCCGGGAAGGAATCGCGTCGATCGCGATCTCCGCGACCGACATCGCGCTGTGGGACCTGAAGGCCCGGCTGCTCGGCGTCCCGCTGGCCGGGCTGCTCGGCCAGAACCGGCCGGACGTGCCGGTGTACGGCAGCGGCGGGTTCATCTGCTACGACGAGCAGCAGACCAGGGACCAGCTGTCCGGCTGGGTGAACGAGCACAAGATCCCGCGGGTGAAGATCAAGATCGGCGAGTCCTGGGGCACCAACGAGCGCCGGGACCAGGCCAGGGTGGCGCTGGCCAGGAAGGTCATCGGGGCCGAGGCGGAGCTGTTCGTAGACGCCAACGGCGCTTACGGCACCGGCCAGGCGGTCAGGGCCGGGCACTGGCTGGCCGGCTACGGGGTGACCTGGTTCGAGGAGCCGGTCTCCAGCCAGGACCTGGCCGGGCTGGCCGTGATCAGGAAGCAGATCGCCGCCGACGTCACGGCCGGCGAGTACAGCTGGACGCTGGCCGACTCGGCCCGGCTGCTGCAGGCCGGCGCGGTCGACTGCCTGCAGCTCGATGTGACCCGCTGCGGCGGGATCACCGGGTTCGCGGCCGCGGCGGGCCTGGCGCACGCGTACAACATGCCGGTCTCCGGGCACTGCGCTCCGAACGCTCACGCGCATGTGGCGTCGGCCACCCCGAACCTGCGGCACCTGGAGTACTTCCACGACCATCAGCGGATCGAGGGCCTGCTCTTCGACGGCGCCCTCGACCCTGCTGGCGGCGTGCTCACCCCCGACCTGCGGCGCCCGGGCCACGGCCTGGCGTTCAAGGCCGCGGACGCCGAGCGCTTCCGTGCGGTCTAGCGAAAGGCAGAACACCACGAGCCGGAACATCGAGCCCCCGTACTCAGCCCGGCCGCGGCAACCCGGCGGGCCGCCCGCCGGTGCGCGCATCTGCCCTGGCCCGGCCCGTACCGGCGATGTTTAGAGCCCGTCCAGCGGGAATCCATACGCGTGCACGTCCGCGGTGCACGTCGATGGAGGAGAAATACCTGTGCAAAACCCGCTCCCCGGGGATCGGCAGGACCCGGCCGAGCCGGTAAGACCGCGCGACCAGTCCGATCACGATCTGCTCCGCACCGTCCAGTCCGGGCCGGCCGGCGATCCCGGCCGCGAGGCGGCCAATGAGGAACTCGTCCGCCGCTATCAGGCGCTGGTGCGCTCGTGCGTGCAGCGATACCGCGACAGCCCCGAGACGGTGGAAGAACTCATGCAGGTCGGATACGTCGGCTTGCTCAAGGCGATCAACAACTTCGACCCGGACATCGGCGAGAGCCTGGCCGCGTACGCCACCCCGTGCATCACCGGCGAGATCAAGCGGCATTTCCGCGACAAGCGCTGGCAGGTGCACGTCCGCCGGTCCGCCCAGGAACTGCGGCTGGAGATCAGGAAGGCCAGGAGCGACCTGGCCCAGCAGCTGTCCCGGCTGCCGGCCGACGCGGAGCTGGCCGAGTACCTCGGCGTGAGCGCGGCCGACCTGCTGGACGCGCAGCGGGCCGACCTGGCGTTCCAGGCCTCCTCGCTGAGCGCGCCGCTGTCCGACGGCGCCGATGCCGGCACGCTGGAAGACCTGCTCGGCGGGGAAGACCCGCAGCTCGAGACCACGCTGGAGATGGAGGCCGTCTGGGGGCACCTGGGTGAGCTGCCTGACCGGGAGCAGCGGCTGCTGATGATGCGCTTCTACGGCAACATGACCCAGTCCGAGATCGGCGATCAGCTCGGGATCTCCCAGATGCACGTCTCCCGGCTGCTCGCCCACGCGCTGACCTACCTGCGCGACCGGATCATGGAGACCGGGCCGCACGCCGCGGGCGCCGAGGCGGACTAGCGCACGCCCGCGGCGTCCGCTCGCTCAGGCCTCGGCGTCGGCCGCCAGCTCGGCGATGGCGACGTCGACGGTGTCGTACATCGGGATCCGGTCGGCCAGCCCGGTAATCCACAGCGTCCTGGTGTACTGGAACCTGGCCCCGGCCAGCGCCAGCGAGCCGCCATCGGACGCCAGGCCCTTCCAGTGGCTCACGATCACGGCCAGCGAGCTGGTGTCCATGAAGTCCACCGCGGACAGGTCGAGCACGACGTGCTCGGTCGTGTGCCGCGCCTGGGCCAGCGTCTCGTCGAGCTGGCGGCTGGTCACGATGTCCAGGTCACCCACGAGGCGCACGACGAGCGTCCCGTCGCGCTGCTCGGATGTGAGGTCGAACTCTGGCACGCTGAAACCCCCAAAGCCGATCGTGCCTGACAGGGACATGCTAGTCCGGCCGGCCGCCTTAGCCGCCGTTCTGGTGGCCGGCGCCGAGGACGCGGTAGGGCCGGGGTCCGAGAGCTGGACAGACACGGCCGCCTCGTGTAGCTTCTTGGTCAGTGCTTACGACGCAGGCACACCCCATCTGTCACGGCGTGACTTTGCTGGGTGTGCCTTTCCGTTTTCCAGGGTTCGAGGCGCTCGATAACAGCGCGCACCCCATCTTCCCGGTCTGGCCTCCGAATCAGCCTCTCGCGCCCGGTGACAGCAGCCCCGGACACCGCAAGGAGACCAAGGGATGAAGATCGCCCTCGTCGCACGGCATGCTCCAGCGTCTGCCACCCCGTCTGACCCGTATGCCGCCGAGCAGGCCGCGCAGGTCGCCGGCCTCGGCAAGGCGCTGGCCGCTCAGGGCCACACGGTCGTCATCTACGCCCGCAAGGACGCCCCTGGCCTGCCGGAGCGGGAGACCGTGGCCCCGGGCCTGACCGTCCGCTACATCAAGGCCGGGCCGCCCGCGCCGGTGCCTTCCGACGAACTGCCCAAGTACGTCGCCGAGATCAGCCGGTACCTCGCGGCCAGGTGGAAGAAGGACACGCCGGACGTCGTGCACGCGCACCACTGGACCTGCGCGCTCGCTTCCCTGCTGGCCGCGCGCGAGCAGCCCGTGCCGATCGCCGCGAGCTTCGGCTCGCTGGGCACGGCCGAGCAGCGCCACGGCGTGGCCGGCCCGCAGGACAGCACCAGGATCCGGATGGAGAAGCTCATCGCCCGCAGCGTGACCGGCGTGCTCGCGGCCACCACCGACGAGGTCACCGAGCTGGCCGCGCTGGGTGTTCCCGGCTCGCGCGTGCGCGTCGTGCCGGCCGGCGTCGACACCACGAAGTTCAGTCCGGAAGGCCCGGCGGCCAAGCGGCACGGCGAGCTGCGGCTGCTGCACGTCGGCTCGCTGGCCGAGCACCAGGGCCTGGACAAGCTGATCAGGGCGCTCACCGACCTTCCGGGGGCCGAGCTGGTCATCGCCGGCGGTCCTGAGCCGGACGACCTGGACGCCGACATCGCGTACAAGAAGCTCGGCAAGCTTGCCGCCGGGCTCGGCGTGGCCGACCGGGTCACCTTTACCGGCCAGGTGCCGGCCAAGAACCTGCCCGCCCTGATGCGCTCGGCCGACCTGTTCATCAGCGGCTCGGCCTATGAGCCGATCGGCTCGGCCGCGATCTGCGCCATGGCCTGCGGCACGCCGGTCATCGCCAGCGCGGCCGGCGCCTACGCCGACGCCATCGAGGATGGCACCACCGGCCTGCTGCTGCCGCCCGGCCGCCCCGGGGTGCTGGTGAAGCGGCTCCGCGAGGCACTGGCCATGCCGATGAAGCTCACCGCCTTCGGCATCGCCGCGGCCGACCGGGCCAGGTCCCGGTACCCGTGGGAACGGATCG
>JBPCKO010000257.1:0-9627 GCA_051004215.1 Streptosporangiaceae bacterium | reverse complement strand
GGTCAGGCCACGCGCGGGGCCTGGCGATGGGCGACAACCCGCTCGCGGGTGGAGCACCGGGCCGAGCAGTAGCGGCGGGGATCCCCGCGGCCCAGGTCGATGAACGGCCGGCCGCACCGGGCGGACGCGCACCGGCCGGCCGGGTTGGCCTGGCGCTCGGCGAGGAGCGTCGCCAGCGCCAGCGCGGAGGAGGAGGCAAGCCATTCTTCCCACGGGCTCTCGTCCTCGTGGTCGACGTGGAGATGCCAGGGCGTCCCGTCGTGATCCGAGAGCCGCGGAGCGCTGGCGTAGGTGCCCAGGATCGTGTTCAGGTGCCTGGCGGCGGCGTCGGCTGACGTCGCCAGGAACACGGCCCACAGGGCGCGCGCGGCCCTGGCGAGTCCCGCGATATCGGCCGGGGTGAGCGTCACCGGCTCGGGCTCGCCGTAGCGGCGTAGGACGTCCACCACCGCGCCGGCGTCGGTTGCCGCTGCGAACGGCTCGAGGACGGCCAGCAGGTCGGCGGCCCGCAGCGCCGCCGGCCGGGCCGACATATCAAGGTGCGGCACGTTGCCTCCCATTGGTAACGTGCTAATCATGATAGCCCGTTACGGCATCAGGTGGTACCTGGCCGGGTCGACGTGCGCGCGGACGGGTGATGAGATGTCGGGGCCGGCCCTGCTGCTGCTCGGGATAGCCGTGACTGGCTCGACCGCGGCGGCGTCCCTTATCTATGCCGGACTGACGATTGCGGGCGGTATCGGCGGTCCGGTCTTCGGAGCTGTCCTGGACCGGTCCGGCCACCCGGGCCGGGTACTTGCCGTGGCGCTCGTGACCTATGCCGCGGGTCTGGGCACCGTTGCTGTCCTTCTCGGGCGAGCACCGGTCGCGGTCGCGGCCGGCGTCGTCGTCGTGGCCGGGCTTCTTGCGCCGGCGCTGGCCGGGGGCTGGACGGCTCAGCTGGCCAGCCTCGTGCCGCCCGGCCGCCTGGCCCGCGGACATACGCTGGACGCCGCCACCTATAACGTCGCTAGCCTGGCCGGGCCCGCGTTCGCGGCGGGCATCGCCGGCAGCCTCGGGGCGCCGTGGGCGATCGCCGGAGCCGTCACGATGCTGGTGGCCGCCGCGCCGCTGGCCTGGCGGCTGCCGGCCCGCGAGAAGCCGCCGGGCCCGGGCCGGCGACGGCTGCCGGGCGACCTGCGCACGGACCTGCGGGCAGGTTTCCATGCGATCGCCCGGATACCCGGACTTCGTGCCATCACCACCGCTTCCTGCGTGGCCTATCTCGGATTCGGCATGTTCGTCGTCGCCTGCCCCCGCCTTGGTCAGGCTGACTTCGGCAGTCCCGCCCGCGGCGCCCTCCTGCTCTCGCTCGTCGCGGCGACTGCCCTGCTGGCGAACGCGGCCCTGGCCCGCTGGCCGCCGGCCTGGCGGCCGGAGTCCACGTTCCTCGCCGCGACTACCCTGGCTGCGGCCGGGCTGTTGCTCGCGGCTTTCGCCGCGAACCCGGTGGTCCTCGTGACCGGCGCCGCCGTGCTCGGCGTGGCCGACGGCCCGCAGCTCGCAGCGATCTTCGCCCTGCGGCAACGCGACGCCCCGGCCCGCCTCCGCGGCCAGGTGTTCACCACGGCGGCCAGCCTGAAGCTGACTGCCGGGGCCGTCGGGGCGATGGCCGGCGGTGCGCTCATCGGCAACTCGGCCGGCCAGGACCTCGTCGTTGCCGCGACGATGCAGGTCGGCGCGGTGATCGCCTTCACCTGGATGACGCGACGGAATCCTGGCCGGCCGGGACAACGGCCACTTCCGCCTGGGACCCCCGGCGCCGAGGCTCGGGGCACGCAACCTAGTGCGGAGGAGAATCCCGATGAACATCACCGAGGACATCGCGATGACGCGAGGGCCGCGGGCCACCCGGACGAACCGATGGGCCTTCTGGGGCATCGGCGCCGGGCTGCTCGGCATCGTTGCCACCCTGGTCACCGATCCGATTACGGCCCTGACCGACGCGCAGAAGCGTCAGGGCGCGGCCGTGCTCGGCCAGATCAGCCGGTCTGACTTCCACCTCGGCGCGGTAGCCGGCTTCCTGGCCATCGGCTGCGTCCTGGCTTTCGCGGCCGGGTGGCGGCAATGGAGTGAGCGCCACGGCCCGCCGTCCAGCGCGGCGAGGCTTGTCGGCATGGCGCTGGTGGCGAGCGCCGGTGCGATGATCATCGGATACGGGGTCAAGGGCCCGCTCGCCATCTACCTGCCGGGCGGGATCAACTCTGGCTCCTACCCGCGCTCGGGCCTGTACTCCCTGTTCATGCTCAATGACTCAGCGCCATACTTCGCCTGGTGGGGCGTCGTGGTCGCCGCTGCCGCGGTCGCCTGGCTGGCCTTCAGGGAGCGCCTGGTCGTCCGCTGGGTCGGCGTGATCAGCGTGCTCGCGGTGCTGGCCGCTTTCGGCTGGCTCGCCGCGACCGGGCTCACCGATTTCGGTGGCGTCGTCGGCCCGGCCTGGCTCATCATCGCGTCGATCGGTCTCATCCGCCGCCGCGCGTGACCTGACCCGCCCGGATCGCCCGGGCTGAGCGGCGGATCACTGGGCCCCGAGGCCCTCGTCCCTGGCCAGGGCGACGGCCTCGGCGCGCGTGGCCGCCGGGAGCTTGGCGAGGATGGCAGAGATGTGGTTGCGGACCGTCTTGTCGCTCAGCCCCAGGTGACGGGCCACGCGGTCATTCTGATAGCCGCGGGCGACGAGTTCGAGAGCCTCGCGCTCGCGGTCGGTCAGGCGCGGGAACGGCGCGGGCCCGCGTGGCAGCAACCCGCCGCTGACGGCCTCCAGGACCCGGGTCGACACGCGCGCCCCGAGCACCGTCTCGCCGCGGGCGACGGTGATCACCGCCCTGGCGATGTCGTCGGCGCCAGCCTCCTTGAGCAGGTAACCGCGCGCTCCGGCCCGCAAGGCAGCGAAGAGCGAGTCATCGTCCTCGCTCATCGTGAGCACAAGAACGGCAACCGCCGGGTGGCTGGCTACCAGCCGTCTGGTCGCCTCGACCAGTCATGGCATCGTCAGGTCCATCAGCACGACGTCCGGATGGTAGGCGGTGGCCGCGTCGAGCGCCTCCTGACCGCTCGCGACCTCGGCGACCACCTCGATGCCGCGCTCGGTCAGAATCATCGCCAGGCCGTCACGGAACACCGGATGATCGTCGGCCACGACGACTCGCATCGCGGGGAAGCCGCCCTGCCGATCGCTGGTCATGCCGGCGTCATCCCGCTGATCATCCCGCCGCCAGGGGCAGCCGGGACAGGACCGTGGTGCCTTCGGGGGCGGAACGGATCTCCAGCGACCCGCCGACTTCAGCCGCCCGGTCGTGCAAGTTCTGCAGGCCCACTCCTACCGCCGCCTCGGCTCCGAATCCCCGGCCGTCGTCAGCCACGACTAGCGTGAGCCAGCCGTCCCGGATCCCGGCCTCGATCGAGCAGCGGGACGCACGGGCATGCCGGATGACGTTGGTGCAGGCCTCGGCGGCAATCCGGTAGGCCGCCACCTCGACGGCGGCGGGGAGATCGCCGAACGTATCGGGAACGCTGATCTGGAACCCCGTCTCGGCCCCGGCCAGTCCGAGCTGGCGAAGCGCCTCGGCCAGACCCAGTTCGTCGACCGCGCTCGGGCCCAGGCCCTCGACAATCCGGCGAACCTCGGTGACGGTGTGCTGCAGCCGGTCGCGCAGCCGGACGGCACGTTGGGCCAGATCGGCATGATCCCGCAGATGCGAGGCCAGGCTGTCGAGCTGCAGTGCCATGCCGGCCAGCTCAGGGCCGAGCCCGTCGTGCAGGTCCCGGCGGATCCGCCTGCGTTCCTCTTCGCGGGCGACCACGATACGCTCCCTGCTGGCCTGGAGATCGGCGGGCAGATCCGCGGCGTGCAGCAAGCTAGCCACGCGCCGGGCGACATCGCCGAGGGCGGACACCTCCTCCGCCCGGAAGCGTTCACCGCGGTGCCGGTGACCCACGCGCAGCACGCCGACCTGCCGTCCGCGGTGCACGGCCGGGAGCTCCTCGACCCAGGCCACCGGGTCGCCCGACTCGGCACACCGGACGGACGCGTCCGGCGGTCCGGCCGGTTCGGCGGGCTCGACCGCGGCTTAAGGGAGGGCGAGCACCTCGCGCACGGTGACCACGAGGTTCGCGAGTGCCTCGTCTGGCGTGCCGGCCGCCGCGACCGACATGCCGACGCGGCGCACGACCTCGTAAGGATCCCGGCGGGCGCCGAACAGCCGCTGGTCGACGAAGCGCTGGAATCTGGTCCTGGCCGCCGTCAGGGCCGCGGCGATGACGGCGGCCAGCAGCGGCGCGGTGGTTCCGTGGCCCGACCGCGTGCCGGTGACTGCCAGCAGGACGGCATAGGCAGCGAGGCCGGCCGTCGTCAGGGCCACATAGACGATGGTCCGGTTGACCACCAGCTCGATGTCGAACAGGCCCTGCCGGATGACCGCGATGGCGACGGCCAGCGGGATCATCGCGAACGCGACCGCCAGGATGTAATGGCCGCTGGCCAGGCGGGCCGGGCTGATGAGCACCGGCACCACGATAATGAGCAGGCACGCGAGGAAGCCGAGCAGCAGCCACTGCAGCTGGGCCCGGATCCGGCCGCGGGCCCGCCCCTGCCGGGCCGCGAGGGCACCGATGGCGGCCGGGGCGGCCAGGAACGCCAGTGCGATCACCGGGCCGAGCAGCAGGTAATGCCACGCGTGCCCGACGTGCCCGGGACCGATCCCCAGCGGGTTGCGGACGCCCAGCCCCTCCACGTCGGGATCGGGCTTGAACATCGCGATCACGGTCACAATCGCGGCGACGGCCAGGACCGCGGCGACGAAGTGCCGCCACCGCCGGGACGGGATACTCCCGTCGGGGAACAGCACGGGAAGCAGGGTGACCTGCAGCCAGTACGGGAAGAACGTCCAGCCTGCCAGCCAGGTCGCCACCGGCACGAACGGCAGCAGGCCAGGCCTGGCCAGGCCGTCGTAGGCCCACTCGTGGCTGAACGCCGACACCGCGACGAGCGACCGACAGCGCAGCGATGCCAATCGCGGCCGACCTGGCCAGCACCCGAACGTGCGCGGCGCGGCCGTCATCCGGATGCGCGGCCGGTTGCGGCGTCGGCCCGGCCAGTTCGGCATCGCTCACGACGAGATCATCCCTGAGCGCGGTCCCGGCTGGAAGAGCCGATTGTCCCGCCCGCCCGGGACATCGCCCCGCAGCGGGCGGCCCGCTGGCGGGCTCGCCCTGCCGTCAGCCGCCAAACGCGATGCTGTCGGCGTGCACCCGGGCGGTGATGCCCTTGCCCGAGGTATTGATCTTGCCGGTCAGCGACAGGTGAGCGGGCAGCGAGGACAGGGGCACCTTGATGTTGTTGGCCTTGCTGGCCAGGTTGCCGGGCAGGCCGTTGCTGCGCACCAGAACCAGCTCGATCTCGTTCGGTCCGGCCGACTTAACCTGCCAGACCGCGGAAAAGGAGACCGCGCCGCCGGCTAGCTTCAGGCTCCCTTTCAGCTCGTTGCTGCCGACCGACTCGACGTGCAGCCCGCCGCCCGGGCCGCCGCCCAGGAACGAGGCGAGCGGGCCGGCCGCGGACAGGAAGCCGCCGATCTCGCCCAGGCTGATCAGCACGGTGCCGTTCAGCGGGCCCGCGGTGCCGGACTGGAAGTTGGAATTCAGCTTCACGTTCTGGGCGACAACGTCGAGGCTGGTGATCGTGATCGGCCCCTCCGGGACGTTGGTCGAGCTGATCGTGATCTGGTGGAAGTTCCTCGTGATCACCTGGGTGAGGAACGGGAACCCGGCGATCGAGACGTCCGGTTTCTTCGGGAACCCCTGCTTCTGGATCTGCGTGGCGGCCTCGCTCTCGGCGAACGCCTTCGCGCCGAAGTCCAGCGCGACCAGGATCACGATGATCGCGACAATCCAGATCACCGCCTTGCGGCCACCCGAGCGTTTCCGTGGTGCCTGGTACTGGTACAAGCCAACCGCCTCCGGTCTTGCTGAGCTTCGCGGCTGCGGCTGGCCGGGGAGCATCGGGTGTCAGGACGTCAGTGCAGAGAGCTGAGGCGCAGCACCTGCACCTGCGCCGAATCGCGGGCGATCACGTACAGGTACTTGCCGTCCGGGGAGACGGCCATATCGCGCGGCGTCACCCCGCTGGGGATGTAGCCGAGCAGCGCATCCTTGCCTTTCAGCGCGGCGCCCGGATCCACGATGGCCAGATTATGCGCGCTCGAAGTCGACGTGGGCGAACCGTCGCTGCCGTCGTTGTCGCTGACGACCAGCCGCGACTGGTTGTTCACCAGTGCGATGCCGATCGGCCACTGCCCGACCTGCACCTTGGCGATCAGCGCCTTGCCCGGCTTGCTGCGCAGGGTCGACGCCGAGTAGCCGAGTACGACGTTGCTCTGCCGGCTGGTCACCCACACGGTCTGGCCGTTGCCGGTCACGGCAACCCGCGCGGGATGGCAGCCGGCCGGGACGCTCGCGACGATCGCGCCGCCCTGCTGGCCCTTCATCGTCGCCTTGGCGACGTCGATGACGGTCAGCTTGCCGGGCACCGGGTTGTCCTGCACGAAGTTCGTCGCGTAGAGCGTCTGGCCGTCCGGCGAGACCGTCAGGCCGACCGGCTGGGTGCCGACGTTCAGCGAGCCGAGGTACGCGGTGCTGAAGCTGTTCGTGCGCAGCGCCTTAGCCAGGCTGAACACGCCGACCTGGTTGGCGAACTGCAGGCTGGCGAAGGCGTACTTGCCATCCGGGGTCACGGCCACCGCGATGGACCGGCCGTCCTTGGTCAGCCCGGGCACGCTCATGGTGCCGACGTCGATACTCGGCGCGCCCTGCTCGGCTTCGGCCGCGTTCAGCACCTCGATGCCGTTATTGACAGCCACCAGCAGGTACTTGCCGTTCGGCGTGAGGACGACATTGGTGGCCACGCTCTTAGGGACGGTGATCGAGAGCGCGTAGTTCGCCCCCGGGCTCAAGGACCCGCCCGTGCCGACCGTGAGGACCTTCAGTGAGCGGTCGGTCGTGACGAAGACGACCTTGCCGTCTTTGCTCACGGCGACGCCGAAGGGATCGCCCTGGTCGGCTGCCACGGCGGCCGACTGCAGCTTGGCGTGCAGGCGGCTGGCAGGCGCGGCGGCCGTCCTGCATCCCGGCGCCGTGAGGGCCGCGTGGTGACTGCGGTCACCACCGCTCGTCCCGCCGCTGCCGCTGCCGCCAGACAAGGATGCGTACACGACGCCGCCGCCGATCAGGATCACCAGGACGGCGACCAGGCTGAACCAGGACCGCCACCACGGCCGGCCAGGACGCCCGCCGCCACCACCGCCGCCGTAATCACCGCCACCGCCGCCCGGGCCGCCGCCCTGCCACTGCCGCTCGGTCAGGTCAGGAGACGTGGATCGGCCGCCTCCGGCGACCTGGGTCTCGGCGGCTCCGTACCCGCCGGCGCCGGCCGCCCTGGCCCCGGCCGGCGGACCGCCGGGGGCGCCCTGCCGGGTACCTTGCTGCCCGGGCCCGTAACCCTGGCCCGGGCCGCCGTAGCCCCCTTGTCCGGGGCCGTAGCCCTGAGCAGGGCCGTAGCCCTGACCTGGCCCGGGCTGTCCGGGCCCGCCCTGGCCGCCGGAACCCGGGCCAGACGGCCTGACCACCCGAGTGGCCGGATGCTCGCCGCTCGGCACTACACCGGGCCCCGAGTCGTACGGCCGGATCCCCAGCGCGTTGCGGAGCGCGTCGGTGAAATCGCGGCAGCTCGCGTACCGGTCGTTGGCCGACTTGGCCAGCGCCCTGGCGAAGACGCCGTTGACCGCGGGCGGAAGGTCGGGACGGCGCCCGGTCACCGGCGGCGGCGGCTCGGAGAGCTGCGCGTACATGACCGCCATGGCCTCGTCCCGCTGGAACGGCGGGACCCCGGTCAGCAGCTCGAACGCCGCGCAGGCGAGCGCGTACTCGTCCGCGCGGCCGTCTACCGGCTTGCCTTCGATCTGCTCGGGCGAGATGTAGTCGAGGGTGCCGAGGAAGGTGCCGGTCCCGGTGAGCCCGCTGGCTTGCAGCGAGCCCTTGCTCAGGCCGAAGTCCGACAAATACACATGGTCGGGACGCCCGACCCCCGAGCTCGAGTCCAGCAGCATGTTCGCCGGCTTGACATCACGATGCACCAGCCCGCGACCGTGCGCGGCGTCCAGCGCGGAGGCGACCTGGGAGATGATCTCGGCGGCCCGGCCAGGCGCGATCGGCCCGGCCTGGCCAACCAGCGAGCGCACGTCGCCGCCGCGCACGAACCGCATGGCGATGAACAGCACGCCACTGGCCTCACCGGCTTCGAAGACCGGGATGATATGCGGGTCGTCGACCGCCGCCGCCGCGCGCGACTCCCTGATGAACCGCTGGCGGAACGCCTCGTCCGCGGCCAGGGCCGGGGCCAGGATCTTCAGGGCCACCGTGCGGTCGAGGCGTTCGTCGTGCGCCCGGAAGACGACGGCCATGCCGCCCTGGCCGATCTGCTCCTCGAGCAGATAGCCGGCGATCCGCGAACCGGGCCCGAAGCCTCCCGGCACGACGGGACTGCCGCCCTCGCTCACCCTGCCTCCCCAGCGCCTGCGTCCTGTGCCGATTTCCCCGAACCGCGCATTCCGTGCTTTCACTTTTACGACGAATGTCGGTGCAGCTACCTGGGCTGTGCACGGCAGTCAGGATGGGCGTTCCAAGTATCCGGTTTGACCTTGTCCGCCGCAACCTACGCGCCCTATGGCACGCCGCATTCACCCCCCGGCCATCACGCGGGCGCGGGCCAGCTCCCCTAGCCGCCCCTTCCCCCCCGGCGTGTCATGGCGACAGTACGCCAAGGCCGCAGGCATCTTCCAGCGTCACCGGATAGACCCGTCACAACGCTTGCTAGCGCCAAAACTATGCAAAACGTGCATAGTCGGTCTAGGCGCCCCGGGAGAGTACTGATGTTTCCGATATTCCGGTGCGCGAGCCGGGCCGGGGAACCCGCCCTGAGCCGTTCCCCACGGGCACGTAAAGTGCTGTCCAGAACCAGAACACCGCAGCTAAAAGGGGCACCCATAGCGGTATCCAGGCCCTCGAAATAGGCTCTACAGTTAGCCCATGACGCCAGAGTCCGCCCACTCGCCCGCTGGGCCAGCGCTGCTTGTGCGCACGCCAGATGCGGAGCGCTCGCTTCCCGCCGGACGCAGCTATTACCTTGGCCGGGACCCTCAATCCGACATCGTCGTGAACGACTCGCGCGTGTCCTGGCGGCACGCCGTACTGCGTCAGGACGGGACGACCTGGCTATTCGAGGACGTGGGCTCGACCAACGGGACCTTTCAGGGACGGGACCGGGTGCAGCGCGTCACCATCACCGGCACGTGCGCGATCCGGCTGGGCCACCCCGACGACGGCCCGGCCGTCTCCTGCTCGGTAGCGGCGCCCGCCAGGCCCGCCGAGAACCTCCAGCCCGGGCGCGGCGCGCCGACCAGGTACGCGGACTCTCCTGGCGGGGCACCGAATAACCCGGCGGTCAACCGGCTGGCGGCCGATGTCGCCGCCGACCGGCGCTATGGCGGCGCGCCCGCGGGCGTGCCGGGCGGCGGGTACGACGCGGGCTACGGC
>JBPCKO010000256.1:0-12769 GCA_051004215.1 Streptosporangiaceae bacterium | reverse complement strand
GGGTGCCCATCTTCTGTTCTGCCCCCGGTGGGCCGCCCGCACCCTGTCCGGATCGTTGCCTCCCCACGCCGCCGCCGCCCCCGGCCGCCGCTCCGGCCCCTGACCCGCCCCGGCGAGAGAAAGCGCGCTCGCCCGAACCCTCAGGGACGCCCGTTCGTTAGTGAGGAGAAGGCGCAGCAGGCGCTGCCAACGACCGCCCCCGCAAGGAGAGCCAGGTGTCCAAGGCCAGCAGGAACCGCGATGCCGCCCGGGCCAGGGTCGCGCAGATGCGGGCCGAGGAGGCCAGGCGGGCCAGGCGCCGCCGGATCCTGACCGGGGCCGGCGCGGTGGTGCTGGCCATCGGGGCTGCGGTCGGCATCGCCCTGGCCGCGACCAGCGGCGGCAAGGCCGGCGCGTCCGGCGGGAACGGCCGCCCGTCCCCGGCCGCGGCCGGCCGCACCGGCACCAGGTCCAGCACCGGGCCGGGTATCGGGAACGCCAGTACGCCAGTGCTCAGCCTCGGCCCGATCGGCTCGCTCGGCCCGCTGCGACCGGCGCCGCAGCCAGGGCCGAACGGGTTCGAGGGCGTCCCGATTCCGGCGGCGGCGGCGTTGGCCGGCCGGGCCTCGGCCGCGACCGGCGGCTCGGTCGACGGCATCGGCTGCCAGACCAGCGAGCAGCAGCTGTTTCACATCCACGCGCATCTGACGATCTTCGTGAACGGTTCGCAGCGGCAGGTTCCGGCGGGCATCGGCATCCCCGGATCGACCGCCCAGGACTCGGCCCAGGGCCAGGTCGCGGTCGGCGGCAGGTGCCTGTACTGGCTGCACACGCACGCGCCGGACGGGATCATCCACGTCGAGTCGCCGGTGCACAGGACCTACACCCTCGGCGACTTCTTCGACGAGTGGGGCCAGCCGCTGGGCCCGGCCCGGCTCGGCCCGGTCGGCGGCCACGTCATCGCGATCTACAACGGCAAGCTGTACCGGGGCAACCCGCGCGACATCCCGCTCAACCCGCACGCCCAGATTCAGCTCGAGGCCGGCCGGCCGCTGATCGCCCAGCAGACGATCACGTTCCCCCGCGCCCTGTAGCGAGGCTCGCCGATGCGGGGCCGACCGAATCGGGCTTTATTGGCTTGCACCGGGTTCTTACAGTGAGCACGTGAGCATTGCCTGCCGCTGGCGCGGCCCGTTCACCAGCCAGGAGGTCAAATCGCTGCACGCCGAGGCGTTCGGCACCGGACCGTACAGCGACGAGGAGCGGGACTGGGCCGGCCTGACCGGGCGGTACAGCCTGGGCTGGGTCACGGCCAGGGACGCGGACGGCCTGGCCGGTTTCGTCAACGTGGTCTGGGACGGCCTGACGCACGCCTGGCTGCAGGACACGATGGTCGCCTGCCGGGCCCGCCGGCGCGGCGTCGGCACGGCCCTGGTGGCCAGGGCCAGGGACGGGGCCAGGGTGGCCGGCTGCGAGTTCCTGCACGTGGACTTCGACGACGGCCTGCGGCAGTTCTACCTGGGCGCCTGCGGTTTCTCGCCCGCCAGCGCCGGCCTGCTCAGGCTGGACTGAGCAACGCCGCTAGTGATGGCCAGGCGTGCGCTCGACCGCCCGCCGGAATGCGAGGATCGCGGCCGGGTTGTCCAGCCGCCAGTCGTGATGCGCGATCGCGTCGAACCACACCAGCCCGAGCAGGCCGTAGTCTCGCACGCCGGCGAACAAGTTGCCGATCTTGGCCGCCTTGCCTGCCGACGGCTGCACCCCGGTCTCCGAAATCAGGATCGGATCCCTGGTCAGCACGTGCACGGCCCTGATCGTCGGGCCGAACAGGGCAGCGAACTTCCACGATGGCCGGCGGTAGTAGCCGTCGATGCCGATCCAGCTCACGTAGTTATCACCCGGCCACCAGGGCCGCGGGTTGCTGGAATGAGCATGCGGATCGATGACGTTGACCGTCCACAGCCAGGTGACGTTCTTCACCTTGTCCGTGCGGAACCGGTCGACGATATGCCGCCAGGCGGCGACGAAGGTGGCCGGGTTGGCGTGCCGGTACCCCCAGGGTGACCACTGCGCGTTCATCTCGTGGCCGAATCCCACGACCACCGGGCGACCAAACCTCCTGACCGCGGCCGCGAACGTGTTGATGTACCGGTCATACCGGCCGGTGGCGATGTCGGAGAGTTTCACGTTCATCGGGTTGATCTGCACGATCGTGGCCGCGCCGTGCTTGGCCGCCCGGACTGCGAATCCGGTCCTGAACGGCTCCCACCAGGAGCTGTAGTACAGCAGCAGGTTGGGTTTGACCTTCGTGTCGGACACGAACGTGTGCACGGGCTGGAACGAGTGCGGCACCCCGGTGACGTAGACCCCCACGTAGGTGCCGGGTTTCGTGCCGAGAGTGTCCGACGGGCCGTGCGGCCGGACCACGGTGAACACCAGGAACACCGCCACCGCGGCGGCGAAGGACACGATCATCGCGGTCAGCCGGATTCCGGCCCCGAACCGCCGCTCCCCGGGCGGGTCAGGCAGGCGGTGCGCGCCGGTCACGCCCGCGTTGCGCGCGAGCACCGGGCCGCCGGCCCGCCTGCCCTGCGGGCCGGTCATGGCCGCACCAAGGTGAACTCGCTGGCCCCGGCCCGGAACGCGGTTATCGCCGACGGCGAGACCTCGATCCGCCAGTCCCTGTGCTTCCGGCGGTCGAACCACACGAGCCCGAGCAGCTGGTAGCTCTTGACCCCCGCGAACAGGTTGGCAATCTTGGCCGCCTTGCCGGCGGCCGGCGAGGCGCCGGTCTCCGAGATCAGGATGGGGTCGCCGGTGAGGCCGCGCACGGCCTTGATCGCCGGGCCGAACAGCGGCGCGAAGCTCCAGGTCGGCTTGTAGTAATACCCGTCGATGCCCACCCAGGTGACGTATTTCGGGCCCGGCCACCAGGGCGTCGGGTCGGCGATGTGCTGGCTGGTGTCAAAGACGTTGATCGTCCACAGCCAGGTGACGTTGTCCGCGCCGACGTCATGGAAGGTAGTCCAGACCCGCCGCCAGGCCGCGACCCAGGTCTGCGGCGAGACTTTCTTGTCGCCCCACGGATACCACCTCCCGTTTGGTTCGTGCGCGAAGCCGATGATTACTCCTTGATTGGTGCGGTGGCCGAAGGCCTTCACCGCCTTGGCGAAGGACGTCAGGTACGCGGTGTAGCCTCCGTTCGCTATCGCGGCCAGCTTGGTTCTGCCTGGCTCAATCTGAATCAGCGGCACCGCGTGATTCCGCGCGGCCTGCATCGCGAAGTTCGTTTTGAACGGCTCGCCCCAGCCGCTGTAGTACAAGGCCAGGTTCGGCTGTACCCCGACATGGGTGGCGAACTGCTGCATGGGCTCGTAACTCTGCGGCACGCCCTGGGCGTACGCGCCCAGATAGCTCAGCGGCTTGGCCGGCAGCCTGACGACCACCTTGCGACCCGAGCTGGCCGCCGGCTGACCGCCGGCGCCATGGAGCCGCACCAGGGCGCGCACCACCCCCACCGTGACCGCCGCCACGGCGACCAGCGTGGCCACGCTGACTATCGCCACGAACACCCGGTTGCCGAGGCCCCTTAGCACGTGCGAGCGCGCGGCGCCCGTCCGGTGTGACGTCGCCGACCGGCCGCTCATATCGCACTTTTTCCTGGAAAGATCACCCGCAGCACGACGGCTGCGTTCAGCAGCCCGCTCATGCTGACGATCAGGAACCTGGACGGCGGGTAGGTGAACGTCCGCCAGACCACGAGGGCCAGCCAGATCACCACGGCGCTGCCGTTCCATACCCGCACGCCCCACCAGAACCGGCGCACGGGGTTCACCCCCGCCCCGGTGGCTTCCCAGCTCATCGTCTTGCCGCGCAGGTAGTCCCAGATGGCCAGGGCGTGCGCCCAGGCTCGCACCAGGGAGAGCGGCAGGGTCTTGCGCAGGTCGTAGCTGGTCCGGTGCCAGAGGGGCAGCACCGTCATGCTGGCCAGCATGGACACGACAATCAGTCCCGAGTTCAATGGCGTGATGCTCCATGGCCGGAAGACCAGCAGCGTGATCGGGATCAGCGGCACCGCGAACACCGACATTGCCGTGAAGACGTAGTAGCAGAAACCGGAGACATAGGTCATCCTGGCCAGCAGGCTCATCGGCACGGTCCATAGCCGCGACGTCAGCATCGTGCTGGTCGAGCCGGTGCACCACCGGTACTGCTGGCGGAAGAACGCATTCAGCCCCGTGGGGCACATCCCGGTGGCCAGGACGATCGGGACGTAAGTCAGGTTCCAGCCGTCACGCCGTACGTCCAGGCCGGTGTGCACGTCCTCGGCATACGGGATCAGCGTGGTGCCGCCGTGGCCCTCGAGCGCGGTCCGCCGGTACACCGCACAGGTACCGACGCAGATTGATGCCCCGAGCCGGTCGCGCCCGACCTGGATCGCGCGGTAGAACAGTTCCTGGATCGCCCCCGCCGCGCTCTCCACCCAGGTCTGCCGGCGGTCCGTGCGGAAATACTGAGGCGTCTGGACGATCGCCACCTTCGGGTCCTGAAAATGCGGCAGGGTCTCGGCCAGGAAGTCGGCCCGGGGGGCAAAGTCCGCATCGAAGATGACGAAGAACTCGCTGCGGGTATTCGCGAACGCGTACCGCAAGTTGCCCGACTTCTTATGCTCGCCCCGGTTGGGCCTGATCACATAGCCGAAGCCAAGCTCCATCGCCAGTTCCCTGGCCTGCGGATCGGCACCATCGTCGAGCACGTAGGGGAACGCCCAGCCGGGGTAGGCCCGCACCAGGTCTGCGACGGCCGCCCAGGCATTGCCGAGCACGTCGATCGGCTCGCCGCAGATCGGCAGGTAGACATCGACGTCCGGGTACTCCTCTGGGCACCAGGCCTGGACCATCTCATCGTGAGAAGTGATATCGAAGCCGCGGCCGATGAAGGCCAGCGGTGTCGACATCACGTAGGCCAGCGTGCCGGTCAGGGTGAAGAGGCCGAACACCCAGATTCCGCTGTTGTACTCGAACAGCACCTGGCTGCTGAAAGCGGCCAGGAACGCCGTCGTCAAGCCGACCGTCAGGTAGGGCAGCGACCGGACCAGGTACAGGTACTTCTCGTCGTCGCGCGGCGGCGGCTGGATCAGTGCGCCATACCGGCGGTGCCGGCCGACCGCGACCGGGGCGGCGATCACGGGCCGGCCGTCTTGGTATCGGGACGGTAAGCCCAGATCGTGTAGCTGCCGGCGACCGGGCCTGTGTACGGGACGGACTTGATTAGCGTGTAGCCGGGAGTTGACCGGAGCGCCGCGGTAATCGCATTGTCCTTCACCGGAGTGTTCGCGAAATTCAGGATGACCAGGGAAAAGTAGTGCTGCTTGATGGCCTTCTGGTACGGCGCCAGCGAGCCGTGCTCGTCCAGCACCCGGCCTTGGCGGGTGATGCTGAACACGTTCGACCATTGCTGCCAGGTGGTCGCGGGCAGGTAGTACTCGGGCACGTCGTCGGTGTCGGCCAGGAAATGCCCACCGTGGCTAGTCAGCGGCCGGAGGTAGGTAATCAGGCGGCCCGCGCCCGGCCAGTTGACCATTGCCCGTGCTTGCAGCAGGCCCTCGGCCGCCACCGGCACGATCGCCATGGACAAGCACGCGGCCGCGATCGCCTGCGCCATCTTCGGCCGGGGCAGGCTGGCCAGTGCCGAGAGCGCGTAACCCCCGGCGATGCAGGCGAACCACGCGCCGAAGTCCACGTGCTTACCGAGCGACACGGTGGTCTGAATCCGCGCCTGCTCGGCGGGAGCGAGCAGGGCCGCCCCGAACAGCAAAGCGACCAGGCAGGTCACGGCGCCCCGGTTGCGCCGGATCAGGCTCACCACCAGACCGGCCAGCGCCGTGCCGACCACAACGGCGAGCCACTGCCAGGACTCGCCGAGCACCTTGCTGGCCGAGTCCGCGCCGTTCGGCCGCATGGTCGTGGTCTGCGCGATACCGGTGATGTACCAGGAACCGCCGAGCCGCAGCAGGATCGCGAGCAAACCGGCCAGGCATGTGATGAGCAGCGCGGCGCGGCGCAGCGCCGCTTTGCCGCCCGGGTTCGGGCAGGCCGCCAGCACCGCCATCACGATGACGACCGGGTCGTACAGCATGCTCGCGTACTTGGTCGCGTTCGCCAGAGCCAGAGCGGCGGCACAGGCCAGCATCCAGCCGGTCGCGTCCTCCCTGGTCCGCGCGCCGCAGGCGCACCAAGCGGCCAGCGCCAGCAGGAACAGCGCCATCGGGTCGTAGGTCGCGAACGCGCCCAGGTGCAGCGTCGGGCCGATCACGGCGAACAGCGCGGCCGCGAAGAACGCCGCGCGACGGCCGAACAGCCGTGCCGTCGTCCCCCACACCAGGCAGGTGGCGCCCAGCATGAAGCAGAGGGAGAGCGCCCTGGCCCCGGCCAGGCCGCCGATGCTATCGGCGAGGGCGCCGACCGGCGGGTACACCACCGGCGACCCGCTGAACCAGGTCGGAAAGTCAGGGATGACCGTTCCGTGCAGCCAGTGGGCCCACTCCAGGTGGCCTGCCCACAGGTACAGCGCCTCGTCACCAAAGGCCGTGTTCGCGTGCAGGAACACCGCGGACAGGGCGGCCTGCACGGCGAGGATCACGACCATGAGCGACAGCCCGGGCAGGTGCGTGAACCGGCTGGGCTTGCCCTCGTCCTGAGCCGGCCGCGCGCTCGCCGCAACCGCGCCGACCGGGTCACGCGGCCCGGCCTGGGCAGTCGGCCTGAGCAGTACCGCTTTCTGCGCCCGGCCAGGCGCAGCCGGCGGGGCAAGCATCGTCGTGGTCACCGTGCCGCCGCGGGCCGATGCCGGACCAGCCGCCGATGCCGCAGGGACAGCCGTCCCGGCCGGAGGTCGCGTGGTGATGGCGGTCGCGGCATCGGGTGTCCGAGCGCGCCGGGCTGGCGGCTGCCGGGAGGGCGCCGCGACTGGCAGGCTGGCCAGTCCCAGCATGGCCGAGATGCCGGCGTGCTGGCTCTGGGCTAGCGAACGGTCCCCGGCCCGCTCCGCAGCGGGCATCGAAGCTTGCGGCTGGGAGACATCCCGGCGCGCTTCAGCGGTCTGGACGGGCGCATCGGTGGGCGTCGGCGGCGACATGGCCTCCCAGCCCGTCGCGCTGCCGTAGTCCATCAATCGCACCTGCCTGCCCCAGAGCCGGCGCCAGAAGGTGCCGCACCGGATCCCCGGCGTCCCCCCGGCGTGGCCCGTGTCGTCTCCCGGCCGCGTCACGGATTGTGCTGATTCCCTGCACTGCGTGCAGCACTGAGAAAAGCGTACAGTTCGAGGGCCCGGTCATCAGGCTGTTACAGGATTTAGCCTCCTGAATCACTGCGAAACGCCTATGTCCGGGGGGGACTCTGCATATCCTCGCGGACACCAAGCCGGAAGGACACCTCGGCTGGATGGCTGTCCTCAATGCGCCAGTCTTGGTGGAAGATTCCGTTATGTTGGGCATTATCAAACCAGACCAGGCCAAGCGTCTTGTTTTTTCGCATGCCGGAGAACAGATCGAGGATTTTATAGAACGGTTCGGCCTTCGGACCGACCGCGGTCTCCGACAGCAAGATGGGTCGTGTCGTCAGCCGGTGGACCTCCTGGATGGTGGGGGCGAAGACTGTCTGGAATGAGTCCTGCGGCCGGTAGAAAAATCCATCGATACCAACCCAGTCAACGTACTGAGCGCCGGGCCACCACCGCGACAGCGGGCCGGTCCCGCCGGCCGCCGCCGGAGCGCCGCGCGGCCGGAGCGCGTTGACGGTCCACAGCCAGGTCACGTTCCTCGCGCCCTGAGCACGGAACAAGTCCACGATGTGCCGCCAGGCCGCGCGGAAGGTCGCGGGCTGGACATGGGGGTAGCCCCACGGATACCAGGACGCGTTCATCTCATGGCCGAATCCGATCACGACCGCCGTGCCGAACTCCCGCACGCTGTCGGCGTACTGCCGCAGGTAATCGTCGTAAACCCCGGCCGCGATTGCGGGGATGGACGCGTAGGTCGGGTCGATCTGGACGAACGTGACACCCAGGTGGGCGCGGACCGACACGGCGAACGACAGGTCGAACGGCTCGGCCCAGCCGCTGAAGTAGCCGACCAGGTTGGGACTGCGCCCGGCGACCCGGGCGAAGCCGTTGAGCGGCTGGTAGGAGGGCGGCGAGCCGTTCTCGAAGACCCCCAGGTAGGAGCCCGGTTTCGGCATCAGATGCGCTTCGGCGACCGGCGGCCCGCTGAGCGCCGAGGCGATCCGGATGACGGCGTAACCGAGCGCGGCGACCGCGATCACGATCGCGACGATCATGGCGAGCCTTGACCTCATGCCGACGTTCCCCCAGGAAACACCACGCGGCTCACGGCCGCGATGTTGATCAGCGCAACCAGCAGCAGCACGCCCACCTGCGGCGAACCCTGGGCCGAGGTTCGCCATACCGCCAGCCCGAACCACAGCACCGCCATGCCGCCGCTCCAGGCGGTCACGCCGATCCTGAACCGGCGTAGCGAGGTGCCCGGCGTACGGGTCGGATGCCAGCCCATCGTCTTGCCGCGGGCGCCGTCCCAGATGGCGAACACGTGGGCCCAGCCGCGTGCAATCCCGAGCGGCCAGACCGATGGCCCGTAACGGGCGTAGTGCCACAGCGGATACAGCACGAAACCGGTGATCATCGACGGCAGCAGCACGACGAAATTCCGCAACCGGATCTGCCCGGGCGAGAACGCGAGCAGGACGACCGGGATGGCCGGCCCGACGAAGGTCAGCAGCGCCGTGGCCACGTAGTAGAAGAAGCCGGAAATGTAGGTCAGCCGAGCCGGCCCGCCCATCGGCACGGACCACAAGCGGCGCGAAAACACCACGCCCGCATTCCCGGTGCACCAGCGGTACTGCTGCCGGACGAACGCGTCGAGGTTGTCCGGGCAGATCCCGGCGGAGAGCACGATCGGCAGGTACCGCACCCGCCAGCCCTGCCGCCGCACGTCGAGCCCGGTATGCACATCCTCGGCGTACGGGATCAGCGTCGGGCCGCCTTCGCGTTCCAGCGCCGACCGGCGGTAGACGGCCGAGGTGCCGACGCAGATGGCCGCGTCGAAGCGGTCCCTGGCGACCTGGATGGACCGGTAGAACACCTCCTGGATCGCCCCGGCCGCATTCTCGATCCAGTTCTGGTCCGGGCTGACCCGGAAAAACTGCGGCGTCTGCACGATCGCGACCCCGGGGTCATCCAGGTACGGCAGCGTCTCGGCGAGGAAATCCGGGCGAGGCGCGAAATCGGCGTCGAAAATAACGATGAACTCGCCCGCAGTTCGCGCGAACGCATACCGCAAGTTGCCGCTCTTCTTGTAGTCTCTGGCCTCTGGCCGCCTGATGTACCCGAACCCCAGCGACTCGGCCTGCTGCCTGGCTTCGTCCGACGGGCCGTCGTCCAGAACGTACGGCCTGGCCGTTCCCGGGTAGGCGGCGACCAGCGCGGCAATGGCCGCCCAGCTGTTGGCCAGCAGGTTCACCGGCTCGCCGCAGATCGGCAGGTGGATGTCGACCTCTGGATAGCGGACCGGCTGCCAACCCCGCACCAGGGTCTGGTGAGCGGCCAGGCTGAAGCCACGCCCGGTAAAATTCACCGGCAGGCTGATCGCCTGATAGAGCGCGTAGGCGCCCGTGAACAGCATAAACGGGATGGCCAGGGCCGAGTTCAGCTCGAACCTAACCTGACTGATGATCAGGCCGGCCGCCCCGAGGGCCAAGATGGTCGCCAGGTACGCGAGGTCGCGGTGGACATAGGCGAGTTTGTCGCGGTCATCGGGCGGTGCGGGCAGGATCGCCGCCCCGGCCTCCCGGCTGGCCAGGAGTCCTGCATCCGCGACGGCCGGCATCTGGTCGGTGGCTGCGCTCATGGGTGCTGCCGGTACTGCCAGATGACGTAAGTTCCGGGTGTCGGCCCGTACGGCACGACCGACACGATCTGCCAGTGCTTCGGGTCGGCCTCAAGCTCCTTATTGAGCTGCAGGTCCAGCGTCGTGGTGTCCTGGAAATTCAGTACGACCAGGGAGAAGTATCGCCGCAGCAAGAAAACGGCGAATTCTCCCTCATTGCCGGGGCCGACAACGCCCGCGGACGGACTCGGGCCCCCGGTGCTCTTGCCGTTCGGGAGCACGATATTCCTGGTACTTGACCAGCGCTTCCAGTCCGTGCCTGCCGTCTTCAGGTAGTACTCGGCGATCGACGGATCCTCGACCAGCACGCGCCCGCCATGATTGATGTACGGACGCAAGATCGCGATAAAGGTGGCCGCGTTCGGCCAGTCACTGGAGAACGTCGTGGACTGGCTGATGCCCAGCGTGGCCGGGAAGCTGAGGGCGACGACGCAGGCGCCGCAGGTCACGGTGCGCGACCGCCCGGCCGGCGCGGCCGCGATCAGCCGGTCGATGGCGTAGCCCGCTGCGATCGCCGCGAACCACACCCCGTGCCCCACGTGCTTGTTCAGCGACGCCGCCGTATGCAAGTGCGCCTGCTCGAGCGGGCCGAGCATGGCGGCCGCAGCGAAGACGGCCAGCGGCAGCGTGCGCGGCCAGCCTTCCTTTCTGAACGCGCTGAAGGCCACGGCGGCCAGCGCGAGCACGATCACCAGGCCGGTCCAGAGCAAGGCGTCGCCCAGCACGGCCAGCGGCGACGCCGCGCCGGGAACCCGCGCGAGGGTCGTTTGCCCGACCCCGGTCTGGTAGTAGCTGCCGCCGATCAGCAAGCCGACGGACAGCAGCACGACCACGGCGGTGAGCAGCGTCAGACAGCGGCGGACGGCGTGCTTGCCGCCGGGATCCGGATACGCCAGGGTCAGCGCGAGCAAGATCACGACAACGTCGTAGATCGTCGACGCGTACGCGGTGGCATTGGCCACCGCGAGCACGACTCCAGCCGTCACCATCCAGGTGGTCGCGTCGCGGCGGTCCCCGGCCTGCACCACGCACCAGGTAGCCAGCGCGACCAGGAATACCGACATCGCGTCAAAGGTGGCAAAGGCCCCTAGGTGCAGGGTCGGCCCGAGGACCGCGAACAGCCCCGCCGCCATGAAGGCCGCGACCGGCCCGTACATCCGCCTGGCCACGCTCCACAGCAAGCCGGTCGCGCCGAGCATGAAGATTAGTGACAGGATCCGTGCCCCGGCCAGGCCGCCCAGGCTGTCGGCCATAGCCCCGAGCGGCGGGTAGAGGACCGGCGAGCCGGAGAAGTACGCGGGAAACGGCGGGATCGGGGCGCCGTGCAGCAGGTGCGCGATCTCGCGATGCCCAGCCCACAGGTAGAGTGCCTCGTCCTGGAAGGCGGTGTCCTCTCGCACCAGGCGGAGCGACAGCAGTGCCTGGACGACGAGCACAGCGAGCAGCGGCAGCCAGGCCGGCATCTGCCGCCGGCCGGTCCGGTCCTGCCGGTGCGAGCCAGGCCCGGCAGCGGTCACTGCTGCCAGGCCGGTATCGCCCGTCCACGGCTGCGTCGAGCCGTCCTCCATAAGCGCACCTATTCGCGATCGGGGCCCGTCAGGGGCGGTCGCGCGGACGGCTGCCCCCCGCAGCCCGTGATTCATGCGCGGCCGCCGTGATCAGGCCGAATCGCCGCCTTACACCGCCACCGCATACGAAAAGGTACCGGTCACCTCAGGTCGCACGACGGCTGTTTGCTTATTTTCCGAACGATAGTTCCAAACGGGTCATACTGTTGCGGACAGGAGCGTCGACTCGGCCGAGACTTGCCAGATTCGCACGGGTACGTGCGCTCAGGCAACACACCAAGTCTGCGACAATCACACAGAGCGCTTGAATATCGGTAGATCATGTGCTGCTCTGGTCCTCTCAGAAGCCGTGCGAATAGCGCGAGGATCAGCAGCCGACCCGGGGGGTGAGTGCGCTGGCCGATGACGAGTCCGCGCCGCCGCTTACCAGGCGGGTGCCGGGTGCCGCGAGGAGCGGCCCTGGGCAGGCGTCCCGGGCGGCCCTCCCGGATGCGCTGCTGCAGCGGATGCAGGCCGCCGTAGACGCCGAACGAGCCAGGTCGCCAGAAGCCGGCAGTGAGCCCGACGGCACGAGCCAGGCCACCGCCGCCAGCCAGCCCGGCGCGCAGCGGGCCGGCCAGGCGGGACAATCGGCGACCGGGAACGGCCAGGTCGCCACGACGGAGCGCGGCGGCCAGCGACCGCTTGGGCGGCCGGCGGCCCCGGCCCAGCCGGTCGAACCGCACCGCAGCGGCAAGGCAGGGCGCCGGGTTTCCCCGTTCCGCCTGAGCAAGCACGACCGGCCCACTGGGTCGCCGCACGGCGCCGACGTGGCTGCTCGCGCCCAGCCGCCGGCCCCTGAGGTCACGCCGGACCGGTCACCGCCGTCCGGCGGCGGGAAGATCCGGGTCCTGCACGAGGCCCCAGGAGCCAGGGACCGGCCGGGGGCCAGCCGGACCGGCCGCCCGGCACCGGAAACGCGGCCTCCCGGTTCGGCTAGCGCCGGCCCGGCTCCGGCCGTTAGGCCGCCGGAGACCGGCCCGTCGCGAGATTCTCAGCCGCCCGCCCGGCCCTCGGACGACAGCCAGGCCGGAGTGGCGCGTCGCCCCGCTGCGACGCCGGCGCCGGCGCTGCCCCGCCGGGCCGGCCGCGGCGCTCAACTCATCTCCGGCACCAGGCCGCCTCCGGCGCTGCCGGACAGCGAGCCGAGAACTCAGCCCGCGCCACCGCCCGAGCCCAGGACCCAGCCTGTACCACCGCCCGCGCCCGGGACGGCCGGCCC
>JBPCKO010000255.1:0-7124 GCA_051004215.1 Streptosporangiaceae bacterium | reverse complement strand
GGGATGTCGGTGGCGTTGCCGCCCCACTGTCCTGCTGGATTCCCCCCTCCTTCTGGGTTCCGGGACACCCGCGGCCCCGCGGCCCCGATCAGGACCACGGCCCAGGTCCGCAGCGGCCGCCAGGGCTCGGCCAGCTCGGCGAACCTGGCCGGGCCAGGGGGCTCGGACAGCCCGTACAGCTGCGCGGTGAGATCGAGCGCCAGGGGCTCGGCGACCGGGAGCACGTCGGCGAACCCGGTCGCCCTGATCACGATCAGGGACGAGTAGAACGGGCCGATGCCCTTGATCTGCTGCAGATCCGCGGCGGCCGCGTCCGGGCCGAGGGCCTGCAGCCGACCGGCTGCGAGCTGGCCGGTCGCGGCGGCCTCGGCGACGCCGTGCAGGCGGGCGATCTTCTCGGCCGGAATCCCGGGGAACTCTCCGACCCCGAGCAGCGCCTCGGGAGTCGGGAACGCGGCCAGCCGCTCGCCGGCCAGGTCGAAAACCGCTCCGTGAGCCTGGCTCAGCCGCTCCCGCACCGCCATCATCTGAGGGGCCGGCCGCCGGGCGCTCAGCACCGACCAGGCGGCCGCCCCGTAGGGGGAGTAGAACAGCGGCGGGCGCAGGCCCGGCGCGACCTGCTGGAGCCGGCCGATCACCGGATCCCGCTGGCCGATCCGGACAAACTCCTCGCCGTCGTGATCCAGCGACAGTACCCGGGCAACCTGCGTGCTGACCGCCTCCAGGTCGGTGCCGCCGGGCCCGCTGACCAGGCCGCGAACCACCCCGGCGTCGTCCTGGCGCACCTCGACGCCGACCTGCGCGGCGTAGCCGTCGAGGCAGAACGCCAGCCGCATCACGCCGTCCCAGCCGGCCCCGGGTCGCTGCCCGAACCCGAACGTGGCTGCCTCAGCCAGCGAAAACGGCCCGCTGGGCCTGATCGTGATCTCCGGCGCGGACATGGCGGCTCCTTCGCAATCGGCGGATGCAGTCATCGTCGCAACTGGCTCTGACACTCCGCGCCGTCCCAGTCTTGGCCGTGGCGCGGTCAGCGGCGCGGTCAGTGGCCGTCGCGGCGGTAGCGGCGCTCCCAGGTGCGCTCCCGGATGACGACGCCGTCGCGCCGCAGTTCGCGCCGGAACCGGTAGCGCAGCGACTCCTCGTCGCCGTCCAGGTCGAGCGCCGAGCTGAAGATCAGCAGCCGGTCGGCCAGGTGCACCTCGGTCCGCGCCTCACCCCGGGCCCGTGCGTGCGCCGGGTCGTCGTCGTGCACCTCGTAGCGCAGGTATTCCTCGTCGATGACCCGGCCCCAGGCGAACTCGTTGCCGGCCGTGCCGCGCCAGGAGATCGACGCGGTCCCGGCATCGTCGCGGACCAGCGTCCACCGGACCGGGAGCACATCGCCCCACGAGCTCACGCCGGGCAGGGATTCGCCCTCCCCGGGCTCGGCGAAGGACGGTGCCGGCCGGGCCGGATCCGCGGGGATCACCGGCAGGACCAGCCGGGTCCCGGTGGCGCCGAGCCGGACCGTCGCCGTCGCCGGATACGGGGTCGGCCAGATCATCGGCCACATGGCGTTGGAAATGGCCAGCCGGATCCGGTGGCCGGCCGGGAACACCCAGGAGCAGGCGTGCAGCGGCAGCGGCAGCCAGTCCGGGGGGGCCAGCTGGTTCCCGGCTTCGCCGGTGCTGGGCTCGGCCCCGCCGGGGCCGGCCACCGGGGTGACCGGATCGCGCAGCGGGTCGGGCCGCTCGGGCCGGCCGCCGCCGGCGACCAGCGTGGTCGTGCCATCGGGGGCCACGTCGCTGACCCGGGCGAACCAGTGCAGCGGCGAGGCGTCCGCGCGGCCGAAGATTTCGACCTGGCCGAACCCCAGGATCTCGGTGTCGGCGGCCAGCGGCGCGGAGTCGAACACCAGGCTGTACGCGTCGGCGCCGCGCTGGTCCGCGGTCAGCTCGCCCCACCAGTGCCCGGCCTCGATCCCGGCCGATGGCACGTACCGCAGCCGGACCGTCTCGTGAGCACCTGGCTCGGCCCCGAGCGTCCCGCCGGAACCGCAGTAGAGGACCTGCGGCTCGGTTCGCTCTGGCGGCAGCGCGGTCTCGGTGCGCCAGAAGCCGGGCAGCTCGGTCAGGCCGGGGTCCGGCGGACGCCAGGTCTGCACGTAGACCTCGGCCATCGGCTCGTCGAGCAGGCCGGAGTCGATGCCCTTGAGCCAGTGCTCCCACCAGCGCACCGCGTGGCCGCGCCACTCGGCCGGCGGTCCGGGGACGGCGTGGTGCGGCCAGGTGTGGTTCCACGGGCCGATCAGCGCCTTCACCGGCACGTCGCAGTTTCTGGCCATCCGGAACACCGAGTCGCGGTATCCGTCCCACCACCCCGTGATCAGGAACGCGGGCACCGCCAGCCGGGAGTAATCGGTGCGCAGCGAGTTCCGGCGCCAGAACGGGCCGTCCTGCTGCAAGCCCAGCCATTTCATCAGCCACGGCGGCGAGTCGAACCGGCGGGCCAGGGTCGCTTCGTCGAGCGGAAACTCCGGCGACGGCGGCAGCATGTTCAGCTGGTCGATCATCACGGAGTACTCGTCCAGGTGCAGCAGGCCGTCGATGTAGTGGACGTCGTCGTGGAACATGTCATCGGACGCCTCGCAGGCGATGATCGCCTTGAGCGCAGGCGGCGGGGGCTGGCGCATGGCCATCTGGATCGAGTTGAACCCGCCCCAGGAGATCCCCCACATGCCGACCGCGCCGGTGCACCACGGCTGCGCGGCCAGCCAGGCAATCACGACCTCGGCGTCGAGTTGTTCCTGCTCGGTGTACTCGGCCTCGGGCAGCTCGCCCTCGCTGCGCCCGGTGCCCCTGATGTCGACCCGGGCGCCCGCGATGCCGCGCCTGGTCAGGTAGGAGTTCAGCTCCAGGTTCCGCCCGGTCGCGTCATCCTTGCGGTACGGCAGGTACTCCAGCACGACCGGCACCGGGGCGCGGTCGGCGTCCGGCGGCAGGTACAGCGTGGCGGCCAGCGTGATCGCGTCCGGCATCGGGATCACCGCCTCCCTGATGACGGCGGCGGCGGACGGCGGGGCGTCGGTCATGTCAGGCTCTCCTTGCCGGTGTCGGGAACCGAGACGGCACCGCGCAGCAGCTCAACGAATTGCCCGACCCGGCGCTCGCGCAGCTCCGCGGACTGGGTGAAGTAGCCGAACAGCCCGGGATCGAGCTCCTCGGTCACGATCGCGTCCTGGCACCGGTCGATCAGCCAGTCGACCAGCGAAATGATCAGCTCGATCTCGATGTCCCGCCTGACCTCGCCCCGGCCGACCCCGAATTCGACGAACTCCCTGGTCCCGTACGGGTCCTCGGTCTGCAGGTACTTGGTGATCTCGCGCTTGAGGGCCAGGTCCGAGCAGTAGCTGCCGATCAGCACGACCCGGTACGGGATCCAGTCGTCGTGGATCATGTGCGGCGTCGAGGCCAGCCAGTAGCTGATCGTGGCGAAAAAGCCTTGCTCCAGGACCCCGGCCGGAGCGTCGAGGTACTTGCTGAAGGTCCGGGTCGCCCGCTGGTAGGCCGCCAGGAACAGGCCGGCCTTGCTGCCGAAGTAGCCGAACACGGCCCCCTTGGAGACCCCGGCCGCGGCGGCGATCACTTCGGCCCTGGCGCCCTCGTAGCCCTGCGTGGCGAAGTGCTCCATCGCGACGGCGACGATCCGCTCCTGCTTGGCCCGCTGCCGGTCGCCCGCCCTGACCGGCTCGCGCGGGCCCGCCTTGATCGGCGCCGGCGCCGTTGTCTGACCTAGAGTCATAATTCCGCCATAACCGAGTCATTGACATCGATCAAGCTACATTGCATACTCGGCAAATTCCAGGCTTTCTTCGCGAACCACAGGTCAGCTAGCGCCGGCCAGCGCGCGGTACCAAGCAAGAGGCGGAACTACTGGTGGCAGTACTGCGGTGGGACGCCATCATCGTCGGCGCGGGGCATAACGGCCTGACCGCGGGAGCCCTGCTGGCCAGGGCCGGCCTGTCGACGCTGGTGCTCGAGCGGCGCGACGTGATCGGCGGCGCGTGCGTCACCGAGGAGATCGCGCCCGGCTGCCGGGCCTCGACCACCTCCTACATCGCGAGCATGCTGCGGCCCGAAGTGATCAGGACCCTCGACCTCGGCCGGCACGGCCTGCGGATGGTCCCGTGCGAGCCCGCCGTGCAGGTCGCGCTGGAGGGCGGCGAGGTGCTGGCCAACTGGGCCGATCCGGCCAGGACGTGCGCCGAGATCGAGCGGTTCTCGCCGCGGGACGCGCGCGCGTTCGTATCCGTGATCCGCGAGCTGCAGCAGCTCAGCGCCCGGCTGCAGCCGATGCTGACCGAGCTGCCGCCCGATACGAGGGCCGGCCCGTTGCGGGGGGCGGCCGAGGCGGTGCGGATCGGGCGCCGGCTGCGCGGGCTGCGCGGCCGTGACGTCGAGGGCATGACCAGGCTGGTCTCCTCCAGCCTGGGCGACTACATCGACGCCCACTTCACCTCGCCTCAGGTTAAGGCGCTGCTGCTGGCCAACAACCTGTACGGCAAGCACGGCGGCCCGTACCAGCCGGGCACGCTGATCGGCCTGGTCTTCCACATGCTGACCGGCGGCGACCACGACCAGCCGGGCTTCTTCGGGCACGTCATCGGGGGCATGGGCGCGATCAGCGACGCGATCGCGGCGGCCGGCCGCGAGCACGGCCTGCAGATCAGGACCGGTGCCCCGGTCGCGTCGATCGCAGTCCGGGCCGGCCGGGCCACCGGGGTGGTGCTGGCCGACGGCACCGAGCTGGCCGCCCGGGTGGTGCTGTCGGGGGCCGACCCCAAGCGGACCTTCCTCGACCTGGTCGGGCCGGCCGAGCTGCCCGAGGACTTCAGGGACGCGGTCCGCGCGATCAAGATGGACGGTCCGTGCGCCAAGGTCAACCTGGTGCTCGACGCGGAGCCCGCGGTGCTGGGCATGCCGGCCGGCGCCGGACCCGGGCGGCGGGCGCTGTTCACGCTCCCGCCGTCCCTGGACGTCGCCGACCGCTGCTATGACCTGAGCAAGCGCGGTGAGATGGCCGGCCCCGACGAGCTGTTCGTCGACTGCGTGGTCGCGTCCAACGTCGACCACTCGCTGGCCCCGCCCGGCCGGCACGTGCTGACCTGCTTCGTGCAGTACGTGCCCTACCGGCTCGCCTCCGGCGGCTGGGACCAGCGGTCCGGTGAGCTGGGCGACAAGGTGGTCGAGCGGATCGGCCGGTTCGCCCCGAACGTGCCCGGCGCGGTCGTGGCCCGCCAGGTGCTGACCCCGCTGGACCTGGAACGCACCTACGGGCTCACCGAAGGCAATATCTTCCACGGCGACATCCGGTTCGACCAGCTGTTCCATATGCGCCCGGTGCCCGGCTGGGCCAGGTACGCCACGCCCGTGCGCGGCCTGTACCTGTGCGGCGCCGGTGCGCATCCCGGCGGTGGGGTGACCAGCGCGCCCGGCTACAACGCCGCCCGTCGCGTGCTCGCGCAGCTGCGCCGGGGCGGCCGCCGGTGACCGGGCCGGCCAGCGACGTGCTGGTGGCCGGGGCCGGGGTGATCGGCGCGGCCACCGCGTTCCACCTGGCCAGGCTGGGCGCCGGCCGGGTCAGCGTGCTGGACCGGGCGTCGGTCGCGTCCGGCATGTCCAGCCGGTCCTCGGCCCTGGTCAGGATGCACTACACGTTCCCGCCCGAAGTCGACCTCGCGGTGCGCAGCGACGCGATGTTCGACGCCTGGACCGAGCTGACCGCCCGTCCCGGCTGCGTGCGCCGGACCGGCTTCGTGCGCATCGCCGGGCCGGGGGAGGCGGCCCGGCTGAAGGCCAACGTCGCGATGCAGCGCGAGCACGGGGCCAGGGCCGAGGTGATCGACCGGGCCGAGCTGGAGAAGCTGGCGCCGGGCTGGCGCACCGACGACGTCGAGTGTGCGGCCTGGGAGCCGCACGGCGGGTACGGCGACGGCGCGATCGTGGCCGGCGACCTGCTGGCCGCGGCCCGCGAGGCCGGCGTGACCTACCTGCCGCACACGCCGGTCCTCGGACTGCTCACCGACGGCGACCGGGTCACGGGCGTCCGGACGGCCAGCGGAGACCGGCCGGCCGGCCTGGTCGTCCTCGCCTGCGGGGTGTGGTCCCGGCCGCTGCTGGCCGCCGCCGGGGCCGACTTGCCGATCGAGACCGAGGTGCACAAGGTCGCCGTGGTGCGGCACCAGCCGGGTCGCGGAGCCGGCCTGGCCTGCATCGACTCGGTCACGCAGACCTACTTCCGGCCCGAGGCCGGCGACCAGATGACCCTGATCGGCAGCTTCGCCGGACCGCGGGGGGCGGACCCGGACGCGGTGCCTGAGAATGCCGGCGCCGAGGAGCTGGCCGGGCTGGTCGGAGCGGCCGCGGACCGGGTGCCGGCCCTGGCCGATGGCGGGATCGTGCGCGGCGTGACCGGGGTCTACGACATGACCCCGGACGCGCGGCCGGCCCTCGGGCCGGTGCCCGGGCGGCCGGGGCTGATCGTCGCGGCTGGCTTCTCCGGCATGGGGTTCAAGATCTCGCCCGCGGTCGGCGAGGCGCTGGCCGAGCTGATCACCGCCGGGGCGGCGACCCACGTCGACCTGGCCCCGTTCCGGCCCGGCCGGTTCGCCGAGGGCGCTCTGATCAGTCCGGAACATGCGTATACGGACGACTAGCAATTACCGGCAAACCGGCGCGAGCCGGAGATAGAGTCCCGACCAGACTGTGGGAGGCAGCGGTGCAGACCCCGAACGCGGCGCCGGGCCGGACGGACCAGGCGCCCGGCATCGCGCCGGACACCGGGATCCCGCTGGAGCTGAGCCTGCCCAAGGCCAGTTTCACCTCGGCGGCCGAGTTCGCCCGCGAGCGCGAGGCGATCTTCTTCCGTGACTGGTTCTGCGTCGGCCGGGCCGAGCGGCTGCCCGCGGCCGGCGACTACCTAACCGCCGATGTCACCGGGGAGAGCGTGATCGTCGTCCGGGGCGACGACGGCGCGCTGCGCGGCTTCTACAACCTGTGCCGGCACCGCGGGTCGCGGCTGGTCCCGCCGGAGGAGGGCGAGCCCCAGCCCGGTGCGGCCAGCGCCCCGGCGGCCGCAAGCCCTAC
>JBPCKO010000254.1:0-20644 GCA_051004215.1 Streptosporangiaceae bacterium | reverse complement strand
AGGTACACCAGGCTGGTCAGGCTGACCAGGCTAGTCAGGCCGAGGCAGAGCCCGCCGAGCGCGGCCAGCATCAGCTCCTGGGTCACAGCCCCGGCCAGCCGGGCCGGAACCTCCCGCCAGCGGAGCTGCCTGAGCGAGGCGGCGGACCGCCGGGCCAGCGCGACGGCCCGCTCCCGGGCCCGCCGGGAACGCGCGTCGACTCCGGCCAGGAACCCCGGGGGCGGCCGGCCGATGACCGGCAGCGGCGTGGTCAGCGCGGACCGGGCCTGGCCGGCGGGGACCGGGCCCAGCCCGGTGTCCTGCGGCGAGGCCAGCCCGGCCGCCGATCCGGGCGGGCCGGCCGGGTCCGCCCGGCCGGGCTTGCGCAGATCTACCCCGGCTCCAGGTCCGGCCGCAGCCGCAGCCGCGGCGACGCGCGTCCTGCCGCTGGTCAGCGCGTCAATGACCAGGCTCAGCCCGCCGAACAGCAGGATCTGAACGGCGGGTTCGCCGAACTCGTTCCGGCTGGTGACGATCTCCGGCAGGGTCAGCGCCAGCACGAGCGCCCCGGCCGGCGCCCACTGCCGCCCGGCCAGCCGCCCGGCCAGGCCACCGAACGACAGCACGGCCAGACCGCCGAGCACCGGCGCGACGAGCGCGCCGCCGCCGGTGCCGCTGGTCCAGAACCCGGCCGCGAGCAGCATCGGCAGCCCGGCGGTGACCGCGGGCAGTACCGACTGCCCGTGCTGGGTGAACCCGAGGCTGGACAGCCGCAGCCCGGGATGCGGGCCGCCGAAGGCCCGCAGCGACCCGGGAATCGGCAGCGAGCCGTGCTGAGCGATCCAGTACCCGGCCTGGAACGACACGCCGGGCGTCCTGGTCGCGAGAACCGAAGGCGAGTTCAGCGCGATCTGCCAGGCCGCGAACCCGATCGCGACGGCGACGGTGCCGGCGACCGCGAACCACCCGGCCGAGGCCCGGTCGCGGGCCGGGGCGGGCTGGCCGGTCGGCCAGCGCGCGGGGACCCGGTGCAGCACGTTCACCGCGAGCGCGGCCAGCAGCGGCGCGCCGATCAGCAGCATCGGAACCGGGGCGAATACCCCGGCGGCGAGCAGCGGCAGCCCGGGCAGCAGCCAGGCGGCGACGGCCAGGGCCGGCAGCACGGTCAGTCTGGCCAGCCCGCGGCCCGCCGCCTCGGCCCGGCGCGCGACCCGGTCCGGATCGGCGGCGGGCGCATCGGTCTCGACCATCGTGAACGGCAACCGGGAGGTGAGCCCGCGCAGCTTGGCCAGGCCCAGCCGGGCCGACCCCGGCCCGGGAACGCGCAGCCGGGGAACCCGGAGCGTGATGGTCCGCGGAGCCGGCGGCTGCCGGTGCGCGGCCGGGCCGCCCGGCGGCGGCTGGTCCGGCTTGGTATCGGCGCGGCCTGGCGGCTTCGGGGGACCCACGAGATCCACTTTATGGGCCCGTCCTGATCGCGGACAGGGTGCGACCCGGCGGGGCGGCCGCGCGGCTGGTCGCGATCCCGGGCGTCCCGGCGGCCGGATGGCGGCGCGGCACGCTGCGAGAAGGCGCTTAGCGGTCTTTTTCACCCCGGCAAGCGCGTACGATGGGCCCGGAAATCGCCAGGCCCCACGTTTTGGCTGCGCAGCTTGGCTGCGGAAAGATGCCCGGAGGACCGATGACGCGTTACGGCCGGACCCGCGGACGTGGGCCTCGCCGCTACTCGCTCGGCTTGCTGCTGGCCGGCTGGGCGGCGATCGGCTTGGCCGTGATCCTGGTCGGCGGGACGCTCTACGGCTACTCCAAGTACCGCGACGTCCTCGAAGGGATCAACCACGAGAAGATCCACGGGCTCGGTAAGCGGCCGCCGAAGCTGAACAACGCGCTGAATATCCTCGTCATCGGATCGGACAGCCGTTCCGGCCGCAACGGCAGGATCGGCGGCCCGGCTCAGGGCCAGCGCTCCGACACGGTGATGGTCGCGCACATCTCACCGGGCGGCGGCCGGGTCACCGTGCTCAGCTTCCCGCGCGACTCGGTCGTGCCCATCTACTCCTGCCCGTCAGAACCAGGCTTCGTCGGCCAGAGCGCCGCGGCCGGCATCGAGCAGCTCAACACGACGTTCGCCGAGGGCGGCGCCAACTGCCTGTGGAAGACAGTCGAGCACGTCAGCGGCATTCACCTGGATGACTTCGTCCAGCTCAACTTCACCGGCTTCATCAGCGTGATCAACGCGATCGGCGGCGTGCCGGTCTGCCTGCCGGTCGCGGTCCACAAGACGCAGTTCGACCGGCTCAAGCTGTCGGCCGGCCGGCACGTGCTCAAGGGCTACAAGGCCCTGGAGTTCTGGCGGCTGCGCGAGGACTTCGGCATGGGATCGGACCTGCAGCGGATCCAGCGCGACCAGCTCCTGATGGTCGGGCTGGTGCAGAAGATCTTCAAGACCCGGGTGCTGCACAGCTTGTCCAAGACCTGGGCGATCATCAACGACATCTCTAAGGCGAAGGCGCTGACCACCGACGCCGGGCTCACGACCGGCCGGATGGTGACGATCGCCCGCGGCCTGGCCGGGATCAGCCGGAAGAACATCCAGTTCGTCGAGGTCCCGGTCGTGACGTACCCGGCCAATCCGAACTGGGTCGAGTTCAACACCGCCGAGACCACAAAGCTGTTCACCGCGATCGAGCGCGACCGGGCCGTGCCGGCCGGCCTGAAGAAGAAGTCCAAGAAGGGCGGCAAGGGCAAGCAGCCCGCGCCGGTCAAGCTGCTGAGCGCATCCAAGGTCAGCGTCACCGTGGAGAACGGTTCCGGCGTGAACCAGATCGCCGGGACGACGGCGGCCGCGCTGTCCACCCGCGGCTTTCACATCCTCGGCACGGCGAGCGCGGTGACCGCGAGCGGTGCGCCCGATTACTCCTACACCAAGTCCGTGATCGAATACAGCGGTCCGGCCGACCTCGCAGCCGCCGACACGGTCGCCGCCGAGGTCCCGGGGGCCATGGTCAAGCAGGCGAGCTCGGTCACCCCGGGCTCGGTCACGCTGATCCTCGGCTCGGACTACAAGAAGCTAGGGCCGCCGCCCGCGCACGCCGTGGGCAACCTCACTGGCCAGTATGGCGGATACCAAGGCAGCACCAACGCCTGCAAGGGTTACGGCTCGGCTTTCAGCAGCGGCTGAGAATTACCTGGTCAGCGCCTCGTCGGCCAGCCGAGTTCGCGCGGTCCGGCTGGATTAGAGCACCCCGGGAGCGGCTAGAACTCCTGCCGGGGATCAATGGAGCACACCGAGCATCAGCCGGACACCGGGGGGCGAACGCCGCGTCAGCGGCGCCGGTCCGTAGTCCTCGGCTGGGCCGCCGTCGTCGTGTCGATCGTGCTGGTCGGCACCGCCCTGACCGCGTACGCGGCGTACCGTGACGTGTTCGGCCAGATCCGGCAGGTCAAGGTCACCGGGCTTGGCCAGCGGCCGCGGACGTTCGACAACTCGATGAACATCCTGGTGATCGGGTCGGACACCCGCAAGGGCAAGAACGCCAGGTTCGGCAAGCACATCG
Source organism: Streptosporangiaceae bacterium (assembly GCA_051004215.1). Classification (GTDB taxonomy): domain Bacteria; phylum Actinomycetota; class Actinomycetes; order Streptosporangiales; family Streptosporangiaceae; genus Chersky-822. Next base: position 17,108 of record JBPCKO010000254.1, on the reverse strand, counting down.
GCGGGCAGCGCTCGGACACCGTCCTGGTCCTGCACCTGTCGCCCGGGTTCCGCCGGGCGGTCGTGCTCAGCCTGCCCCGCGACTCAGTCGTCCCGGTGCTCTACTGCCCGAAGGTGCCCGGCTGGCCCGGCCAGGCCACCCAGTCCGGCCAGATCGAGCAGGTCAACGCGACCTTCGCCGACGGCGGTCCCGGCTGCCTGTGGAAGACGATCGAGCACACCACCCACATCAGGCTCGATCACTTCGCCGAGCTGAACTTCACCGGGTTCGAGAACGTGATCAACGATCTCGGCGGGGTCAGCATCTGCCTGCCGTACGCGATCCACGACCCTCGGTCCAAGCTGCGCCTGTCCCGCGGCATCCACCACGTGATGGGCGCCCAGGCGCTCGCCTACTGGCGGGTCCGCTACATCGGCGTGGGCTCGGACCTGGAGCGGATCCAGCGGGACCAGTACCTGATGGCCTCGGTCGCGCAGAAGGTCAAGCGCACCAACCTGCTCGGCAGCCCTGGCCGGCTGTTCAAGGTCATCAGGGACATCGCCTCGTCGCTGACCACCGACAGCGGGCTCACCCAGAGCGGCATGATCTCGCTGGTCCAGAGCCTGCGGACGATGCCGCTGCGGGCGGTGCACTTCGTCCAGGCCCCGGTCGGGACCTACCAGCCGAACCCGAACTGGGTGCAGTGGTCCCCCCAGGCCGCACGACTGTTCCGGGCGATCGCCAGGGACCACAAGCTGCCTCGGACCCGCAACGACCACGGGGACCGGTCCCGGTCGCGGTCGAGGCTGCTGGGCTCGGCCAGCCCGACGCCGAGCCCGTCGGCGGGTACGACGGGCGGGACGCCGGCTAGGGCCGGCCGGTCCCGGCCGGCCCTAGCCGGCGTCAACCAGCGCTACGGCGGCATCACCGCGGGCGCGAACGTCTGCCACGACGCGGGGGCGTTCACCGGCCCGCTCGGCGGTCACTAGCCGGCCGGACCCCGCTGGCGGCGGTTGCGCTGGCGGCGAGTCGCGGACCGGCGACAGCGCGGCGAGCGTGGAGTTCCGGCTGAAAATCTGGTGAGAATGGGCCGGTGGAGTACTTCACGAGCTGGCACACTGCCCGCCAGGCCGTGACCGGCATGGGCGAGCGGCTTCCGGCCCAGACCATCGGTCAGGTCAGCGAGGCCATCGATTTCGCCACGGCCGCGCACGGCGACCAGCAGCGGCCGACGGGCGTGCCCTATCTCGAGCACCTGCTCGAAGCGCTGGAAGCGCTCGCGCGCGGGGCCGGGGTGACCGACCCGGACCTGCTCTGCGCCGCCGTGCTGCACGACGTGGTCGAGGACACCGAGGTCACCAGCGAGGACCTGGAGAAGCGGTTCGGCCCCCGGGTCGCCGAACTGGTCGGCTGGGTCACGATCCCGCGAGCGCGCCCTGGCCAGGACAAGACGGCGGTGAAAGAGGCCGCGCTGGGCCGGCTGGGCTCGGCCCCCAGGGACGCGATCCTGGTCAAGCTGGCCGACCGGCTCAGCAACGTGCAGACGTTGCGAAACCTGCCCTTGGAGCGGCAGCGCCGGTACTACGACCAGACCGTGCGCTTCATCGTCCCGCTCGCGGCCACGGACCCGTGGTTCGAGCGCTGGTACGCCGCCTGGCAGGCCGCGCACGCCGACCTCGCCGCCTGAGGCCGCTGCCGGCGGCGGGATCGGGACGCTCAGATGATCGGTGGCCGGCCCGCCCTGGTCATCCGCCAGGCGGTGCGCAGCGAGATCGGCTGCCGCCGGCCTGGGTCCGCCTTCCAGCCCTCGGCGAAGCCGCCGAACCAGGCTCGCCGGGCGTCCTTCGACCGCTCCCTGGCCAGCGTCATCGCGGCCCAGTCGGCCAGGTAGACCGCGGCCAGCGGCCAGGGCAGGTTCCGGCGGGCCAGCCAGACCCGATTCCGCGCCTCCAGCCGGTACCAGGTCTCGTGCCTGGCGTTATGCACGACCGGGTGATAGACCACGACCGCGGCGTCGTACTCAATCCGGTAGCCCAGGTCGAGCAGCCGCCAGGACAAGTCGGTCTCCTCGTGCCCGAAGAAGAACGCGGCCGGCTGGCCGCCCGCCTCCAGGTAGGCGGACCGGCGGATCGCGCACACCCCGCCCGCGAACGTGGTCACCACCGAGGAGCGTTCCGGGTCCGAGGCGCGCAGCCGGGGTACATGCCAGCGGCCGCCCGGGCCGCCTTCCGGATCGGTCACCCGAAACGACAGGACGGCGAGCTGAGGTTCGGCCCCGAACCTGGCCCTGACGTGCTCGCCGAGCGCCGCCGGGTCGGGATACCAGGCGTCGTCGTCGAGGAACAGCACGACGTCGCCCGTGCCGGCGTCCACGCCGGCGTTGCGCCCGCCGGCCACGCCCGCGTTCTCCTCCAGCCGCACCGTGACCACGCCGTCCGGCAGCGGCCCGGGGTCGGCCCCGTTGCCGACCACGATCAGCTCGGCCCCGGCCGAGCGCAGCGGGCCGGTGCTCTCGACCGCCCGGCCCAGGTCCTCGGGCCGGTTGCCCATGGTCAGGATCACGATCGACAGCTTCACCGCAACCGCCTCGAGGCCAGGATCGCCACCAGGTGCGCGACCAGCATCAGCGCCGCGACCACCAGGCAGGCCAGCACCAGCACCCGGGTCGCGGTCAGGCCGCCGCGGATCGCGTCGATGACCGCGGCCAGCAGGATCAGGACGGACAGCTCGATGGCCTGGATGATCCGGTGGATCTTCAGCACGCTGGCGAGCTGCCTGGCCCTGGCCAGCCCGGCGCTCGACGGGGCCAGCGCCTCGTCGTCGTGGGTGGCCGCCAGACCGGTCTTGCCCCTGGCCACCACCACGTTGTCGGTCTCGGCCCGGACCAGCATCGCGAGCAGCGCGGCGGCCAGGCCCGCGGTGACGTAACCGCCGGCCACGGTCAGCGGTCCCTGGGCCCGGAAGCCCAGGCCGGCCAGCAGCGCGGCCTCGGCGAAGTAGTGGCCCAGGCCGTCCAGGTAGACCCCGGCCACCGATGTTCGGCCGCTCCACCTGGCCAGCTCGCCGTCGGAACAGTCGAAGATCAGGTACAGCTGGATCAGCACCGCGCCGATCACCGCGGTCAGCAGGCCGCCGAACGCGATCACCACGCCGGCCGCGATGCCGCACGCGATGAAGGCCAGGGTGACGGCGTTCGGGGACCAGCCGAGCCGGGCGAAGACCCAGGTCGCGTACGGCGAGAGCTTGCGCCCGTAGAGGCGGCCGAACCAGTGCTCGTCGTTCAGGCGGGCGAGCACCGCCGGCGGCTGGCCCTTCTCCCTGAGCTCAGCCAGCGATGGCCCTGACATACTCCTCCACGTGCTTGGCGACCTCCGCCGGGGACAGGTCGAGGCGCTCGAGGATCGTGTACCGGCCTGGCCGGGTCGCCGGGGCGCGCTCCACCGCCGCCGCGAACTGCTCGTCTGACAGCCCGGCCTCGGCGGGCAGCCTGGGCAGATCGTGCCGCTGCAGGCACGACGATATCGCCGCGAACTGTCCGGCATCCCCGCGCAGGTAGGTGCAGAACAGGGCGCCGAGCCCGGCCAGCTCGCCGTGGCTGGCGGTGCCGGGATACAGCAGGTTGATCGCGTGCATGATCTCGTGATCGCCGCCGCTGCCCGGGCGGCTGGAGCCGGCCACCGCCATGGCCATGCCGGACAGGATCAGCGCCTCGGCCAGGACGGTCAGGAACTTATCCGACCTGGTCGGCCCGGGCAGGTGGAGCACCGACTGGGCGGCGGTCCTGGCCATGGCGACGGCCAGGCCGTCGACCGGCTCCCCGGTGTCGGCCCCCGACAGCTCCCAGTCCGCGACCGCCGACAGGTCGCTGATCACGTCGCCGATGCCGGCCGTGGCCAGCGCGCCCGGGGCGCTGCGGACCCGGTCCAGGTCGACGACGACGGCGACCGGCGGCATGACGCCGTAGGAGCCGGTGCCGGACTCGTGCTGCAGCGTGCTGACCGGCGAGGCGATGCCGTCGTGGGCCAGGCTGGTAGCCACCGCCGCCATCGGCACGCCCGCCATGTGCGCAGCGAACTTGGCCACGTCGATGGTCTTGCCGCCGCCGATGCCGGCCACGGCCTCGTAGGCGCCCGCCCTGAGCTGGCGGCCGAGGTCGACCGCGGTGTCGTGGCTGCCGTCGCCGATGCGGAAGACCTCGGCGTCATCCAGCCGGAGCTCGGCCAGGATAGATTCGCCCTGACCAGGGCCGACGGCGACGGCGACCCGGCCCTGGCTGGCGATCCTCCGCTCGGTCAGCAGGGTGCCCAGCCCGGCTATCGCGCCCGGCCGCACGTCGACAACGAGCGGGGCGGCAAGCATGCGGGCCAGCAAGGGCATGAGCTTCCTCCGGCGGGTGCCGCGGGTCCGGGCCGCGCGGTACCCCGCGAGACTAGCAGCGGCCGGCGATCTGCCTGGCCCGCCTGAGGTCGGCGTGGTCGTCGACCTCCACCCAGTCGACCGAGCCGATCGGTGCCGCGATCACGGCGCCGCCGCGTTCGGCGAACTCGGCGAATCCGTCCTCGTAATACAGCCCGGGATCGCGGCGCCAGGCCGTCTCCAGGCAGTCGGCCAGGCCGATCGCGGCGGCCGCCTCGATCAGCGTGACGCCCATGTACTCGCCGTGCGCGTGCGCCGGGTCCATCCCCTTGGTGATCCGCGTGAGCAGGCCGTCGTCGTCCAGGACGACCTTCATTTCCTCGTCGGCCAGCGCCTTGATGTCGTCGATGGCGATGATCAGGCGGCCGAGCAGCGGTTCGCGGCGCTTCCCGTTCGCGCGCGCGGTGCGAGCGGACTGGGCGGCGCTGGCCGCCAGCAAAGTCTTCTCCACGCTGGTTGGGTGCACGGTGTCCCCGTTGACGAGCAGAACTCCGCGCCCGAAGTACTCGCGGGCCAGCCAGAGCGAGTAGGCGTTGTTCCACTCCTCGGCCCGGTCGTTGTGCACCAGGTCGATGGACAGCCCGTAGGCCTGCTCGAAGTCCGGCACCCGGTCGGCCACCCTGGCGGCCGCATAGCCAACGACGATCACCGCCTGCGACAGGCCGGCCGCGGCCAGGTTGCGCAGGGCGATGTCCAGAATCGTGATGTCCCCGTCCACCGGGAGGAGTGCCTTGGGCAGCCCGTCGGTGTCGGGACGAAGCCGCCGTCCGGTCCCGGCGGCCAGAACCATGCCGATCACTGGCGGTCGTCCTCCGTGCGGGTCAGATGGCGGGTGGCAGCCTGACGGCAGAGCAAGACGCCGAGGTAGGCCGCGAGCCCAACGTACCCGACTGTGCCCAGGCCGAACGTCACCGCGAGGCCGGTGACGAGCAGCCGGACTTCCCAGCCCGCCCCCGTCGCGATGGTCCGGGCCCGCCCCCCGCCTGTCGCCGCGGTACCCCCGGCCGCGAGGCCCGCGTACCACAGGGCGGTCAGCGCGCACGCGGCGAAGATGATCGGCCCCCGAACTCCTACCGCGAACCCGAGCGCGCCCAGGTAGACGTACTGAGCCAGGGCGAGCAGGGCGGGCACCAGCCAGTCGAATCGCCCGTCGTGCGGATGGCTGGATCCGGGGGCGGCCAGCATCATCACGATCGGCGGCGTCATCGCGATAAAGCCGCGCAGGTCGCCCAGCCCGAGGGCGGCCAGCATCGCCGTCGCGATCAGGCCCGCCAGGGCCGGCGGCAGCGGGATCAGGTTGCCCTGCACCAGCCGTCCGGCCCACAGCGCCGCGGCCCCGTCGTCCCGGAGCGCGAGGACGCCGGCCATCGTGCCGCTCCCCCCGCCGGCCTGCAGGTCTGGCCGGTGCCGGTCATCTTGGTCCGCGGCGGCGAAGGCTGACTCCCCGGGCATCGCAGGGTTCCCTCTGGCGCCGGCCGAGCCCGCCGCCCACGCCGGTCCCGGCCTGGCCGCCGTCCCGGCCACCCCGCCCACCGGGATCGGCTCGCCGACCTCGCTCCCCGAATCCGCCTCTTCCGCCAGCCCGGACTCGGGCGCCCAGGCCCCCGCCGCGCTCGACCCCTCCCCGCTCGCACCGGCCTCGCTCGGACCATGCCCGCTCGCACCAGGCTCGCTTGCGCCAAGCCAGCTGGACGGCGCCGAACTCGCACCCGGGATGCCGGCCCCGGCCCGGCTATTGCTGCCGGCCGGCTGGACCTCGTCCGATTCCTGCTCGCCGGCCTGGTCCCGGGCCGTCCTCGTGGCGGCTGCGCTGGTGATGATCCGAACCGCCGTGGTCCCGGTCGGCCCGGGAACTCCGACCACGGCAGTGACCCGCGTCCGCGTGCCGGTCCCGCTCGCGGCCGGGGCCGCCGGGTCGCTCGCGCTCACCTGGCCGAGCACCGCCATGCCGACACGGCGTGTTCTGGCTGGCCTGCGGCGCCGCGCCCTGGCAAGACCGGCCGCGGAGGTAGCCCGCGAGGCCGGCGCGATCCGCCCGAGAGTCACGACTAGCCCTAGCATGGCGACCACGTCGGCCCCGAGCACCGCGAACAGCGCGGCCTGCGGACCGGCAAGCGCGAACGCCAGTCCAGCCAGCACGATGCGGGCAGCCGACGGCAGGGCGGGCAGGCGTCGGGCCCGGGAAACGGGCGAGTGCTCATACCCTGCCTGCCCGATCCTGGCCGCGCCCGGGCCAGCCCCCCGGCACGCGCCGAGCAGGTCGGCAACCCCGGCCGAGACGATGGTCAGCACTGCGAGAGGCCACATCCCAGCCGGCCCGCCAGCAACGCCCCCTGCGGCCAGGCCGCCGTAGATCGCGCTCTCGGCGGCGACCGCGGACACCGCCGCGGCCCATCTGTAGTCCCGCCCGCCAGCGGCCGCCCCGGTCTCCTCCGGCTGCGCCGGGTCAGCCTCGGCAACCTCGGCCAGGCCCCCGGCCGCCCGGCCTTTCGTCACCCCCTTCGCCGTCCCGCTCGCTGCCACCGCACCCGCAGCCGCCCCGCCCGCAGGCACGCCGGCATCGGCCAACGGCCAGCGCCCGAATTGGGTCTGGCCTGTCGCGTCGGCGCCGCTCTCAGCCTGGCCCGGCGGCACGGCCGGGGCGGCACGCTCGGAACCATCGGTTTGCCGTTCGGAGACGCCCGACTCCCGGCTGACGATGACGAGGACGTCGTCCTCCTCGTCGGCCGGGAGTCTCCGCCTGGCCGCGCTCCTGCCTGTCGCCGCAACGGCTTCCGCGGGCTTCTCGCGGGCCCACTGAACGTCCGGCAGGGCCAGCCAGTCCATGGCGTCGTCCGCGTCCGCCTCTCCCCGGCCCGCCGAGCCGCGCTGCCCGACGGCGTTGGTGGCGAACGCAGCCAGCCAGCCGGCGCCGGACGAGGCGAGGACCGAGGCAGCCAGCGCAAGCAGCCCAGGAACGCGGTCGCGCGATCCGCCGCTGAGCCAGATCGCGGCGCAGAGCGCGAGGAGGAGGGAAACGGCGTTGAGCGTGCCAGGAGAGATCTGCCGCCCGGCGGCCCAGCGGCCCAGCCGCCCAATCATGGGCCGAGTCCTGGCCAGGGCAGCTCCGGTCAGGACCACCGCCCGCAGCGCCCAGCCGCCCGTGCCCTCCGGCTCTCTGCCGGTGCTGACCACGGGCTTGTCCATTGCCGGGCGCTCCAGTCCTGAGACGATCCGGGCCTCCTGGCGCACGATCTGACCAATTGCAATTGATCGGTTACTCACAGTACTGAGATGCACCCAGCGGCAGCGCTCATTGCCCTAAATCCGGAGCGTCCAGCACCGCCGGTACAAGTTCCAGCAGCAACGTGGTGACGTTGGTGTCGTTCTAGCAGCAGCAACTCCACCACGATGTCGTCGCGGGACGGGCGGCTGAGCGCGGACGGGCGGCTGGGCCCGCGAGTGAGAGACGGGACCGCGAATGGCGGAGCGACGTTGTTCACCGAGATTAGATTTCGAATGTATACGCTCAGTGTCTACTCGGGGTGTATGGTCATGGACGTGACAGTTCCCCTGACTCTTCTCGGCCTGCTCGAGCGTGAGCCGAGCCACGGTTATGAGCTGAAGCGCGCATACGACACCTTCTTCGGCCGGGACAAGCCGCTACCGTTCGGCCAGGTGTACGCCACGCTCGGACGGCTGGCCAGGGACGGCAAGGTCAGCGGGGAGGCGGAGCCAGGGGACGGCCCGGACCGGAAGCGCTACGAGATCACCGAGCTCGGCGCCCGCCAGTTCGATTTGTGGCTCGTCACGCCCATTGAGCCTGAACCGCACCTCCAAACCGTGCTCTTCGCGAAGGTCGTGCTCGCCTTGATGCTCGGGCGCCCGGCCGAGCCCTACCTGGATAGGCAACGCACGGCCCACCTGCGGCGCATGCACGAGCTGACCGAGCTGAAGGTGACCGGCAGCCTGATGGACGCCCTTCTCGCCGATCATGGCCTGTTCCACCTCGAAGCCGATCTCCGATGGATCGACGTGACCTCAGCCAGGCTCACGGCCCTGGCGGAAATGGTGCGCATGTGATGACCTCACTGACTGAATCCCCGGTGACGGCCGCCCGGGGCGGCCTGATCGAGGCGCGCGACGTGCACATGTCATTTGGCCAGACGCCCGCGCTCATCGGGGCAACGCTGGTCGCGGCTAAAGGCGAGATCCTTGCCGTCATGGGCCCGAGTGGCTCGGGCAAGTCAACGTTGCTGCACTGCATGGCTGGCATCTTCACACCGGACGGCGGCGAGATCTGGTTCGACGACGAACGGCTGGACAAGCTCAGCGATACCACGCGCACCGAGCTGCGGCGTACCTCGTTCGGGTTCGTCTTCCAGTTCGGCCAGCTGGTTCCGGAGCTGACGGTCTCCGACAACATCGCGCTGCCGCTGTTCCTGAACGGAGTGGGCAAGAAGGCGGCCTACGCCAGGGCTGACGCGTGGCTCCCCCGGCTCGGCATCGAGGGACTCGGGCGGCGGCGCACCGGCGAGCTGTCCGGCGGCCAGGCCCAGCGCGTTGCCCTGGCCCGCTCGCTGGTCGCGCAGCCGAAGGTGCTCTTCGCCGACGAGCCGACCGGCTCGCTCGACACGCTGACCGGCGAGATGGTGATGAAGCTGCTGGTCAGCACTGCCCGTGAGGAAGGCGCGACGGTCCTGCTGGTGACGCACGACGCGCGGGTCGCCGCATATGCCGACCGCCAGGTCCTGGTTCGCGACGGCAAGGTCATCGACCATGCCGAACTTGCCGCCGAGGTCGCCCCGTGATGTATCGCCTGGGCCTGCGCCTCACGCTGCGCAGCGGCCGCGAGCCCTTCGTCCGCCTGGTGGTCACCGCGGCGGCAGTAGCCATCGGCGTGGCGATCATGCTGGCCGTGCTGGCGGACTTCAACGCCTTCAGGACCGCGAACAACCGGCCGTCGTGGGAGTCCACGATCGGCCGAGTGGTCACCAGGAACTACGCGAATGCCACGAACTCCGAACTCTGGAGCTACGGCAACGACATCTACAAGAGCCAGACGATAGAGCGGCTCGACGTCGCCGGGCTGGGTCCGCATGCCCCGGTCCCGCCGGGCATCTCCCACCTTCCGGCCAGCGGGCAGTACTATGCCTCGCCTGCGCTGGCGGCGCTCATCCGCACGGCGCCCGCCAGCGAACTCGGCGACCGGTTCCCTGGCCGGCTGGCCGGGACGATCGGACGGCAGGCGCTGACCGGCCCTGACGAGCTGGTGATCTACATCGGCTACGCACCGTCGAAGCTGGCCGCCTGGCCGGCCACGTCGCTCGTCAGCACCATCGCCAGGGCACCCGCACGGCAGATCTGGACGCACTATTTCCGCGACGCTTTCATCGTCGGCGCGATCGCGTTCGTGTTTCCGATCCTCATCCTTATCAGCACCGCCACCCGGCTGGCCGCCGCCAGGCGCGAGGAGCGTTACGCGGCGCTGCGGCTGGTCGGCGCCACCTCCCGGCAGATCAGCATCATCTCCTCGGTGGACGCCGTGATCAGCGCTCTGCTCGGCGCCGTCCTCGGCATCGTCATCTTCCAGCTGCTGCAACCCTGGCTGGCCAGCACTGCCATCACCAGCCAGCGGTACTTCGCCGGGGACGTGACACCAACGGTCGCCGGCTACCTGGTCGTGCTGATCGGAGTCCCGGCCGCCTCCGCACTGTCCTCGCTCCTGTCGCTCCGGCGGGTGCGGATCTCGCCGCTGGGCGTCTCCCGCCGAGTCACTCCGGCTGCGCCTGCCGCGTGGTCGCTGGCGCCGCTGGCCATCGGCATCGCGTTGTTCACGACGGGCCTGGTGCTGACCAGCAACCAGCAACTCAGCCCGGGCGTGCTCCTCGGACTTATCGTGATCCTCATCGGCCTCATCGCCGCCGGTCCCTGGCTGACCGCGCAGGCTGCGCGCCTGCTGTCGAGACTCGGTACGGGCGCCTCCGCTCTGCTCGCCGCACGCCGGCTAGAGGACAACCCGAAGGCGGCGTTCCGGTCGGTTCGCGGGCTCGTACTCGCCGTCTTCCTCGGCACGGTGCTCGCGGGCCTGCTTCCGGCGGTCGAGTCCACCACCGCGACGCCAAGCGCGACGGCGCTGAGCAACGTCCTGCTCACTGGATTCACCGCGGCTCCGGTCTGCGGCAACAACGTCAACTGCACTGGCGGCTCCAGCGGTCCCAGCAATCCGCTGGCCGAGTCGTCGGCTCGGCAGACGCGCATCGCGCTGCTGGGGATGCCTCCGCGGGCGGCAGCGGCGCTGCTCAGCGGGCTCACGGCCATACGCGGGGCAACCCCGATACCGATCTACTCCCAGCCGGGATCCGCCACCGCCAGCGGTCCAGGGCCTGGCGGTTCCGGGCCTGGCGGTTCCGGGCCTGGCGGCTCGCGGCCTGGCGGTTCCGGCCACCCACGCCACATCGCCCCGGGTAAGGGCGGCCCGCCGGGCCAGGGCGGACCGGCAGAAGGCGTGATCAGCTGCGCCGGGCTGCGGGAGCTCAGGGTGCTCGGCCAGTGCGGCCCCGGCCGGACGGCCGTCGTAGTCCAGTCCGCCAGCCTGTTCGGCGACAACCCGCTCTACACCACCCAGGCCATCGCCAGCGCGTCCAGCCCGGCCACGTCACCGGACACCAGCCACCTCTACCTGCAGGCGCTGCTCGTCAAGGTCAACGGTCCTGGCCCGCTAGAGAAGGTCCGCACCTACCTGGTGACGCATGCCACCCAGTCCGCCTCGGGGACAGCGCCACGAACCTTCGGCGAGGCCGTGCAGGCACGCGCCAGCGTCGCGACCACCGTGCAACGGCTGCTCTACATTGCCGTGGTTCTCACGATCATCGTGGCGGGCTGCAGCCTTGCGGTGTCCGTCGGCGGCAGCCTGGTCGAGCGCAAGCGGCCGTTCACCTTGCTGCGGGTCACCGGCACGCCCGCGCGGACGCTGTACCGGGTCGTGTTCACCGAGGCCGCGCTGCCGCTTGTGGCCGCGACAGTAGTTGCCGGCGCCCTCGGCTACCTCGTCGCCCTGCTGACGGTCAACAAGATGGCGCCGGCGGGCACCCCGGTGCCCGCACCGGGGTCCACGTACTACCTGGCCATGGGCACCGGCCTCATCGTCTCGCTCCTGGTGATCCTGGCCGCGCTACCGCTGCTGAGGTGCATGACGGGTCCCGACAAGATGCGTTTCGAGTGACGCGCTGGGTACAGTCCGGTCATGCGGACAGCCGCCGTCGTGCTGGCCGGCGGCTCCGGCGTCCGGCTGGGCGCGAACACGCCCAAGCAGCTCCGGCCGCTCGCCGGGCGCACGCTGCTCGAGCACTGCGTAGCGGCGTTCGATGCGGCGCCGGGGGTCGACGACGTGGTCGTGGTCATGCCGGCCGGGATGACCGGCGACGCACGCCGGATCCTGGGTAGCACCTACGGCAAGCTGCGGGATGTCATCGAGGGCGGCCAGGACCGGCCGGGCTCGACCAGCCGCGCGATCGAACTGCTGAGCCGGGATGGCGGCGAGTGCAACGTGCTGTTCCACGACGCGGCCCGGCCGCTGGTGGACCAGCGGATCATCGCCGATTGCGTGGCCGCGCTGGCCGGCTGCGAAGCGCTCGGCGTGGTCGTGCCGACCACCGACACCATCGTCGAGATGCGGGACGGCGTCATGACGGCGATCCCGCCGCGCGAGTCACTGGGCCGCTGCCAGACGCCGCAAGGGTTCCGGCTGTCGGTGATCAGGCGGGCTCATGAACTGGCCGCCGCCGACGAGGACCGGGACGGGTTCACCGCGACCGATGATTGCGGCATCGTGCTGCGCTACCTGCCAGAAGTCGCCGTGCAGGTGGTCAGGGGCAGCGAGCGAAATCTCAAGATCACCTATCCGGGTGACCTGCGCGCGGCCGAGGCCGCACTGGCGGAACAGGTCGCCGGGAACTGACGCAGGCCGCCCGGATCAGGGGGGCGGTAGGCCGGCGCCGGTCGAGCCTGACGGGATAGCAGGCGGCCCGGCCGGGATGTCGGGCGGGCCGGGCGGGATAGCAGGCGGGCTTGCCGGGATGTCGGACCGGTCTGGCCGGGCGGGCCGGCCGCCGGGCCGGGCCTACTCCGGGATATCGGCCGGGAGGGCGGACGCGGGGATCGGTTCGGCCGGCGCGGGCGCGGCGGGCGAGGAACCGGGCGCGGGCGGGGCGGGCGAGGAACCGGGCGCGGGCCCGGGCCGGTTCCGCATCACCCGCTCTGGCCGCAGGTCCGCGGGGCCGCGGACCAGGCCCCGGCGGCTGGTCAGGAACCCGAGCCCCCAGCAGATGTGCATGGTTGCCAGCACGACGGGGAGCCAGGCCAGCGAGTTCCGGCCGATCCGGCCGTCGGTCCCGGCCCGGACCGCGACCGTGAGCAGGAAGATCACGTAGACCAGCGGGATACCCAGGCAGGCCGACAGCAGCACCGGCCACCAGCCGTTCACCCCGGCCACGAGGCCGAAGATCCCGGCCAGGCCGGCCAGCAACCCGGCCAGCACCCCGACGACCATCGCCACCGGGGTGAGGTACCGCACGTTGATCGTGCCGTGCAGGCGGGCGATGACCCGCCGCCACCGGCCGTACAGGAAGTACTGCGACGCCAGTTCGCGGACGCTGCCCCGCGGCCGGTACCTGACCCGCAGTTCGGGCTGGAACCAGATCAGGCCGCCCGAGGCCCGGATCCGGTGATTCATCTCCCAGTCCTCGGCCCGCAGGTAGCGCTCGTCGTAGCCGCCCACCTTCTCGATCGCCTCGCGGCGGAACGCGCCCAGGTAGACCGAGTCGGACGGGCCGGCGCTGCCGCCGGTGTTGTACCGCGAGGAACCGACCCCGAACGGCGAGGTCATCGCCCAGGCCACGGCCTGCTGGAACGCCGTGATGCCCTCGGCCGCCCGGACGCCGCCGACGTTGACCGCCCCGGTCTGCCGGAGCGTTCGGACCGCGATCGCGATGTAGTTGCCGGGCAGCCGGGACCTGGCATCCACCCGGACGATGACCGGGTGCCGGGAGGCCAGGACAGCCGCGTTCAGGCCGTTCGGGATCTGACCCGTGGTGTTAGCCACCACCTTGATGCGAGAGTCGGCCGCAGCGAGCTGTTCCGCAATATGCGCGGTCTTGTCCTTCGAAGGACCAACCGCCAGCACGAGCTCGATCTCGCCGGGATAAGCCTGGCCCAGCACCTGACTGACCGATTCGGGCAGCAGCAGCTCGGCGTCGCGGACCGGCATGATCACCGACACGGGCGTCGCCGCGCGCGCCTTCGCCACCGGGGCGGCCGGCCCGGCCGGGCGGGCGTCGTCAACGTTGCTCATAACGACCTTGACGCTACCGCCCCCTGGCCGGTTGCGGCGCCCGGAGGCGGTAAACGTCGGGCGGCGCGCGGGCCGCTACAGGGCCACGTCCTCCAGCATCTCGGTGACCAGGGCGGCGATCGGCGAGCGTTCCGAGCGGACCAGCGTGACGTGCGCGAAGAGCGGGTGTCCCTTGAGCTTCTCGATCACCGCGACGACGCCGTCGTGGCGCCCGACCCGCAGGTTGTCGCGCTGGGCGATGTCGTGGGTGAGCACCACCCGGGAACCCGAGCCGATCCTGGACAGCACGGTCAGCAGCACCCCGCGTTCGAGCGACTGGGCTTCGTCCACGATCACGAACGAGTCGTGCAGCGACCGCCCCCTGATGTGGGTCAGCGGCAGCACCTCGAGCATGTCCCTGGCCACGACCTCGTCGATCACATCCGGCGTGGTGACCGCGGACAAGGTGTCGTAAACCGCCTGGGCCCACGGGTTCATCTTGTCGGCCTCGGAACCAGGCAGGTAGCCCAGCTCCTGGCCGCCCACCGGGTACAGCGGCCGGAAGACGACGACCTTGCGGTGCTGGCGGCGTTCGAGCACGGCCTCGAGCCCGGCGCACAGGGCGAGCGCCGACTTGCCGGTGCCGGCCCGGCCGCCGAGCGAGACGATCCCGATCTCGGGGTCGAGCAGCAGGTCGAGGGCGACCCGCTGCTCGGCGCTGCGGCCGCGCAGGCCGAACACGTCCCGGTCGCAGCGGATCAGCCGGACCGACTTGTCCGGCTGGACCCGGCCGAGGGCCCCGCCGGTCCCGACGGCGCCGGAGTACAGCACCAGCCCGGTGTGGCAGGGCAGGTCGCGCACGGCGGCCGACTCCAGCGTGCCGGAGGAGTACAGCTGGTCGATCTCGCCCGGGCTGATCTCCAGGTCGGCCATGCCGGTCCAGCCGGACTCCGGCGGCAGCTCGGCCCGGTATTCCTGGGCCGGCAGGCCGACCGCGGCGGCCTTGATCCGGAGCGGCAGGTCCTTGCTGACCAGCACGACGCTCTCGCCCTCAGCGGCCAGGCTGCAGGCGACCGACAGGATCCGGGTGTCGTTGTCGCCGAGCCGGAAGCCGGCCGGCAGGACGGAGGGGTCAGAGTGGTTCAGCTCCACGCGCACGGTTCCGCCGGCGTCGCCGATCTCCATGTCGGCGTCCAGCCGGCCGCAGGCTACCCGCAGGTCGTCCAGGTGACGCAGCGCGGCCCGGGCGAAGAAGCCAAGCTCGGGATGGTTCCGCTTGGCCTCCAGCTCGGTGATCACGACCAGCGGCAGCACGACCCGGTGCTCAGCGAACCTGCCGATGGCGCCGGGGTCGGCGAGCAGGACGCTGGTGTCGAGAACGTACGTGCGGCGGTCGGCCCCTGAGCCACCCTCGTCCGGCTGGGCGAGGGTTCCGGCCTGGGGACCGGCGGCGGCCTGGCGTGACCGTCTCACCGGCGACGGAGTCCCGTCACCGGCGCTGGCCGGCGTGTCCTGGAGGCTGATACGGTTCGGCCGCGATGCGCGGGTGGATGCGGAAATTGCCACTCACTCTCCCCTGAGCGCCCAGCAGGCGCCGCGTCGGACACAAACGTGTCGGAGGGACCGGGACCGGTCAGCGAAGGACCGGCGCCGGCCCTTCGCTCATCTCGCCTGCGTGCCAGGACGCGAAGCTCGAGAATCTCGAGGGCCTTCCCGCCGGGCGGCTACGCACCGCCCGTCAGTCCAGACGGTACCTGGCAGGGGCAGAGTGCGGAAGTAGCGGCGCAGCACGATCTTCGCGCGGCGCTTCATACGGAACTACCCGTCCGGGTACTGCCCGGCTGACATGCGGATGTTGCGGGCAGCGGGGTAAGGGAGGCGTGGGACGACGGAGCGGGGTCAGGCGCCGAGGCGCCGGTGCCGGGCCGCGTAGGAACGCAGTGCCCGCAGGAAATCGACCTTGCGGAACGCGGGCCAGTAGGCGTCGCAGAAGTAGAACTCCGAGTGCGCGCTCTGCCACAGCAGGAACCCGCCGAGCCGCTGCTCGCCCGAGGTCCTGATGACGAGGTCGGGGTCGGGCTGGCCCGCCGTGTACAGGTGCTCGGCGATGTGCTCGACGTCGAGCACCTCGGCCAGCTCCTCGATCGTGGTGCCCTTGGTGGCGTGCTCCTGGAGCAGGGACCTGACCGCGTCCGCGATCTCGCGGCGGCCGCCGTAGCCGACCGCGACATTCACCTGCAGGCCCGGGTAGCCGGCCGTGGTCTCGGCCGCGTCCTTCAGGACCCTGGCGGTCTCGTCGGGCAGCAGGTCCAGGGCGCCGACCGGCTTGACCCGCCAGCACCCGGCGACCAGCTGCCGGACGGTGTCCTCGATGATCTCGAGCAACGGCTCCAGCTCGGCGCCGGGACGGGCGACGAGGTTGTCGGTGGACAGCAGCCAGAGCGTGACGACCTCGACCCCGGCCTCCTTGCACCAGGCGAGCAGCTCGAAGATCTTGTCCGCGCCCTTGCGGTGCCCGCTGCTGACGTCGAGCAGCCCGGCCGACCGCGCCCAGCGACGGTTACCGTCGCACATCACTCCTACGTGCCTCGGCGCCGCCGACGGCGAAAGCGAGGTTTCGAGCCGCCGCTCGTAGAGCCGGTAGGCGAGATCGCGCAGACTCATCCGGCACCCTTCCTCGCGGCCGCCAGGCCGGCCAGCTGATCCGCCCAGGCTGGTCACCGGCCTTACCGGCGGCCGGTGACAGGCGATCCAGCCCGGTGCTGCCCGGTTCATTAAGCACCGTATCCAAGAACGCGACCAGTTCGGCCGATGTCAGCACAGCTCGCACACCTGTTCCGCGGTCCCCCCAGGCCTCAAGAACAACGCGGCGGCTCAGCGTCCACTGCCCGGCCTGCCACTGGGCGCTGGACCGGAGCACGCACCTGACCTCGCCGCCGCCTGGCGGATCGCCCCGGTCCCGGGAGCGAAGCGTGAAGTACTCGCGGTCCCCGGGCCGGAATCCGGCCGGGCCGAGCCTGGCCCGCGGCACCGGGAACCGGTCGCCGGGATCGGGCCAGCAGGTTGCCTGCTCGGGATCGGCGATGGCCGACCTGACCCGGTCGCAGAGGGCGGTGAGCTGCGGCCCGCAGCGCTGGCCGACCGTCGCGAACGGCTGCCGGTCCAGGGTCAGCTGCAGGGTCAGGTCGTACGGCTGGCCCGCCCGGTCGTGGCACGGGACGGCCGATACAGTCAGTAGCGAACCATCTACGCAGCGTAGTACACCCACGAGCGCACGTTAACACTGGTCAGAGGCGATGCGGCAGCCCCACGCCGGGTGTCCGGCCCCGTGCGCCCCACAGAGACCAAGGAAAAGTCGTGGGGCCGACCACCGCAGCCTCGGAGGGCGCATACCAACCAGAAA
>JBPCKO010000253.1:0-39626 GCA_051004215.1 Streptosporangiaceae bacterium | reverse complement strand
CCGGGACATACTGAAGCGCAAGCTGACGGGCCTGTCCGATCAGCAGATCCGGCAGCGGCACGTTCGGTCTCAGACCACGCTGGGCGGCCTGGTCAAGCATCTGGCCACCGTTGAGCGGGAATGGTTCCAGGACGTGCTGGCCAGGCGTTCTCATGATGAGCTGGGCGAACCGACGCAGGATGACGGCTGGATGCTCGGCAGCGACGAGACGGCCGGAAGCCTGCTGGCCGGGTACGAGCGGGCATGCTCGGCCTCCCGCCAGGCGGCGTTGGGCTTCTCGCTGGATGACCGCGTTCCGCACCCGCGGATGGGGCAGGTTTCGCTGCGGTGGATCTACGTGCACATGATCGAGGAATCGGCCCGGCATGTCGGCCACGCCGACATTCTGCGCGAGCAGACAGACGGCGCTACCGGATTCGATAGCTGACGGCGGGTAGCATCACCACCACGCTGGACCTGTACGGACACCTGTACCCCGGCGACATGGACCGCTACGCGGACCGGCTCGACGAGGCTGCCGGGAGCTGATCCGGCCAGACGAGCTACGGGACGACGCAGGCAACGACGAGGCTGAGTCGTGACCTGGGATTTCGCTGGCGCGCTCGGAGGGACTCGAACCCCCAACCTTCTGATCCGTAATCAGATGCTCTATCCGTTGAGCTACGAGCGCCGGAATGAACCCCCGCTAGTGTACGGCAACAGGCGCCAGCGTGACGCCGCCAGGGAGAGCGGCCGTCGTGACCAGGCTATATGCGGGCCATGTCGACGAAGCGGCTGTAATGGCCCTGGAACGCCACCGTCACCGTGGTCGTGGGCCCGTTCCTGTGCTTGGCCACGATGAAGTCGGCCTCCCCCGCTCGCGGGGATTCGCGCTCGTAGGCATCCTCGCGGTGCAGCAGGATGACGACGTCTGAGTCCTGCTCAATCGATCCGCTTTCGCGCAGGTCGGACAGCATTGGCCGCTTGTCGGTCCGCTGCTCGGGACCGCGGTTGAGCTGGGCGACCGCGATGACCGGGACATTCAGTTCCTTGGCCAGCAACTTGAGCGAGCGGGACAGCTCGGAGACTTCCTGCTGCCGGTTCTCGACCCGCTTGGGCGAGCTCATCAGCTGCAGGTAGTCGATGATCACCAGGCGCAGGTCATGCTGCTGCTTGAGGCGACGGCACTTGGCCCTGATCTCCATCATCGACATGTTCGGCGAGTCATCAATGAACAGCGGCGCGTTGGCGACCTCGCTCATCCGCCGGGCCAGCCTGGTCCAGTCGTCGTCGCTCATCTGCCCGGTCCGCATGTTGTGCAGCGCGATGCGAGCCTCAGCCGACAGCAGCCGCATGGTGATCTCGTTGCGGCTCATCTCCAGGCTGAACATGACCGAGGCCAGCCCGTGCTTGATCGACGCCGCTCTGGCAAGATCCAGGGCCAGGGTCGAGTTGTGCGTCGGGACCATGGTCCGGCCGGCGAGGAACAGGTGGTCGGCGGCGTCGACCTGAACGCACCTCACCGGCACCGAGGCGACCGGCCGGACCGCCGTGATGTAGCGCCAGCGCGTCCGCTGCGGATCGTGCTGAAGCTGCTCCTTCTGCGCCATCTGCTTGCGGGACAGCCTGAACACGCAGTCCGTGGTCGTGAAGTTGATCATGTAGCAGGTCGAGGTCTCTGGGGCCCGGTCCTTAACCCGCTTGGTCGTGACCGAACATCGGTAGCCCAGGCTCTGCACGAGCTCCCTAATGTCCGCCCCCAGCTTCGGGTTGGTGACGGCAATCTGGACCGACCCGGTGCTCGTGACGGTCCCGTCCGTGTCCAGGAGACCGGCCAGCAGCTCGCGCCGCTGAGTTTCCGATCCTCGCAGGTAGCAGTCGGGGATGTGCCTGCCGCCGAGCACCCCCAGCTCACGCAGCGCCGCCTGGAACGTGCCGGTCTTGTGGCCGCCCCCGGGCCCGTCGGTGGGGAAGGCGAGGCGGTATGGATGCCCCCCGGCCTGCGGCAGAACGTCGATCCCGGTCGCCTCAAGATGCATGACCAGCTCCGGCTCGGTCGCCGTGAGGCGCGCACCGGCAGAGTGACCGTCGCCGAGCCAGCAGCCCAGCGCGTACGGAGGAACGGGCAGGTCGGCCTCGGAAAGCTGCAACGGGGCGCATCGTGCCACCGCGTGATTCGGGCGCGCGTCTGCGGTTCGGCAGCGCAGCGACGCGGCGATCTGCTCGGTCGTCACGACAGCGGGCGGCACCGGGCGGTCGAACTCGCGCGTGCCGCCGCGTAGCTGACGGTCGTACCGGCGGGCCGCCCTCGTCCAGGTGAGCCACTGGTGCTGAGCGTCGGCGGTGATCACCTCGCCGTCGGAGAACTCGACCTCGTAGCAGGTCCGACCGGTCATGACTTCGGTCGCGGCCACGACGGTGACTGGTCGCCCCTCCGAGCCGAGGAGCTGGTCGCCGACCGCGACCTCGCCCATCGTCGTCCAGCCCGATGGAGTCGCCAGCGGCGTGTCCAGCGCCAGCGCCTTGCCGATGGCCGGCCTCGCCGCGACGACGATCATCTGGCCGGGGTGCAGGCCGTTGGTCAGCGCGTCCAGGTCCGCGAACCCGGTCGGGACGCCGGTCATGGTGCCGCCGCGGCTGCCGATCGCCTCGATCTCGACCAGCGCGCCCGGCATGATCTCCGACAAGGGCAGGAAGTCGTCGCTGCTGCGGCGCTCGGTGACGCCGTAGACCTCGGCCTGGGCCCGGTCGACCAGCTCGTCGGCGTCGCCGTCGCCGGCGTAGCCGAGCTGGACGATCCTGGTGCCGACCTCGACGAGGCGGCGCAGGATGGCCCGCTCGCGGACGATGCGGGCGTAGTAGCCGGCGTTCGCCGCGGTCGGAACGGAGGCGATCAGCGTGTGCAGGTAAGGTGCGCCGCCGACCTTGCCGATGTCGCCTCGCTTGGTCAGCTCGGCGGCCACGGTGACGGCGTCAGCGGGCTCGCCGCGGCCGTACAGGTCGAGAATGACCTCGTGCACGATCTGATGGGCGGGGCGGTAGTGGTCGGTGGGCTTGATGACCTCCAGCACGTCGGAGATCGCGTCCTTGGAGAGCATCATGCCGCCGAGCACGCACTGCTCGGCGGCGATGTCGTGGGGCGGAGTCCGCTCGAAGTCCTCCCGTGGCGCGAACTCCGCAACGCTCACCAGGCCTTACCCCCTCACCCGCTCAAGCCCTCTGATCGGCACGCCCTGACTGGCATCGGGGCTGTCACTGCCGCCCCCGCCATGACCGTTCTACCGAATGGCTCTGACAGTCTGATGCGAACGTGTAAGCGAGTCCAATCGCGCTGTGCACAGGATTGTGGACAGGTTGTGCAGACACGCCGCCGGTCCTGTGCGCGGGCTGGGGGAAAGCCTGTGGAAAGGATTTAACTTCATCTCGAACAGCTATCCTGACCTGCTGTTTCTGGCTCCACGGGGTGTGCGCGGAAGAAAGATCTGACCCAGAGCCGGTGCATAGGGCAGCCGAAGTTATCCACATGCCGCTCAGGCGGGCCGCGAGCCGGTGACCAGCAAGAAACGCCGGCGGGACAAGGCGTCATCGCGGGTTCAGGCGGAGTTCACGTCCGACGGCTACGATCCGGTTGAATCCCTGCGGCGTGACGGCAGCGGCCGGTATGGTTCGATCATGTGTTCGACTCCCCATCAGCGCATCGCGGCCTTCGGCCGGGCCATCGAGGACCTCGCATCGCGGGCGCGGTCCGACGGCACCGGCGCCGCGTACCCGGCCGCCGGCGAGGCCGCGGAGCTGAGCGCCGGCCAGGCCGCTGAACCGGCCGCCCGCCAGACCGCTGAGCTAGGCGCCGGCGAGGGCGCTGAGCTGGGCGCCCGCCAGGCCGCTGAGCTTGCCGCCCGCGCGGCCGCTGAGCCTGGCGACGGCCGTGCCGCGAGCGTCGTGACGCCGGGTGGCTTCGGGTCGGCGGCTCCAGGGGATGTGCTGAACCGGCTGGCCGAACTCTGGGCCGAGCTCGCGACCCTCGACCCCGAGGTCGCCCGGCGGCTGCCTACCTACGAGGCCTGACCACGGCATCGGGCCGCCCGGACCAGGTTGGAGTCCGGTTCCGGTCAGCAAATAGCTACAAAGCGGCCTGGTCAGAGCCCGGTCGGATCCAGCACGAAGGAGAACGGTGACGACATGATCACCGTTGCCGTCGCCCGAACGCGGACGGCGCCCGGACACGCCAAACGGGCCAGGTCCGGAGTCCTTACGGACATCCGGACCTGGCCGCTGGCATGCCGCCGATGACGACGGCGAGGATTGGCGCTCCAGCCCAAGTGGCGCCGGCCTAGGAGCCGACGACCTCGACCTCGACGGTCGCGCTGACCTCGGGGTGCAGCCGCACCGCGACCTGGTGGGCGCCGACCGTCTTGATCGGGTTCGAGATCTCGATCTTGCGCCGGTCGAGCTCAGGACCGCCCGCCTTCTTGACCGCCGCCGCGATGTCGGAGGTCGAGATCGAGCCGAACAGCCGGCCGCCGCTCCCGGCCCTGGTCTGCATCCGGACGCGGAGCCCGGCCAGACGCTCGGCCGCGGCCTTCGCGTCGTCGGCGCTGCGGATCTCGCGCGCCGCGCGGGCCCGCTTGATCAGCTCGATCTGCTTCTCGGCACCGCGGCTCCAGCGCATGGCCAGACCCCGCGGCACCAGGTAGTTCCGTCCGTATCCGCCCGCGACCTCGACGACATCGCCGGGGGCACCCAGGCCGGAAACCTCCTGGGTGAGGATGAGCTTCATCGGCGAACCGCTCATCGTTGCTAACCTCCTCGGCCTCAGCGAGCCGTGCTTGTGTACGGGAGCAGCGCCATCTCGCGGGCGTTCTTGATCGCCGTGGCGACGTCGCGCTGGTGGCGCGTGCAATTGCCCGAAACCCTGCGCGCCCTGATCTTGCCGCGATCAGAGATGAACTTGCGCAGCATCCCGGTGTCCTTGTAGTCCACCCGCGCGACCTTCTCCTGGCAGAAAAGGCAGACCTTCTTCTTCGGCTTGCGGATTGGTGGCTTGGCCATCGTGGTGCTCCTTAGCAGAGCCCCGCCTGCGGCGGGGATGGTCGGTCCCCGCCGCTCCGGCGGGGAGTACGGTTCCCGCCCGGGGGCGGGGATGTGGTGTCCGCCCTAGCGGGGCGGGCTATCTGGCTGTCTTGACTGCCGGGCTAGAACGGCGGTTCGTCGCTGAACCCGCTGTCGGCTGGCTCGGAGGCCCACGGGTCGTCGGAGGGCCGGCCGCTGCCGCCGCCGCTCTGGCCGCCGCTACTGCTACCGCCGCTGCCGCTGCCGCTGCTACCGTAGCCGCCTGAACCCTGGCCGCCGGTGCCCCGGCTGGCCCTGACGACCTTGGCCGAGGCGTTCCGCAGGGACGGGCCGACCTCGTCGACCTCGACCTCGTAGACGGTGCGCTTCTCGCCTTCCTTGGTCTCGTACGACCGCTGCCGCAGCCGCCCGGAGACGATCACCCGCATGCCGCGCTGCAGGGACTCGGCCACGTTCTCGGCCGCCTGCCGCCAGACGTTGCAGGTCAGGAACAGCGAGTCGCCGTCCTTCCACTCGTTGGTCTGCCGGTCCATGAACCGGGGCGTGGACGCCACCCGGAAGTTAGCGACCGCCTGCCCGGTCGGGGTGTAGCGGAGCTGCGGGTCATCGACGAGGTTGCCGATGATGGTGATCTGGGTGTCGCCTGCTGCCATCGGGTTCTCCCGGGTCCGTCGGGTGGCTGGGTGTTAGTGCTGGTCAGGGCGCAGGATCTTGGTCCGCAGCACGGCCTCGTTGAGGTTCAGCTGGCGGTCAAGCTCCTTGACGGTGTCCGGCTCGGCTACCAGGTCGACGACGGTGTAGATGCCCTCGGACTTCTTGTCGATCTCGTAGGCAAGCCGCCTGCGGCCCCACACGTCGACCTTGTCGACCGTTCCGCCGCCCGTGGTGACGACCTTGAGGAACTGATCGAGCGAGGGCTGGACGGTGCGCTCCTCGAGCGAGGGGTCGAGAATGATCATCATCTCGTAACGGCGCATGAGGTATCCGTGCCTCCTTCGGACTCAGCGGTCACGGTCTCTCCGTGACAGGAGGAACTGCGCATGTCGTCGGAACCAGCGCAGCTCAGCAAGCGTATCAGCCGACACTGACAGCCTCGGACGCTTCGATGCTTGACCGGCGGCCCGATTGGGCAGCAATCTAGTCAAAGACCGCCACGGCGGCGCCTCCGATCGGCGCCGTTCTCGGGCTGGCCTGAGCGGTCACCGCATCGCGGAGGTGAGAGCACGTGTCCCAGGCCCCGGCCAGGCCACAGACGCGCCGGCCGACCCTCAACGCCGACGGCAAGCGTCACACCCTGCTGTATGCCGGCG
Organism: Streptosporangiaceae bacterium; assembly: GCA_051004215.1. Lineage (GTDB taxonomy): Bacteria > Actinomycetota > Actinomycetes > Streptosporangiales > Streptosporangiaceae > Chersky-822. The sequence goes on along the minus strand of JBPCKO010000253.1, from coordinate 33,267 downwards.
CCGCCTACACGGTCGTGGCCGGCGTGATCGCGCTCGTGCTCGGCCTGATGAACGTGGTGAGCACGCTCGGCGCTGCCCTCGGCGTCACTGGCTTCCTGATCGGCATGATCGCGCAGATGATGTCGGCGACCAGGGCGGAGCGGATGTTCATCGTGGTCGGCATCACCGCGTCCTTCGTCGGCATGGGCCTGGGCATCGCGCACGGCGGCTTCTGAGCTAGTCCGGGGCGGCGTCAGCCGGGGTGGATAGGCTCGGAGAATGCCTATCATCGGTGCCCATCTGCACGACGGCGAGCCGCTGGAGCTCGCCGCCTCCATCGAGGCGAACGCCGTCCAGTTCTTCCTCGGCGACCCGCAGGACTGGAAGGCTCCTTCGTTCCCCGGCGGACGGGAGCCCGCCCAGGTCCGGTCGGAGTTCGAGGCGGCCAAGGTGGCCGCCTACGTGCACGCCCCCTACCTGATCAACGTGGCCTCGCCGAACAACCGGATCAGGATCCCGAGCCGCAAGCTGCTCGAACAGCAGCTCAAGGCGGCCGCCTCGATCGGCGCGGCCGGCCTGATCGTGCACGGCGGCCACGTCACGGCCGGCACGGACCTCGCCGAGGGCTACGACAGCTGGCGCAAGGCGGTCGAGCGGATCGAGCGGCCGCTGCCGATGCTGATCGAGAACACCGCGGGCGGTGACGGCGCGATGGCCAGGAGCCTGGACAACCTGGCCCGGCTGTGGGACGCCGTCGGCGGGGCGGAGGGCGGCGAGGTCGGGTTCTGCCTGGACACCTGTCATGCCTTCGCGGCCGGCGAGGACCTGGCCACCGTGGTCGACCGGGTGAAGGCCATCACCGGCCGGATCGACCTGGTGCACCTGAACAACTCACGGGACGAGTTCGCCTCGGGCCGGGACCGGCACGCGCCACTGCGTTCCGGCACCATCGAGGTGGCCGAGCTGGTCGAAGTCGTCAGGGCGGCCGGGGCGCCGGTGATCTGCGAGACGCCGACCGCCGCCGATGACGTGCGCTGGCTGCGCACTCAGATCGCAGCCTGAACTCCCGTACGGCCGACTCCCGTTAACCGCCCGAACTCGGCTTCAGCACAGCCGGCCACGCCCCGGCAGGACCGGGCCGGCTGAACGATGTACCGACGGCGGCCTGTGCTCAGACCAGCCCCGTGCTGACCGGCACCCAGCCCGGCTTGGCGTAGGCCAGTCGCGGCAGCACCGCGGTCGTGGTCAGGTTCGGCGTCGCGAGCACGTGCTGGCGCGCGGGCCGGCGAGCAGCCGCTCCCGCCTGAGCGGGCTGGGCCGGGAGACCTGAGGTGCTCGGGCTCGGGCTGGGACTCGGGCTGAAGCTCGGGCTCGGGCTCGGCGAGACCGGCGGGCTCGGGCTGCCCGACACCGGGGGCGTCGGACTCGGGCTCGGGCACGGCTTGGTGAAGGCCGTGAAGAAGATCCGGTGCTGCCGCCCGCGACCATGGCCGTTGCCGTTGCCGTTACCGCCACCAGGACCGCCATTGCCGCCGGGACCGCCATTGCCGCCGGACCCCTGACCGCACTTCGGCTTCGGCCGCGCCACCTGCACCCACTTCTGGAAGCCATTCAGCTGCACCGGACCGAGCTGAGCGATCGGGAGCTGCTTCATGGCCAGCAGCCTGTCCATGTAGAGCTTCCAGATCGTGGCCGGCCACGCACCGCCGTAACCGCCGCCGGTGTTTCCGATATACGGCAGGCTGTCGAGCGTCTGCCCGCCCTTGAGGTTGTTTTGCGAGTTCGTGAACATTCCGACGGCGAGCGAGTACTGCGCGGGCAGCGCGCCGATGAAGAACGCCGACTGGGCCACATCGGTGGTGCCGGTCTTCGCGATCGTCGGCCGCGCCGGGCTGAGCGTGGCATTCGGATAGCCCGTGCCATAGATCGTGTCGTACGACAACGCCCAGTCAACGTCGGCTACCTGCGCCGGCGTGAGGACCCGGCGCGTCGCCACCTTCGCCTTCTTGACCTGACCGTTTAGTGTGATCTTGGCGATCACGTGCGGCTCGTGGTAGACCCCGCCATCGGCAAGGGTCGCGAAGGTCGTGGCCTGCTCCTCCACTGTCAGCGGCGCGATTCCGAGCGCGATGCCGATCTTGCCAACGTCGTCCCGCAGGCCGGACCCGTCGGCATTGGGGTAGATCTTCTTGTTGAAGGCGTGGCCGATATTGACGCCGAAGTCCTTGGCCAGATGGATGATCGGCTTCGTGCCGACCCGGTGCGCGAGATCCTCGAACGCAGCATTAGACGACAAGGCCGCCGCCTTCACCACCGACACCGGGCCTTCGACGACCGGGTCGTAGCTGACCGGCAGCCAGCCGACTCCGTCCGACGGGCAACTGCCGGCCTGCCCCCGCTTGGACCGGACCGTCGGCTCGGTATCGGGCGGCACGCACAGCGGCGAATACCCGTTCAGGACGCTCGTCTGCACGTTCATGCCCTGCTTGACCGCGGCAGCCAGGACGTACGGCTTGAAGGACGAACCGACCTGGTTTCTGGACACCATGGCCATGTCGTACTGGCACGCCAGCTGCTTGCAGTTCTTCACGTTCCAGCCGGGGCCGCCATAGGAGGCTTCGATCGCGCCCGTCTTGGGGTTCTCCAGGATCGCCCCAATATGTGCGTACCAGGGCAGGCGGTGACCGTACTGACGCATCATGCGCTTCGCCTGCGCGACCGCCGCGTAGAGCGCCCGCATCTTGCGCAGGCTGTAAGTCGTGACGATCTGCAGCCCTCCGCTCCCGATCTGGCTGGCGCTGTACCCGTACTTATTCTGCAGCTCGTTCATCACGGCGTTCATGATGTAGCCGCGGAATCCTGTCCAGCTGGCCAGCGCCGTATTCGACGAACTGATCCTCGGGAAGTTCTTCAGGGCGGTCCGGGGATTGCCGGGGTCGGGCACCAGGGCGTTCAGTTGCTTTTGGGTGATGACCGGCTTACCGCCTGGGAGCGTGTCCCTGGCCATGTTGAGCAGCACGGCCACCCAGCGGTCCAGCAGGGAGTAGCCGAGGTCAGGCACAACTTTGGCCGGCTGGTCCGTGCTGAAGCCTGACGGTTCCTGAACTAGAGCGGCCAGCATGGCCGACTGCGCGACGTCTAGCTGCCAGGCGTGCTTGCCGAAGTAGGTCTCGGCCGCCGCTTCGACGCCGTAAGCCGCGCTGCCGAGATAGATGTCGTTGAGATAGTGCTGCAGGATCCACGACTTGGACCGGGCCTTGGCCAGCTTGATGGCGTCGATGATCTCCTTCAGCTTCTCCTTGTAGGTCAGGTTGCCGCCAGCGTTCAGGAAATAGGTCTTGACGTACTGCTCGGTGATCGTCGAGCCGCCCTGGAAGCCGCTGCCGCTCAGGTCGACCAGGATGGCGCGTAGCGTTCCGGTGATCGAGATGCCGCCCTCGGTCAGGAAGTGCCGGTCCTCGGCCGCGAAAAACGCCTGCTCAAGGTACGGGTCGTGGCTGAGCTGCTGCGGAGTCAGCGAGGTCCGGTTCGTCGCGCAGAAGCAGCCGACCGGCGTCTTGCCGTCGGAGAAGTACACCTGCGAGGACTGGGCGAGCGGAGCGGTCAGCGCCTTGATTGGCAGCTGCACGGACGAGTAGACGTAGAAGAACCCCGCGATCATGACCAGCACCAGGCCGAGGGCCATCGCGCCGGTGAGCAGGCCGGCCTTCTTCCAGGTCCAGTGCCGCCACCAGTCGCCGCGCTGCTTGCGGCGGGGCTTGCCCGGAGTCCTGACCGGCCGTGTTCCCGGCTCGGCCAGGCCGCGCGGACGGCGGCCGGACGGATACCGGCCGGTCGGGTCATCAGGGCCGCCGGGATCGTCGGGGCCCCAGCCTCCCCCGCTGCCGCGACCGCCGCCACCGCCGCCGGGCAGCGGCACCAGGCCGTTACCGGCCAGTCCGGTGCCGGAACGGCCGTACTGAGTCGAGCCGCCATAGTAATCGGCCGCACCGCGGCCATTGGCGCCGCCGACCTTGTACGCAGCCCCGCCGCGGTACGCCGCGTCCCCGCTCCTATTGCCCTGGGTACCGCGACCGCCGGCGCCGTGGCCGTTCTCGGGCGGCCCGCCTGGCCCGCGGCCGGCGCCGTTGCTCTCGTACTGGTTCCGGCCGCGCCTAGCCGACCGGCTGCCCCGGCCAGCAGCGGCGCCATTGCCGTCCGGGCCGGCTGACCGGCCCGATCCGTTGGAGTAGCCGCCCCGGCGCCCGAGGTCATCCTGGCCGTAGCCGTCCTGGCGGCCGTAGCCACCCACGTCCCGGCGGTAGGCGGGTCCGCCACCGGGAAGTTCGGGCCCGTCCGGCCAGGACGGCCCGGACAACTCTGGATTACCCACGTGATCCTCGCTGGTCGGCGCTAAGGCTGTCGCAGGCGGAGCAACCGGGTCACTGGCCTCCGCAAGGCACCACGGTACCTGCTTGCACCGAGTGTCCCAGTAGGATCAGCAACCTGCGCATTCATCCGTGATTGCGGGCTCCTTTGGCTTAACGCACGTCTACGCGCAGGAGTGCCAGCGTGCCGCGGGCCAGAACGACGGGCGGCGAACCACCCGCCGACCACGAGAAAGGCGGTCAGTCAGTCGCCGGTGCGAGCACGGCGACTGCGCCTGGCCGACGGCTCACCAGTGCCGAGTACGTAGGACGACGCCAGGTGATTCCATCCGCAACTTTGGCAGACCTCGACCACGTACACCTGGAACTCCGCGTATTCCGTGGCCATTTCGTCGAGTTCCCTGCCCTGCTTGACCCGTCCCTCGTAGCGGCCGAGCTCGTCGCCGTAGACGTAGGTGACGTGGGTCAGCTTGACCTTGCGGCAGATCGGGCACTTGGTCTCGGTCGGCTCGCCGTGGAACTTGGCTGCCCGCAGCAGGTACGGGTGCGCATCGCAGACGTCGGTGAGCGTGGTGTGCCCGGACAGCACGGACGCGAGCGTCGCCCGGCGCGCCAGCGCGTAGTCGACCACCGATCGCCTCATGACCGACAGGTTACGACGTAATTGCGCTGAGGCCGAGTCCCTGTCGGGTCGCAGCGGGCTGACCTGGGCACACCGGGCCGCGCCCAGGACCGGGCCGAGGCCGGACCGAGCGCCGAGCCGAGCGACGGACAGAAGACGATTTGCGTCCCAGGAGAATGCAACCTATCGTGGCGATGTATCGGCCCGATACATCGAGCTGATACGCCACGGCAGGGCGGTTGGGGGCATAGTAACCCGCACCGCCGGCCCTAACGCAGGCAGGAGGCGCGGGAGCAGATGAGCGGCCAGCGAAGCGGCGTGCTCGAGCTTGCCGTGCTCGGGTTGCTGCACGAGACCCCGATGCACGGCTACGAGCTGCGGAAGCGGCTCAATTCGGTGCTCGGCGCGTTCCGCGCGTTCGGCTACGGCTCGCTCTACCCGTGCCTGAAGGACCTGACCGTCCGCGGGCTGATAGCCGAGGAAGAGGCGCCAGAGGCGGCCAAGGCGCTGGCCGGCCGCCGCTCCAAGATCGTCTACCGGCTGACCGCCGACGGCAAGGAGTTCCTGCAGGACCTGCTGTCCCAGGCCGGGCCGGCGTCCTGGGAGGACGACGGCTTCGGCGTGCGGTTCGCCTTCTTCGGGCTGACCACGGCCGACGTCAGGCTCCGGATCCTCGAGGGCCGGCGCAGCCGCCTGGAGGAGCGGGTCGAGTCGGTCCGCGCGGGCCTGTCCAGGACCAGGGAGCGCGTCGACAGCTACACCCTCGAACTGCAGCGGCACGGACTGGAGTCGGTCGAACGTGAAGTTCGCTGGCTGAACGAGCTGATCGCCTCCGAGCGGCGCGCGGACGGGCAGTCCGCGGGCGGCCCGGACGGCGGAACCCGAGACGGCCCTGACCAGCCGGCCAGCTGAGGGACGGCAGGTCAGCGTTGATGAGAAGAAAAGATAAGGAGCACATCGGTATGGGTTCGGTACGGGTAGCCATCGTGGGCGTCGGGAACTGCGCAAGCTCCCTCGTCCAGGGCGTGGAGTACTACAAGGACGCCGACCCGGCGAGCCGGGTGCCTGGCCTGATGCATGTGCAGTTCGGGCCCTACCACGTCGGCGACATCGAGTTCGTCGCCGCGTTCGACGTAGATGCCAAGAAGGTCGGGCGTGATCTGGCCGAGGCGATTGTCGCGAGCGAGAACAACACGATCACCATCTGCGACGTGGCGCCGACCGGCGTGACGGTCCAGCGCGGGCCGACCTACGACGGGCTTGGCGAGTTTTACCGCGAGATCATCACCGAATCGGACGAGCAGCCGGCCGACGTGGTCCAGGTGCTCCGCGACACCCGGGCCGACGTGCTGGTCTCCTACCTGCCCGTCGGTTCAGATGAGGCGGACCGGTTCTACGCGCAGTGCGCGATCGACGCCGGCGTGGCGTTCGTGAACGCGCTACCTGTATTCATCGCGTCCGACCCGGAATGGGCGGCCAAGTTTGAGCAGGCGGGCGTCCCGATTATCGGCGACGACATCAAGTCCCAGGTCGGCGCGACCATCACCCACCGCGTGATGGCCAAGCTGTTCGAGGACCGGGGCGTCGAGCTGCTGCGCACCTACCAGCTCAATTTCGGCGGGAACATGGACTTCATGAACATGCTGGAGCGCAAGCGCCTGCAGTCCAAGAAGATCTCCAAGACCCAGTCGGTCACATCGCAGATCCCGCATGAGATGGCCAAGGCCGACGTGCACATCGGCCCGTCGGATCACGTGCCATGGCTGAACGACCGCAAGTGGGCGTACGTGCGGCTGGAGGGCAAGTCCTTCGGCGACACCCCGCTGAACCTGGAGTACAAGCTCGAGGTCTGGGACTCGCCGAACTCGGCCGGCGTGATCATCGACGCCGTCCGGGCGGCCAAGATCGCCAAGGACCGCGGCATCGGCGGGCCGGTGGTGTCGGCGTCGTCCTACTTCATGAAGTCGCCGCCCGAGCAGTACAGCGACGACGCGGCCCGCGACGCGGTCGAGAAGTTCATCCGCGGCGAGCTCGACCGCTAAGGGCGTCAAACCGCCAGTAAGCCGGAACGCCACTACACAGCACTGCGGCAGGCCGGGTGCCCAGCGGGCGCCCGGCCTTAGCCTGAGTCATGTGGACAGTGGCACGAGGACCGGTCCCGGGTCGTTGGGCAGTCGTGGTGACTGACGCACGCCCCGAACCCCAACCCCGGCCCCGGCCCCGAGCCCGGCCCCGAGCCCGGCCCCGGGCCGGCGGCCCGGCATGACGGCGAGCGCCCCGGCGGCGCGCTCGTCTTTCGTGGCCGACCTGCGCACGGTGCTGGCCGGCAGCGGCTTCCGCAAGCTGTTCGCGACCCGGCTGATCTCGCAGGCCGGGGACGGGCTGTTCAACGCCGGGCTCGGCGCGTACGTGTTCTTCAACGCGACGACCTTCCCCGACCCGGCGGCCGCGGCCGTCTCGTTCGCCGTCCTGTACCTGCCGTACTCGCTGATCGGGCCGTTCGCCGGCGTCTTCATCGACCGCTGGTCGCGGCGGCAGATCCTGCTCTGGTCGGCCGTGCTGCGGGCCGGGTTCGCCGCCCTGACCGCGATCTTCGTGCTGGCCGGGGCGTTCGGCGCGCCGATCTGGCTGGCCGCGCTCGTCGTACTCGGCGTGAACCGCTTCTTCCTGTCCTCGCTGTCCGCCGCGCTGCCGCACGTCGTCGTGGAAGACGAACTCGTGATGGCGAACTCGGTCGGCCCGACCTCGGGCACGGTGGTGGCGTTCATCGGCGGCATCGCCGGGATCGGCGTGCGGCTGGTCTCCGGGCACGCGACGCTCGGCTCGGCGGTCACGCTGCTCGCCGGCGGGCTGTTGTACCTGCTGTCCGGGCTGAACTCGACCAGGATCGAGCGGGACTCGCTCGGGCCGGACACCAGCGAGGAGCGGTCCGGCAGCATGGCCGGGGAGCTGGAGAGCGTCGCCGCCGGGCTGCTGGCCGGGCTGCGGCACGCCTGGCACCGGCGGCCGGCCAGGGCGGCGCTTGCGGCGAGCGGGGCGCACCGGTTCCTGTACGGCATCTTGCTGCTGATGTCGATCCTGCTGTACCGCAACTACTTCTACCCGGGCAGCAACGGCAACAAGGCCCTGTCGCACTTCCTGCCGGTCGTGATCGGCTCGGCGATCGGCTACGGCGTAGCCGCCTGGCTCACCCCGGTCATGACCAGGCGGCTGTCCAACGCGGCCTGGATCACCGTCCTGCTCGTCGCCGGCGGTGTCATCACCGGGGCCCTGGGGGCCACGTTCGGCCAGCTCGAGTTCGTGCTGATCGGCTTCGGCCTCGGCGTGGTGGCTCAGGGCGTGGCCATCTGCTCCATCACGATCGTGCAGCAGCAGATGGAGGACAGCTACCGCGGCCGGGTATTCGCCGTCTACGACATGCTGTTCAACGTCACCTTCGTGGCCGGCACGGCGATCAGCGCCGCGTTCATGCCGGTGACCGGCCGCTCGCTGCCGATGCTGCTCACGGTGGCGGCCGGTTACCTGGCCGCGGCGGCCGGCTACCGGCTGATCAGCGGTCAGTCGTCCGTGCTGTCGGCCGGGCCCGCGGGCGATGGCGAGGAACCGCTCTCGCCCTCGGCCGGGCCGGGAACCGGCCCCCCAGACTCACGAGCCCAGAGCAGTAGTTCCTGAATGGCCCGGTCCCGCCCGAGCGGACCGTGCTCCATGCGCAGGTCGAGCAGATACCGATAGGCATGGCCGACGAGCGGTCCCTGCGGGATGCCCAGCAGCGACATAATCTCCTTGCCGTCTAGGTCGGGCCGGATCGCGGCGAGTTCCTCCTGCTTCTCCAGTTCGGCGATCCGCCGTTCGAGCGCGTCATAGCTGCGGGCCAGCCGCTGGGCCTTGGCCTGGTTCCTGGTCGTGCAGTCGGCCCTGGTCAGCGCGTGCAGCCTGGGCAGCAGCGGCCCGGCGTCGGTGACATACCGGCGTACGGCCGAGTCGGTCCACTCGCCGGTGCCGTAGCCGTGGAAGCGCAGGTGCAGCCCGATCAGCTTGGCCACGTCATCGGTGACATCGCCGGGCAGGCGCAGCTCCCTGAGCCGCTTGCGGGCCAGCTTGGCCCCGGCGCTGTCGTGGTGATGGAACGCCACCCGCCCGTCCCGCAGCAGCTCCCTGGTCTTCGGCTTGCCGATGTCATGCAGCAGGGCGGCCAGCCGCAGCCGCAGGTCCCGTTCGAGGCCGTACCGTTCCTCCAGCCCGATCGCCTGGTCGAGCACCGTCAGCGAGTGCCGGTAGACGTCCTTGTGCCGGTGGTGCTCGTCGACCTCCAGGCGCAGCCTGGGCACCTCGGGCAGGAAGTAATCGGCCACGCCGGCCTGCACCAGCAGGTCGATGCCGGCCGACGGGCCGCCCGGCCGGCTCGCTCGCAGCAGCTTGGTCAGCTCGGCCGCGATGCGCTCGGCGGAGACAATCCGCAGCCGGTGGGCCAGCTTGGTCATCGCCGCCCGGACCTCGGCCGCGGGCCGCAGCCCGAGCTCGGCGACGAACCTGGCCGCCCGCAGCATCCGCAGCGGGTCATCGCTGAACGAGTCCTCGGCGCTGCCTGGCGTGCGCAGGATCTTGGCCCGCAGGTCGGCCAGGCCGCCGAAGGGGTCGACCAGCTCATTGGCCGGCAGCCGCACGGCCATGGCGTTCACCGTGAAGTCGCGCCTGGACAGATCGGCTTCCAGCGTTATCTCGTAGCGGACGTCCGGGCGCCGGGACGACGATTCGTACTGCTCGCTGCGGTAGGTCGTGACCTCGAAGACCGTGTCGCCCTTGCGCAGGCCGACGGTGCCGAACCTGATGCCGACCGGCCAGGTCGAGTTGGCCCACTGCCGGGTGATTTCCAGCACCCGCTCGGGCCGGGCGTCGGTGGTCAGGTCGAAGTCGCTGTGCGTCCTGGCCAGGAACGCGTCCCGGACCTGACCGCCTACCAGCGCGAGCTCGTACCCCTCCCGGGCGAACAGGCGCGCCAGCTCATCGGCCCGGCGCAGGCCGGCCGACAGCGACGACTTCAGCGCGTCGCTAGCCGCCTGGCGCTGTTGCGGCGTCATAGGAGGTGAAGGTTCCCGCACGGGCATCGAGAGTAGGCGCTGAACCGTCCCGGCCATAACCCGGGCTCGGCCCGCGGCGCCGCGATCCCTGGCCGGCCCGGGCGAAAGGAGGTGCGGAGGAGTGCCCCACGACCCCGGCAGGCCCAGGCCAGCGGCCTGCGGCCGGCGCACGATCGTGACCGGACGGCATGCCGGGCCTGGCCGCCGCAATAATATGAGCGCCATGGCTCGCTCGCTTCTCCCCTGGCGTTCCGCCTGGGCGGGACCAGCCAGCCGGACAGTGCAAGCGCTGGCCCGGCCGCTGCGAGCGACCCTGGCGGCCGCCGCCGCGGTCGCCCTGGCCGGGGTGCCGCTGCTGGCCGTCACTCCCGCGGCCGCCCAGCCCCGGCGGCCAGCCGGCCAGCCGGCCCCGCTCCAGCTCAACGTGACCTCCTTCAGCCCTTCGTTCGCCGAGCCCGGCCACACGATCACCATCACCGGCAAGATCAGGAACACCACGTCGTCACCGGTCAGCGGCCTGACGGTGGAGGCGTGGGCCGCCAGCACCAGATTCGGCAGCCGCACGGACCTGCTGAACTTCGCCCACGGCACCCTGCAGCCAGCCGGCGAGGCACAGGTCACCCGCGCTCCGGCCGCCATCAAGCCGCAGCTGGACGCCGGGCACAGCTGGATTTTCCGACTGCAGGTGCCGTCCAGCGCCCTCGGATTCAGCTGCTTCGGGGTCTATCCGCTGACCGTCCTGGTCACCGACTCGGCGCTGCAAGTCGCCAGGGAGCCAGTGCCGCTGCCCTACTGGCCCTCGTCTCCGGTCGGGTGTGCGCAGCGGCCCAAGCCGTTCCCCGTGTCGTGGGTCTGGCCGCTCATCGACGTGCCGCATCAGGGCGTCTGCGCCGGGCTGACCGACAACGGGCTCGCGGCCAGCCTGGGACCGGCCGGGCGGCTGGGCTACCTGCTCGCCGTCGGCCGCCGGTATGCCACGTCCGCCGCGCTGACCTGGGCCGTCGATCCCGCCCTGCTCGACAATGCCCGGGCGATGCGCGGCCCGCACGACACCGGCTACTCGCCGCGGTGCGACGACGGCCAGGCGACACCGGCCAGCAAGAACGCCCGGCTCTGGCTGGACGGCGTCGGTAAGGCCACGGCGGGGCGGCCGGTATTCGCTACCCCCTACGCCGACGGCGATGTGGCCGCGCTGGCAAAGTACGGCGACCAGTCCGACCTGGTCGCGGCGCTCGCGGCCGGGAACAAGGTGATGCGGAAGATCCTCGGCCGCGGGCCCGCCCCGGCGTCGGGCCAGCCAGGCAGCCGGCAGCTATCGCCGATCGCCTGGCCGCCGGGCGGCACCGCCAGCGAGGCGCTGCTAAATGACCTGGCCGGCAGCGGAACCAGCACGGTCATCCTGACCGCCCCGGCCGAGTCCCCCGCCAGCTACACCCCTGGCGCGGTCACCAGCCTGCTGCCCGGGGTCGGCCGGTACCTGCACGTCCTGCTGGCCGATCGCCCGATCAGCACCCTGCTCGGCTCCCGCCAGGCGGCTTCGCCCGACTCCGGCAACATCTTCAGGGTCTCCCAGCTGTACCTGGCCCAGACCGCGATGATCGCGGCCGAGGCCCCGGCTACGGTCCGTCCGATCGTGGTCGCGCCGCCCAGGCGCTGGAACCCGCCCAGGCGGCTGGCCAGCGGGCTGCTCGCCGACACCGTCGCGGCACCCTGGCTCACCCCGGTCACAGCGGATCAGCTCGCCTCCATGCCCCCTGAGCACCAGTACCCGAGCCTGGCTACGTCGGTCTCGAAGGGGGAGATCTCCAGAAGCCTGCTCACGCAGGTCGGCAGCCTGGAGAAGAGGATCGCGTTGCTCCAGTCGATTCAGGTCTACCCCAGCCCGGACCTGAACCGGGCCGTGTTCGCGATCGAGTCCTCGGCCTGGCGCGGCAAGGCGGGCAAGCATGCCAGGGTGCTGCTGGCGCGTACGGCGCGCTATGTCCAGACCCAGCTCAGCGGCCTGTCGATCCGCGGAAGCAGCGGCAAGCACTCGGTGCTGCACGTCACCTTCGGCGGCCGCAGCAGCAGCGTGCCGGTGGCGATCTTCAATAACCTGCGCTACCCGGTCCTGGTCCGGCTCCAGGTGCACGCGAAGAACGCGCAAGTCAGCGGGGCGCCAGTGACGGTCAGGATTGCGTCGCAGAGCTACTCGCAGTCGGTCAAGATCACGATCAGCCTGGCGAAGAACCAGCACGGCCGGATTACGCTCAGCATGACGGCGCCCAACGGCCAGCCGCTGCCGGCTTATCCGCTGGCCATCGTCGTGCATAAGACCGACCTGGGCATCATCGCGCTGATCATCGGGTCGGCCGGGCTTGCCTTGTTCGTGATCGCGTCCGCGATGCGGGCAATCAGGTCGGGCCGCCCAGGGCCAGCCGCCCAGGAAGCGGAATCTGGCGACGGACCAGGTGAGGGCGATCCAGGCGCGGTCAGCCCAGGCGCCGACAGCCCGAGCGCGGACAGCCCGAGCGCGGACAGCCCAGCCGCCGACAGCCCGAGCGCGGACAGCCCAGCCGCCGACAGCCCGGGCGCGGACAGCCCAGCCGCCGACAGCCCGGGCGCGGACAGCCCAGGCACTCCGGATCCCGAGGTCACCCACGCAGCGCGGAGCGACGCCCAGTTCAACGGCACCGTCTCGCCCGATCCCTCGCCCTCTGGTCACTCTGGGCTAACCACGACTCACAGGCATCAGCCATCACCAGGCAATATCGAAAGCGGTGCGCAAGGTCTCGTTCAGCCGGGTAGTACACCCGAACATGTAGATAGCGTCGGCGCGAACACCTCCAAGCTGGCTTCTGCCGGTTCTCCGCTCGCCGACCGGGAATTGCCGGGTCACCGAAGGAACGGGGAGCACCGATGAGCGCGCCAGGACGCGGAGGCAGGCCGCCTGCCTCTGACGGCTGGCGCGACCAGGGTTCCCGCGACCCGCAAGAGGAGTGGGCCGGCCCGCAGCCGGCCGATGGCGAGGACGAGCGGACCGGGCAGCCGCCGGGCAATCCCGGTAACGGACGCCAAGCGCCGCCACCCGGTGATCCGCGCAACGGCCGGCCAGTACATCCGGCCTCCGGCGATCCGCGCAACAGCCGGGGAGCCCAGCCACCCCCCGGCGATCCGAGGAACGGCCGGAGCGTCCGCCCGCCGCCCGGCGACCCGCGCAACGGCCGGGGTGCTCAGCCACCCCCCGGCGATCCCCGCAACAGCCGGGGAGCCCAGCCACCCCCGGGCGATCCGAGGGATGGCCGGGGGGTCCGCCCGCCGCCCGAGGACCCGCGCAACGGCCGGGGCGTCCAGCCGCCGCGCGATCCAGGTAACGAACGCCCCATGGGTGCACGCCGCAGCCGGCCGGACAGCTGGCCCGCTCAGCCACCCCGCGACCGCCAGGACTCCTGGTCAGGGCCGTCGCCCGGATACGACCAGAACGGCCGGCGCAGCCAGCCGCAGCGGCGGCCAGACTGGCCGGCGCAGCCGCCCGGCAGCCGCGGAGATGACCGGCCCAGCCAGCCGCCGCGGAACCGGCCGGACTCCTGGCGTGGCCGACCGCCCCCACCTGAACCACTCGACGAACGGCCAGGACGGCCGCAGCGCGGCGGTCCTGGCCGCTGGGTCGACCGGCCATCCGCGGACCGCCAGGATTCCTGGCGTGGCCGACCGCCACCCGCCGACCACCGGCGACTAGGACGGGACCAGCGACCGCGGGTACGGCCTGACGAACCGACGGTGCCACCGCCGCCAGGCGGACGGCCCGACCCCTGGACAGACCATGAGACCGGCCGCAAGCCTGACTCCTGGGCCGGCCCGCCGCCTGGTTCCCCGCCCGAGTCGTGGCCAAGGCAGCCGGGCGGCCGGGCCGACCGGTGGACCGGCCAGCCGCCTCCCGGCCGCCGGAACGGCCGTACGGGCGAGCCGCCCACGAACCGGATGAGCGGCCGGTCAGGACAGCCACCAGCCAACCGCCCGAACGCATGGCCGGACCAGGCCGCCGGCGATCCACGGGCCGGACAACCCGGGCCACCGCCCGGCAGCCGGTCACGCGGCCGCACCGGCGAGCCGCCGACGTCCCGCCTGCACGCGTGGCCCGGGCAGTCGTCGCCCGGCCAGTCCGCACCCGGCCAGCGGCCGCCAGGCCAGCCGACCCCAGGCCAGTTTGCACGGGGCCAGTCCGCACCCGGCCAGTCCGCACCGGGCCAGCGGCCCGCTGGCCGGCGTCCGTCTGGCCCGTTCTCGCCCGGAGGCCGTGACGGACGGCCTGGCCAGGCCCCGCCTTACCGCGACGGCGGATGGCCAAGCCAGCCGCCTCCGGTCAGCGACGGCGCGCCAGGAGCGCCGTACCGATCTCAGGGCGCCCCGCACCCCGACGGCCGGGCGCAGGGCGACCGGGCTCAGAGCGGCCGCGGGCCGGGCAGCCGGGGGCCGGGCAGCCGGAGGCCGGGGGCGCACCGGGCGGGCCGGGCCGAGGGCCTCGTACCCGGGTTCGGGCGCACCCGTCCGCCTGAGCCGGGACACCGGCAATCCGAACCCGGATACCGCCAGCCCGATCCCGGCTACCACCAATCCGATCCCGGCTACCGGCAACCCGATCCCGGCTACCGCCAATCCGATCCCGGATACCGCCAATCCGATCCCGGATACCGCCAGCCCGATCCCGGATACCGGCAACCGGAGCCGCGCTTCCGGCAGGACCGGCCGCCCTACCCCACCGACCTGCCGTCGGCAGGCGAAATCACCGGGAGCTTCGGCGTCAGCGAGTTGGCCGAGGCTGAGTACGCCCGCGCCGCCTACAGCGCGGCCGCGCCCACCCGGCGCCCGCCCGGCCAGCCCGGCGCCCCCGACGGACCACCCGGCGAGAGCCTGGTCAAGTCCAGCACCGTCATGGCCATCGGCACGCTCGCATCCCGGGTCACCGGTATGTTGCGCACGGTCGTACTGGTGCCGGCTCTCGGCGCGTACGCGCTCGACAACGCCTACAACGTCGCCAACACGCTGCCGAACACGGTCTACAACCTGGCCATCGGCGGCATCCTCACCTCGGTCATCGTGCCCTTGCTGGTCAACGCGGCCAAGCGGGACAGCGACCGCGGCGAGCGGTACACCCAGCGGATGTTCACGCTGGTAACGGCCATCCTGGCTGCCATTACGGTGGTCGCCACCCTGGCGGCCGACCCGATCGCCACCCTGTTCGGGTGCTCGTCGGGCACCTGCTCAGGGTCACCCGCAGCCGACGATTACCGGCACGTGCTGGTCATGTTCTCGTTCTTCTTCATCCCGCAGATCTTCTTCTACGGGGTCAGCTCGCTGGCCGGAGCCGTGCTCAACGCTCGCGGACACTTCGCCGCGCCGATGTGGACGCCAGTGATCAACAACATCGTCGTCATCGTGGTGACGCTCGCCTTCATGGTGATGGGAGGCGTCTTCTCCGGCGCCCACCCGGCGGTCACCACGATCACGCCGCTGGAAGTGCAACTGCTCGGCATCGGTACCACCCTCGGCATCGTCGCCCAGACCGTCGCGCTGATCCCCTTCCTGCGCCGGGTCGGCTTCCGATGGCGGCCCCGGTTCGATTTCCGCCGCGCCGACCTGTCGGAGATCGGTCACATGGCCGGTTGGATGTTCGTGTACATCCTGACCACCCAGGTCGCGTTCTTCGTCACCGTCAAGGTGGCCGACCACGCGAACATCTCCGGCCAGACCAGCGGAATCGGCGCCGGCATCACCGCCTACACCAGCGCCTGGATGCTATTCCAGCTCCCCTACGCCATCGTCGCGATCTCGGTCATTACCGCGCTGCTGCCGAGGATGAGCGCCAACGCGGCCGATCACCGGTACGACCTGGTCAGGTCGGACTTCTCCACTGGGGTCCGGCTCGGCTCGGTGATCGTCGCGCCGGCCGCGCTCGTGCTCGCCGTGCTCGGGCCGGCGCTGGCCACGGTGCTGTTCGCGTGGGGCAACACCAACCTGGCCAGCGCGCGGTACTTCGGCGTGGTGTTCGCCGTGTTCTCGCTTGGGCTTATCCCTTACATGCTGTTCCAGTTGCTGCTGCGGGTGTTCTACTCGCTGCACGACAGCAAGACCCCGGCGCTGGTCGGAGTGGTGACGATGGTCGTGAACGTCGTCACGAACCTGATCGCGCTCGCGGTCGTGCCGCGGCAGGATGTAGCGGCCGCGCTCGGCGTCGGGTTCGGCCTGGCCAACCTCGCCGGAAGCATCCTGGCCTGGCGGGTGCTGAGCCGACGTCTCGGCGGCCTGGCCGGGCAGGAGATCAAGACCAGCCTGATGCGCATGCACGCGGCCGCCATTCCGGCCGCGATCTTCGCGCTGATCGTCGTGATCGTGGTTGGCGGGGCGTTCTCCGCGGGAAAGCTGTCCTCAGCCCTTGTCGTCGTCGTGGGAGGGGCCGGCGCATTGCTGATCTACCTGCTGTTCTCGCGCCTTCTGCGGGTCACCGAGGTGACCGACCTGACGGCCATGGTGCGGTCCCGGCTGCGCAGGTAAGGTAAGGCCGAGATGCTGACGGCCAGCATTCTTAACCCGTGCCCTATGGTCTCCGGCTGGTAACGGTTTGCGGAGCGGTAGGGTGGCAGCGGAACGACCGGGCATGTTGTGCCGCATCATTGAATTGTCCAGACCGCCGACCAGCTTCCGGTACCAGGAGGAAGCGTCGAGAGCCTGACCTAACTCGGCGCACATACCGATGACCACCTACGCTTCCGCGCCAGGAACCAGGCTTGGCGGCCGTTACCGGCTCGAAGACCGGATCGCCGCCGGGTCTGGCTGGGATGCGTGGAAGGCGATCGACGAGACGCTGGCCCGCGCGGTCACCGTGTTCACCTTCGCGACCGGCTTCCCCAGGATCGGTGACGTGGTCACGGCGGCGCGGGCCGCGAGCCGGCTGACCGACCCGCGGCTGGCTCAGGTGTTCGACGTCGAGGACAACTGGGATCATGCGTACATCGTGATGGAGTGGGCGGCCGGCGAAACCCTGGGCGACCTGCTGCTGCAAGCACCGCTCGAGCCGTTCCGGGCGGCCAGGATCATCGCCGAGGCCGCGGGCGCGCTGTCGTCCGCGCACGCCTCCGGGGTCGCCCACATGTGCTTGTCACCCGGGTCTGTGCGGTGGAGCCTCACCGGTGAGGTCAAGGTCGTCGGCCTGGGCATCGACGCCGCCCTGTCGGGCATCACGGTCGATGAGCCCGTGCTGGCCGACACCGAGGGCCTGGGCAGGCTCCTGTATGCCGCTCTGACCGCGCACTGGCCGGGGGCCGAAGCCGGCTCCCTGCCGCCCGCGCCGGTCAGCGGCGGGGAGCCGTGCAGCCCGCGTCAGGTCATCGCCGGGATCCCGCTGGCCCTGTCCGATCTTGCCTGCCGGGCGATGGGACTGCGGTCGGCGTCGTCCGGAGACCAGCTGACCAGCCCGGGCGAGCTCGCCGGGGCACTGCGCGCAATCCTGCCGCCTGCGCCTCCGCCTGCTGCTCCGGCCCTGACCGCCTGGCGCGACCCGGCCTCGCGGAACACCGGCAGCTGGCCACGGGCCAGCCAGACCCGCTCGGGCGGTAACTGGCCGGGTCTGGCCGACAACGAGTGGCCGGCCGACGAGGAAGTCAGCTACGCGGCGCTGGCCCGGCCCGACCAGCGAGAGGATTACCCGCAGTCGCGGCCATCTCGTTCGCGGCCATCGCGCCAGCGCCCGACGCGCCAGCGGCCGGCCCGGGCGATCGGGGCATCGCGGCTGCCCAAGGTTCTCGTCGTCACCGCCGGGGTGCTCGCCCTGGCGGCAATCGCGGCGTTCAGCCTGTGGCCGAGCGGGCCCGCTGCACCCACGAAGCCGAGCCCGTCGGCCAGCACTCCGCTGACCTCCGTGACGCTGCTGCGGCCGGCCGGGGCGACCGGCTTCGATCCGCTCACCCCCTCCGACACGGGCAACGAGGACACCCAGACCGCCAAGTACGCAATCGACGCCAGCCCGCAAACCAGCTGGAACTCGCAGTGGTACGCGACCGCGGACTTCGGCAACCTGAAGGCCGGGTCCGGCCTGCTGGTCGACATGGGCCACGCGGTGTCCTTCAGCTCGGTGAGCGTGACGTTCAACTCGCAGCCCGGGGCCACGGTGGAGTTGCTGGTCGGCAATTCCAACGCCCGCAGCAAGCAGAACCTGGACTCTATGAAGGTGGTCGGGTCGGATTCCAACCCGGTCGGCAATGTCAACTTCAAGATCAAGGGTGCTGCGGTGGGCCGGTACCTGGTGGTCTGGTTCACCAAGCTGCCGCCCGCGCCAGGCGGCGGCAGGTTCGAAGCCCAGGTCTTCAATGTGGCGGTGCGGGGCACGCCGGCCAAGTAAGGCGCTCCTGACGGCGGCCGGGCGGGCACCCATGCTCGCCGCGACACGGCGCCCCGCGACCCGGCTGCGCCTGCTGGCCGGCCACTAAGCTACGACAGGTGGATCGGGCTGGTCAGGCGTTGCCGGGCGGCCAGCAAGGTCCGCGGCGCCGAGGGTGCCCGGCCACGGGACACCTGCGCACGAGGCAGACCGGGAGAGGCGACGAAATCGCAGCAGCCTGGGAGCGGGGGGACCGGCCGGCCCGTGCCCTCACCGCAAGGGGCTGGGGGTTCTGCCTCCGGTCCGGCTGCACCTTCCCCTCCTGGCGGCAGGTCCGCGCGCAGCGACGCTGAGCTGCTCAGGCTGCATGTCAGCGGCGACACTGATGCCTTCGGCGAGCTGTTCACCCGTCACCGCGACCGGCTGTGGGCGGTGGCTGTCCGGACGCTGCGCGATCCCGAGGACGCGGCCGATGCCCTCCAGGAGGCGATGATCTCGGCCTTCCGCCGGGCAGGCAGCTTCCGCGGCGAGTCCGCGGTGACGACCTGGCTGCACCGGATCGTGGTCAATGCGTGCCTGGACAAGATGCGCCGGCGGGCGGCCAGGCCCGAGATCGCGGGCGGGGACGAGCGCCTGCTGGACAACATCACGAGTTCAGCGAGCGCCGATCCGGCCGATGGCAGCGACGTAGCCGTCGAGGTGATGGCGGCCCTTCACCAGCTGCCGTATGACCAGCAGGTGGCCCTGGTACTGGTCGACATGCTGGAGTATCCGGTCGCCGACGCGGCGGCGTTGCTGGGGGTGGCGCAGGGCACCGTCAAGAGCCGGTGCGCCCGCGGCCGCGCCCGGCTGCTGCCCCGGCTGGCGCACCTGCGCCAGGCCCAGCGCAGTGACGCGTCCGGAAAAGACGCCGCTGGTCAGGGCGGTGGCCGACGATCGCTTCCCGGCGGTGGTCGGGAGCCGAGCGGGGGCGCCGAGCCGGGCGATGGTTACGCATTTGGGAACTCAGCCCCCGAACCAGGTCAGCCGACGCGGAACCGATGGACGTCAGGATCCGTCCTACCTGGGCGGGAAGGGGGCGACGAAGAAGCGTGAGGCGTCATGTCAGCGCGGAGATCCTGGCTCGCTACCAGGAGGGAGACCTGGGCAGCAGGCGAGCCGCCAGCGTAGGAGCACACCTTGCCGCGTGCGAGCAGTGCACGCGCACCGGCTCGGACCTCGGCGCCGTCTCCAGCCTGCTCGCGGGCCTGGAGCAGCCGGCCATGCCTGCTGCCCTCGCCGAGCGCCTCTCGCTCGTGATCGCGAGCGAGTCGGCGGCCCGCGCGGCCGGCGCGGCGGCCGGGGCCGTTCCGACGGGGGGTGTTGCTGCGGGCGACGCGCACCCGGCTGATGATCCGGCCGCCGGCGTTCCCCCAGCCGGCTCTCCGGCCGATCACATTCCCGGGCGGCCCGATCTGCCCGAGCGGAGCAGGCAGCATCGGAGTGCCCGGCTTCGGCTCCGCTGGCCTGGCCTGTCGTCGCCCGTGCTGCTGCGCGGCACGGCGGCCGTCGCGGTGGTCATCGTGCTGGCAAGCACCGGATTCCTGCTCGCCAGAGGGCAGGCGGGCCCGGCGTCGACGGGCAGCGGCGGCAGCAGCAGCGGAGGGGCAGGAGCGCCGGCGGCCAGCGGGCCAGGTGAGCATAGGGCGGCGAGCCAGCGGGAGCGCGCCGGGCTGACTGGGTACTCCCGGCTGCATTACCGGCTAAACGGCAGGATCGTGACCGCGACCGCGCTGGCGAGCCATACAAACTTCACCAGATCAGGGCTGGCCGGTCAGGTGCACAAGGCAGTCGCCAGCCACGTCACGTTCGGCACCCTGAACGTCTCCCCAGGGACGACGCCCGGCCCGGCAAACGGGAAGCGTTCCGGCAGCTCCCTGCTAGGCGGTGTCAAGGTCGGCACGCTCAACGGCTGCCTGAACCGGGTGTCGGCCGGCCGCCGGGTCGTGCTGGCCGAGATCGCGCGATACCTGGGCGCCCGGGCCACGATCATCGTGCTGAAGTCGCTGACCGCCAATATTCTCGACGTGGCCGTCGTCGGGCTGGCCTGCTCGGCATCGGCGCCGGACTATATCGTGCGAACCACGGTTCCGGCCCGCTGAGGCACCGGCGGCGGGAATCTGGCGGGGCTCCGGCTCCGTTGACTCCGGTGCGGTTCGATGAAGGAGAAGCCTGAAGTGAGCGACGTCCGCGAAGTCATCATCATCGGTTCGGGGCCGGCCGGCTATACGGCTGCGCTCTACGCCGCGCGCGCCAGGCTGAACCCGCTGGTGCTCGAGGGCTCGGTCACCGCTGGTGGGGCGCTCATGAACACCACGGAGGTGGAGAACTTCCCGGGCTTCCCCGACGGGATCCTGGGCCCCGACCTGATGGACTCGGTCAGGAAGCAGGCCGAGCGCTTCGGTGCCGAGCTGATCGCCGACGATGTCATCGAGGTCGAACTTGCCGCCTCGCCGAAAGTGGTCAGGACCGCGGACTCGGCCTTTCAGGCCCGTACCGTCATCATCGCCACCGGATCAAGCTACCGGGAGCTCGGCGTTCCCGGCGAGAAGCGGCTGTCGGGTCACGGCGTGTCCTGGTGTGCCACCTGCGACGGTTTCTTCTTCCGGGAGCAGGACATCGCGGTCGTCGGCGGCGGTGACTCCGCGATGGAGGAAGCGACGTTCCTCACCAGGTTCGCGCGTTCGGTCACGGTCGTGCACCGCCGGGACGCGCTCAGGGCCTCGAAGATCATGCAGGACCGGGCTCTGTCCAACCCGAAGATCCAGTTCGCCTGGAACAGCGAAGTCGTCGAGATGGTCGGCGAGGACAGGATCACCGGGCTGAAGCTGCGTGACGCCATCAGCCGAGATGAGCGCATACTTCCCGTTACCGGGATTTTTATCGCGATCGGTCACGATCCTCGCAGTGAGTTGGTCCGCGATCAGCTGGCGACCGATGACGACGGTTACCTGCTCGTCGAGCACCCGTCGTCCCGCACGGCGATCCCGGGCGTCTTCGCCGCGGGCGACGTGGTCGACCGGCATTACCGGCAGGCCGTCACCGCCGCCGGCACCGGCTGCGTGGCGGCACTCGATGCCGAGCGCTGGCTGGCCGACGAAGACGAGTAAGACACAAGCCTGCCGCGGGCTCGTCCGCCCGCGGCCACTTCAAGATGCGACGAGAGGAAGTCCGGAACGTGGGCACCGCAACAAAGGCCGTAACCGACTCGACATTCGAGTCCGACGTGCTGAAGAGCACCAAGCCAGTGCTGGTCGACTACTGGGCGGAATGGTGCGGCCCGTGCCGGCAGGTGGCTCCCGTACTCGAGGAGATCGCCAGCGAGTATGGCAGCAAGATCGACATCGTGAAGCTGAACGTCGACGAGAACCCGGAGGTCGTGCGCACCTACGGGATCATGAACATCCCGACGCTGACCGTGTTCAAGGACGGTCAGGTCGTGAAGGAGATCGTCGGGGCCAAGCCGAAGTCGGCGCTGCTCCGCGAGCTGGAGGACTTCCTGGCCTGACGTCGGGCCCTGACTTCGAGCCCCTCGCCTGACGGCGGTGGCAGAGTTCCGGAAACGGCCGCTGCCCGGGTCCGTCCTGCGGTAACCCCGGCGACCGGCCCGGATCGCAGTGCGCGATTCAGGCCAGGCGCAGCGGCCGTTCTGGCGTCATCGACCCGAGCAGGCGCTCAAGCGCGACCTCGACGTCCTCGCGCCAGGACATGGCCGTCTTGACCTCAAGGCGCAGCCGCGGATAGCGCAGGTGCGGCCGCACGGTCTTGAAGCCGACCGCGAGCAGGTAGTCGGCCGGGATCACGCAGCTTAGGTCGTCGGGCTTAAGATCGCCAAACGCCTCCACCGCACGGATGCCCCGGCGGCTGAGGTCTTTGACCAGGCCTTGCACCAGCATCCGGCCGAGTCCGCCGCCGGTGAATTCGGAGATGATGTTGGCCGTCATCAATAGCACGGCGTCCGCGCTCACCGGGCTGGTGGGGAAGGCCACCGAGCGCGGGACGTACTGAGGCGGGGCGTAGAGCATGAAGCCGGCCGCGACGCCGTCGACGTAGACGATCTTTCCGCAACTGCCCCATTGGAGCAGGACGCTGGAGACCCAGGATTCCTTCTCGAGTGACGTCTCGCTTGCCTCGAGCGCGCGGGCCTGGCCGACCGGGTCAAGTTCCCAGAAGACGCAGCGCCTGCACCGGATCGGCAGGTCGTCGAGGTTGTCCAGGGTGATGCTGGCCAGGCGGCGCGACAACGGGCACCTCTGTGGGATCTGCGGGAGACGACCCCGCCGGCCGCCTCGGAGATTCGACAGCGCCGGGCGTGCGACTGCCACGACCCGACATGCTCATGGTACTCAGGAACGCCTTGCCGCCGGGAGAATCCGTGATGTCCGCTGGCCTTCGGCACCCACGGCATGGGCGCCCCGGTCCGCGTGAGCATCCCAGGCCCCTCACTTTCGGCCCAAGATCGGTAGCCTGAGGCGGTGACGACAGCACGCAAGAGCTTCGGCAGTGACAACCATGCAGGCGCGCTTCCTGAGGTGATCGAGGCGATTGCCGCCGCGAACGCCGGTGATGCCCATCCGTACGGCGCCGACGAGACATCGGCCCGCGTCGAGCGCGAATTGCGGTCCGCGTTTGGTGCGGCGGGCGCCTTCTTCGTCTTCAACGGATCGGCCGCCAACGTGCTGGGCGTGAGTTTGCTCGTGCGTCCGTTCGACGCAATCATCTGCGCCGAGACGTCGCATCTGAACGTCGACGAGTGCGGCGCAACCGAGCGCATCCTGGGCAACAAGCTGCTGACGATCGCGACGCCGGACGGGAAGCTGACCCCGGACCTCGTGCGGTCCCGGCTGACTGGCCGGAACGACGAGCATCGCGCTCAGCCCAAGGTGGTCGAGATCACCCAGGCGACCGAGTTGGGTACCTGCTACTCGCTGGACGAACTGAGCCGTCTTCGCGAGTTCTGCCGATCCGAGGGGCTGACCCTGTACATGGATGGCGCGAGGCTGGCGAACGCCGCGGCGTACCTGGACTGCGAGCTTGCCGATCTCGGCCGCCACGTCGACGTGCTGAGCTTCGGCGGCACTAAGAACGGCGCCGCGGCCGCGGAGGCGGTGATCGTCATGCGGGACGACCTGATCGCTGACGTGCCGTTCCTCCGCAAGCAACAATTGCAGCTCGGATCGAAGATGCGCTTCACGGCCGCGCAGTTCGGAGCGCTGCTTGAGGACAAGCTGTGGCTGCGCAGCGCCCAGCATGCGAACGCCATGGCGCTGCGGCTCGCGGCCGGCCTGGCCGCCGCCGACGGCGTGAGCTTGTGCTACCCCGTGCAGTCCAACGCCGTGTTCGCCTCGCTCAGCCCGGACCGTGTTCGCGCGCTGCAGCAGGAGTGGACCTTCTACAACTGGGACGAGAGCGATAGCGTCGTGCGCTGGATGACAGCGTTTGACACTGCGGAGACCGAGGTCGACGCGTTCATTTCGGCCATCCGCGCTAGCGCAGGCTAGCGACCTCGCGGGGGGTCCAGCGCGACCGTCACCCGGGCATGACCTCGCCGGGGGCGCATTGCCGACTCATCGGCGCCCGGCCTCATTGGCGGTTTCACGTGAAACGGCCAATGACTGAGGGCCGACGTCTGGGTGTCCTTCACGCCCGTCAGACGCTCGGCTTCGCCGCCGTCAGGCTCTCGGTCTCGCCGCCGTCAGGCCCGCAGCTTCGTCGCCGTCAGGCCTGCGCGGCTTCCGTCACTCCGGCGAGATCGCCTTGACGATGCGGTCGAGGTCGTCCAGCGACGCGAACTCCACCACGATCTTGCCCTTGCGCTGGCCGAGCTCGACCTTGACCCGGGTTTCGAGCGCATCCGATAGCCGGTCGGCTAGATCGACCAGGCCGGGGGCGACGGGCTGCTTTCTGGCCGGCTGCCGGCGCGACTTTCCGGCATCGGCGCCGAGCGCGACGACTTCTTCTACCGCCCGCACCGACAGCCCTTCGGCGACGATCCTGTGCGCCACCAGCTCCTGTAGTTGAGGATCCTTGAGGCCCAGCAGCGCACGAGCATGTCCAGCACTTAGCACTCCCGCGGCCACCCGGCGCTGGACCGAAGGCGGCAGATTCAGCAAGCGGATGGTATTGGTGATGTGGGGACGCGAACGACCCACCCGCTTGGCTAGTTCTTCGTGGGTCGCTTCGAAATCATCAAGAAGTTGCTGATAAGCGGAAGCCTCTTCCAGCGGGTTCAGTTGCTGCCGGTGCAGGTTCTCAAGGAGCGCGTCGCGAAGCAAGTCACTGTCGGACGTCTCCTTCACAATCGCCGGCACCGACGTCAGGTCGGCGAGCTGGCAAGCGCGCCAGCGGCGCTCGCCCATCACCAGCTCGTACTGGTCCTTACCGGACTTGCGGACAACGATCGGCTGCAGCAAGCCGACGATCTTGATTGACTCGGCTAGCTCCGCGAGCGTCTCCTCGTCGAAGACCTGACGGGGCTGCCGCGGATTCGGCGTAATAGACGCGACCGGAATCTCGTCGAAATACGCGCCGCCAACCATGGCGGGCTGGCCGGCGACAGCGCCGTCGGGAGGGCCGGGCTGGTAGCCGACGCCGGTCGAGCCGGCCTGACCGGCCGGTCCCGTCGGGATAAGGGCACCGAGCCCCTTGCCCAGTCCTCGCTTCTGCTGCGCCATCTGCTCTCCAAGTTGCGACACGCTGACCACTTCTCGCGCTAGCCGGACCGGCACCGTGCGTCCGTGGAGCAGTGCTCAAGGCCGCCGCGCGTCCTCTATCCTGCCAGGCAATCCAGAGCGGCGGATCGGTTCTCGCGATGGCCCTGTGGATAAGCGGACTGATATCCACCGTCGCAAAATCCGGGTCGCACGGAGCAGAAAGCCGTGTCAGAGCGGTCGTGCCGGAGCGCCCTGCTTGGCCAGTGACCGCGTTATCCACAGCGAAGACGTCGCCTGGGTATTTCCTTGGCCGGACCCCGCCCGTCCGACGCGGCGTACCGACCGACCCCGATCGGACCTACCGGGGCAACCGCAGGTCCGCCAGGTTGTGCGGTCCTGCCAACCGCTCGGTGGGCGTTCGGGCGGAGGGCTTTCGGGCGAAGGCGCGTACGGGCGGCGCAGGGCCTTTCGGAGGGAGAGACAGACAGACGGACGGGCGGTTGCCACGGCGGTCCCGGGGATGCTCCTGCGACAGGCCGAACCGAAGCGCTGTCAACCCGGAAGCAGCCTGATCAGCCTGCCGAGATCTGGCCGTTGCGGAAGGCCATCTCGCGGGCCGCCTCCAGGTAGGCCAAGGCGCCGCTGGAGCCGGGATCGTAGGTCATCACGGACTGGCCGTAGCTCGGCGCCTCGGAGACCCTGACGCTGCGCGGGATGACGGAGGTCAAGACCATCTCGCCGAAGTGACCACGAACTTCATTAGCTACCTGCGAGGCCAGCCGCGTGCGGCTGTCGAACATCGTCAGCACGATGGTGCTCACCCGCAAGCCCTGGTTCAGGTGGCTCCTGACGAGATCGATGGTCCGGAGCAGTTGCTCGAGCCCCTCCAGTGCGTAGTACTCGCACTGGATCGGGATGAGGACTTCCGGCGCGGCGACAAGGGCATTGACAGTCAGCAGGCCCAGCGATGGCGGACAGTCAATAAAGATGTAGTCCAGCTCCGATGCGTCGTACGCGGCGAACGCACGCGACAGCCGGGATTCGCGCGCAACCAGAGGGACTAGTTCGATCTCCGACCCGGCCAGGTCGATCGTGGCTGGGGCGCAGTGCAAGTGGGGGAAGCCTTGCACGGGCTGAATCACGTCCGCGAGTGGCATGCCGTCCACGAGAACGTTGTAGATCGACGGAGTGCCAGACCTGTGTTCCACGTCAAGCGCGGTGGAGGCATTTCCCTGCGGGTCCAGGTCCACGACAAGTACGCGAGATCCGTTCATTGCCAGGCTGGCAGCCAGATTGACAGCTGTGGTTGTCTTCCCGACTCCGCCTTTCTGGTTGGCGATCGTGAGGACCCGGCATGCCTCGGGGCGGGGCCATGCCTGGCCGCCTGCTCTCGCCTTCATGGCCGCCTGAGCCGCTCGAGCGATCGGCGTGTCAGCCGACGTTTCCGGCGCAGGAACAGCCACCTTGCCCTCACTTTCACCCGCGGCGCCTGGCGCCTCGAAATATCCTCTCGCGATCATAGGACTGGCTGGCGCCTGGGATAGCCGAGCGGCCGGAATCGGCGGCGGCGCACCGTGCTCCTGATCAGCGCTGTTCGCCGGCACCGCGAACGCGATGTCCGCTGCATGTTCCGCGACATGGTCGTGGCTGGTTCCCGGGCCGGCGGTCCGACCTCGATCGCTCAATGGTCCAGGCCGCTGCGCCTCCGAGCGGGGCCGTTGTCTTGCCTGGTCCGGCCGTTGTGCCTCCGGCGCTGGCAATCGCCTCGCCAACTCCGGCCATCCGATCCCCCGTTCATCGGATCGCCAGCGCCACCCTCCCGGCCAAACCTGTTCGCCAACGGCCCGCTCCTCGTTCTCACCCAGCCATCCGGCCGCAGGATGCGCCAATGGCTCGTCCACGGTCGGCAGGCCCATCGACCGGCCTGGCCATCCGAGCGATCCGGCAGACTGCGCACCCCGGCCACGCCCGCGCCCGTCCCACCTAGCCAGATTCTGCCCTCCTGCTGCGGCCACCGATTGCTCAGGCGCTTCGGCCGACGCGACCAACGTCCTACGGTGCGCACCAGACCAAAGGCGGGGTAGATCCTTCTCCGGCTCCGATGCCGGCCGCACCATACCGGTTTCACGTGAAACAGCGGGCTGACCGGCAGCGTGGCGGCCCGCGACGCGCGCGGGTTCCAACTCCGCCGCCGGATCGTCGTTCGCCACCCCGACCCTCTGCGGGCTGATGGCGCCAGGTTCCCGCAACTTGGCGGGCGCCCTGTCGACTTCATCCTTAGGCCAGGCGACGACTCCCGCACCGGCGGCTATCCACGACCCACCGGGCGGCCAGCCAAGTCCGCCCTCGTAGCGATAGCTCTCGGCGTTCCTTGCCGGAGTCAGCGTGAATGCGGCCGAGTCGCCTCCGGGTCCTCGGCGCCCGAGCATCGCCAGTAGGTCAGCGCTGCCTTCCGGCCATCCCACACCGGACTCATTCCTCCCAGCCCGACCCGGCCAGGCAGGCGCACTATCCGGGCCGGCCGCCGACCGCTCCAGTTGCGCGGCACCGGTTGCCGGAACATACGGCGAGTTTGGCCCATCCCTGGCGTATCGTCTTTTATAGTCAGTAAATCGTGCATCACGTGCGGTACGGTCCTGAGTTTCTTCGGCAGGAGCCGGATCCCGCCGTCCTGCAAGCCCGGACTCCGCAATACCGGCGGACGGCCCTCCGCTACGGTCCCCGATCCAGCCAGTACCACCCTCGGCCCCGACGCCGGCACCGACTTCAGACTGGACTCCGGCATCGAAATCAGCCGGGACAGGAGCGGAACTGCCGCGGGCGGGCAAGCCCGGTTCCGGCCATCCGGTACCGCCTGCCGTCGTCATGCTGGCCCGTCACCTCGCCCTAACCTGACATCCACTCAGAGCACACAGGGCCGCGCCCGGTCAGGCATTCTGAGCGCGGTCGCCATTCACCCGGAACGGCCGTCTGCCCCGGCCGCCCACCATCGAAGGCGCCCAGTCCAGTCAGCCTGCACCAACACAACGTTCGGTCCCGTTCCGAGCCGCCACCTGTACGCCGCAGACCCCAACCGACGACAATGACGGCGCGGGCAGAGCACGACAACGGCCTGCGAACTAGCCTGCTCATCCACAGCCTAGGCCGAGCAGGCCCGGGATCGGCGACGAAGCCGACGCTCACTCGTGCTCGCCTGCTCCGGGGTACTGTGCCCGGGCCTAACCGCCGGGCCCAAGCGCCGGGCCCAAGCGCCGGGCCCAAGCGCCGGGCCGAAGCGCCGGGGCGCGACCTCGGGCCCACCCCCGGGCACCGTGCGCTGCGCTATCCCCGTGCCCGATGCCTGCTCTGGCGCGGACGTCCGGCCGACACCCTCCCCGCGCCAGTCCCGGTCCAGGCCCCCCTCCCGGTTCCGGTACGGAACCGCACCACGGTCGCCGGCGGCTCGACCATTCCCACGCCTGCCCGCACAACCTCGGCATCGCGCACGCCCAACCGGCGCAGTTCGCGTTCCGCCTGCCGGAGTTCCTCCCGCGCCGAGGCTCCCTTGATCGCCAGCACCAGCCCGCCCGGCGTGGCCAGGCCGACAGCGAGCCCGGCCAGGCGATCCAGCCTGGCCACGGCCCGGGACGTCACTACATCCGCCTCGACCTCGCCGGTCAGGTCCTCGGCCCGGCCCCGGAGCACTCGCACATTCGGCAGCCCGAGCGCCTCCGCGCACTCAGTCAGGAACGCGGTCCGGCGCGCCATCGGCTCGACGAGGACCACACGGACGTCGGGCCGCAGGATCGCGAGCACGATGCCCGGCAGGCCAGCCCCTGAGCCAAGGTCGGCCAGGCAGAGCGAACCCGCCGTCGCGGCCGGAACCAGCTCTGCCACCGCCGCGCTATTCAGCACGTGCCGGTCCCACAGGCGCCCGGTCTCGCCCGGCCCGATCAGCCCGCGCTCGACGCCAGGCCCGGCGAGCAAGTCCGCATACGCCAGCGCCAGCGGAAGTCTCGCGCCGAACGTAGCCGCCGCGGCGGCCGGAGGCGCCGGGACTCCGGCTCGCGGGTCAGCCGACAGGA
Organism: Streptosporangiaceae bacterium; assembly: GCA_051004215.1. Taxonomy (GTDB): domain Bacteria; phylum Actinomycetota; class Actinomycetes; order Streptosporangiales; family Streptosporangiaceae; genus Chersky-822. Next base: position 4,112 of record JBPCKO010000253.1, on the reverse strand, counting down.
AGCACGACCACCCTGCGGTTCGGGTCGATGCCTTCCGATTCGCTGCGCAGGCCCGCGGCTGCCACCGCGTCGTGCACGATCTTCCGCTCGAACGCGTTCATCGAGGCCAGCGCCTTCGCCTCGCCGGTCCGCTTCACTTCGTCGGCCACGGTCGCGCCCAGCTCGCTGAGGTCGGCCCGCCGCTGGGCCCGGTAACCGCCGATGTCGAGCATCAGCCGGGTCCGGCCGCCGGTTTGCCGGTGAACCGCCAGTCTGGTCAGTTCCTGCAGCGCGTCGAGCACCTCGCCCTGCTGACCGACCAGCTCGTCCAGGGTCCCCCCGACGACCGAAACCACCGCCCGGTCGCCCTCGACGTCCATATCGATGTCGCCATCGAGGTCAGCCACGTCGAGGAGCCCCTCGATGTAGTCGGCTGCGACCTCGCCTTCGAACTCCAGATCGGCGACGGTCGGCTCCGCGGCATCGCCGTCGCCGGCCGCGGCATCGCCGTTGACGGCTCCGGCATCGCCGTTGACGGCTCCGGCATCGCTGGCATCGCCGTCGCCGGCTGCGGCGTCGGCCGGGTCTTCGATCTCGTCCGTGGGTGGCGCATCGGGCACGTCTTGCCCGGAGTCGGCGAGCACGTCCTCACCATCGGTCACGACGAAGTCCTCCTAGTCGGTACAGGCGCGCATGACGCGGCCCTTCACGCAGGCCTTGCTCAGCGCTTACCCGACCGCTTACTGCGCGACTGCCGGGCGCGTTGCTGCCTGACGATCTTAGCCTCGGACTCGGGCTCGGGAGCCGGCTCTGGTTCGGCCTTGCGGCCAAACCGGCGCAGCATCCCGCCATCTCCCGCGCCTGGCTTATGTCCATTCGAGGATCCCTCGGCGCCGGCGGCCGACGGCCGGCCGGCACCCGGGCTAGAGCCCGGATTGGCGCTCTTGCCTGGCGCAGCTGACGATCCGGCGCCCGGCTTGCTGGTGGCCGGCTTTCCGGTCGCCGGCTTTCCGGTCGCAGGTTTCCCCGTAGCCGGTTTTCCGGTAGCCGGCTTGGTCGTCGACACCGGCTTCGCGCCGGCCCCGGCCTTTCCGGAGGGCGTCGCCTTCCCAGTCCCGTTCGCGGCCGCGTTGTCGGATTTGGGCGACCCGCTGCCCGACGGGGAGCCACCAGGCCGTGGCTTCGCGGGGCGGCTGACCAGGCCCGAGGCGGTAGCCGGCTTGGAGCCGCCGATCGGCACGTTGCCGTCGGCGGCCATGGCCGCGGCCCCGACCGGATACTTGCGCAGCAGCACGTACTGCTGGCCCAGCGTCCACAGGTTGGTGGTCACCCAGTACAGGACCAGGCCGAACTGCCAGTACAGGCCGGTCAGCGCGAACAGCGGCATGATGTAGGCCATCAGCTTCTGGGACTGGCCCATCGGGCTGTCCTTGCCGGTCGGCATCATGCCGCGCTTCATGCTCTGCCGCACGGTCAGGTACGTGGTCGTCATGCTGACCAGCACCGTGAGCAAAATCACGACCTTGGCGTGCAGCGGCACCGGCACCCCGTGGGTGAACAGCACCTTGTCGGCGATCGTGGCGCCGAAGATCTTGGCCGTCTGGGCACTCTTAATCAGGTGCGTGCTCAGGTGGTATGACAATCCTTTCGCCGGGGTCCACTCGGCGATGTAGCGCAGCACGCTGAACAGGCCGAAGAAGATCGGCATCTGCAGGACGACCGGCAAGCAGCCCATCAGCGGGTTGACCCCCGCCTCCTGGTACAGCTTCATCGTCTCGGCGTTCAGGGTCTCGCGGTCGCCCTTGTGCTTCTTGCGCAGATCGGACAGCCGGGGTGTCAGCGCGGTCATCGCCCGCTGGGTGTGCATCTGCTTGATGAACAGCGGCACCAGGATCAGCCGCATGATCACGACCAGCACGACGATCGTGAGCAGCCAGGTCACGCCGGAGGTGTCACCGAACACCGGGCTGAACAGGTTGAACAGCTGGGTGATGATCCAGGCGACGGCGTCATCAATCGGCGCGAGGAGGTGGCTCACCTTGTCAGTTCCCTTGCTCGTCGGTCGGCCGCGCTAGCCGCCGCTGGTCCCTGCCCCGCCTGCTGCCTGGCCGGCGGGACCGGGTCGAGGCCGCCCGGGTGGAACGGATGGCAGCGGCCAAGACGGCGCACCGCCAGCCAGCTGCCGCGCCCGGCGCCATGTACGTTGATCGCCTCCAGCGCGTAAGCGCTGCACGACGGGTAGAACCGGCACCGCGCGCCGAGCAGCGGGCTAATGAACCTGCGGTAGCCCGCGATCAGCCAGGTCAGGACCAGCGCGACCGCGGACGGCCGCGCCGCCGCGGCGGGCCGCCGCTCCTGTCCGCTCGTTCGCTCGCTCACACCGCACCACCCTGCCGCCGAAGCAGTGACCGTACTACCAGGCCCAGTTCAGCGGCCAAGTCCGCCTGGCTTGCAGTCGCGGCCGGAGGATTAGCGCGCAACACAAGCAGGCTACCTTCCGGCAGCAACTGCAGGTACCCCGCGGCCAGGTGGCGCAGCCGCCGCCTGACCCGGTTGCGTACTACCGCGGGACCGACCGCCCGGCTCACCGTGAAGCCGACCCGCGCCGGTTCCGGGAAACCGCCCCGGACCAGCAGATGACCGACGAGCAGCGGCCGCCCGGTGCGGCTGCCTGACCTGATCGCAGCCTGGAACTCCGTCCGGCGGCGCATCCGGGCGGCCGGCGGCAGCATCGGACCTCACCGCCCCGCGGACGGGGGCACCGGTCAGACGCTGACTCGCGCACGGCCCTTACGGCGCCGGGCCGCGAGCACCGCGCGCCCGGCCCGGGTGCGCATGCGCAGCCGGAAGCCGTGCGTCTTGGCGCGACGGCGATTGTTCGGCTGAAACGTGCGCTTGCTCACAGGAACTCCAGAACAGTGGATACGGGATACAAGTCTTCGGGCAGCCGCCATCGCGCGGCTATGCCACCCCACCAGAGTAGCGCGCGTTCTGCCGTGCTGCGGGCGCGCGGGCCGGCCAGGCCGCGCAGACCCGCCTCCGGCATGGCGCGGAACAGGCGCGGAACGGGCACGGCAGGCGATCTTCCGCGCCGAGTCGTGACACTGGCCGTTTCCCGAACGTACTCCGGCCGGCACGCCTAGGCTGTGGAAAGCCTGGCCGGCTTGTGTGGACCGGCCGTGAGCGGCGGTGCCACGATCTCCGGCACTGCGCTGGCCCGCAGCGTTGCACATGCTGTGGAAAAACCTGTTGACCACACGTGGGGGACGCGAGGTGATCTGCCAGTGAGCGAAACGGACCTCGCGGAGATCTGGGCCCGGTCGCTGAACGACCTCGCCGATATGCAGATCGAGCCTTACCAGCGGGCATGGCTGCAACTCACCAGGCCGCTTGGACTGGTCGAGAATACAGCGCTGATCGCCACGCCGAACGAGTTCGCCAAAGATCAGCTCGAGAACCGGCTCCGCAGCCTCATTACGAACGCCTTGTCCAGGGAACTGGGGCGGAACATCCAGCTCGCCGTCATCATCGACCCCGCGGTCACCGCGGCGATGCCGGCCGCCGAGGAAGGCCAGCCCGGCCAGGATCCGCTCGGCATCCGCGGGCCGTTCGGGGCGGGCGAGGGCCAGGCCGAACCGCGGTCTTCCGGAGCCAACGGCGGGCCCGGCCAGGGCGGCTTCGAGCAGGCAGGCAGCCACGAGCAGGGGCCCGGTTACGAGCAGGCGGCCGGTTACGAACAGGCCGATGGTTACGACGCGGCCGGGTACGGGCGGTCCGGGTACAACGGCGCCGGATACAACAGCGCGGGCTACGACCGGGCCGGCTACCACGCTCCCGGCTTCGACGGCGCGCCGTACCCCCAGCCCGGGTACGACCGGCCCGGGTACGACCGGCTCGCCTTCAGCCAGCCCGGCTATGACCGGCCCGGCTACGACCAGCCGGGCTACGACCTGGCCGGGTATGACCAGCCCGGCTACGAGAACGACCGGTACAACGGCGAGCCGCCGACAGGCCCGATCGGGCGGGCGGGCGGCCAGACCGAGTCAGGTCAGGACCCGGCCCCGCCGGCGGACGGCCACCAGGGCGGCCAGGCCCCGCTGCCGCTGCAGCCGGGCCCGGCGGGACTGCCGCAC
>JBPCKO010000252.1:0-4124 GCA_051004215.1 Streptosporangiaceae bacterium | reverse complement strand
GGCGAGCACCACGCTTACCAGCTGGATCACGAGCAGGGAGACGCCGGCGCCCGCCACGGCCGGTCCTGGGACGACTGGCCACGGGCTGCTGGGGACGCCGACGCGTGGGGCGGCGACGGCGATGCCGGCGATGCCCGCCGCCATCAGGGCCGCGCCGCCGGCCAGGACCGGCCAGCCGTGCCGCTGGGCCAGCGGCGCCGCCGCCGGGGCGACCAGGAAGCTGCCCGCGCTGAACGCAACCGCGGTGAGGCCGGCCTTGAGCGGCGAGAACTGCTCGCCGACCTGCAGCCACAGGGCGAACATCAGGAAGAAGCCCTGCATCCGGCCGAGAACGCGAGCTGGATGCCCTGTCCGGCCGCGAACGCGGGGATCGTGAACAGGCCGGTCCGCAGCAGCGGCGCGAACCGCCCGCTCCGCCGTCTGGCCTCGATCACGCCGAGCGCGGCGACGCCGGCCAGGCCGGCCACCATCAGCAGCCATACCCAGGCCGGCCAGCCCAGCTGGCGTCCTTCGAGCAGCGGGTAGACGATCGCGACCAGCGAGGCCGCGAGCAGCAGGGCGCCGGGCAGGTTCGGCCGCCTGGCGCTCGCGTCCCTGGTCTCGGGCACCATCCGCGCGCCGGCGATCAGGGTGATGGCGGCCACCGGCACGTTCACGAAGAACACCGACCGCCAGCTCCAGCCGAACAGGTTCGCCTCGGTCAGCACGCCGCCGAGGACCAGACCGATGGCGGACGCGAAGCCGAGCATCGCGCCGAAGAGCCCGAAGGCCTTGCCGCGCTCATTCGCCGCGAACATGGCCCGGAACGTGGCCAGCACTTGCGGCGCCATCGCGGCCGCGGCCGCGCCCTGGATGAGGCGGGCGGCGATCAGCTCAGGACCTGAGCCGGCCAGCCCGGCGGCCAGGCTGGCCAGCCCGAAGACGCCGGCGCCGCCCAGGAAGACGCGCTTGCGCCCGAGCACGTCGCCCAGGTTCCCGGCGATGGTCAGCGCGGCCGCGAAGGCCAGCATGTAGCCGGACACCACCCACTCGAGCTGGGTCGCGGTCGCCCGCAGGTCGCGGCGGATGGTCGGCAGCGCGACGTTGACGATGGTCACGTCGACCATGTCCATCAGCGCTCCGACGATCAGGACGATCGCCGCCGCCCACCGCTTGGGATAGGCGGCCGGCGCGACCGGGCGCCCGGGGGCGGCCGCCTGCATCTGAGTCATGCCTTGACCTCCTCGAACGAGACTCGATTGTCGAACACTGTTCTAACACTCGACCGGCGTTCCAGTCAAACACTGTTCGATCCTGGTACGGTGTTCCTGTCGGATAGCGGTGAGAACGCGCGATCGCGGGCAGCGGCGGAGGGCCGATGACGGCACGGCGGGCGACCAGCCCGGGCAGCGCGCCCGAGCGCGGCGAGCCAGTGCGCGGCGAGTCGGAGATCGCGCCGCCGCCGTGGCAGCGGCTTCCTGAGCGGCGCGGCCGGCGCCGCTCCGAACCGATCAGCCGGGACGCGATCGTGACCGCGGCCATTGACCTGATGGACTCAGAAGGCCTCGCGGCGCTGAGCATGCGCCGGCTGGCCGAGCAGTTCGATACCGGCGCGGCGTCGCTGTACTGGCACGTCGGCAGCAAGGACGGGCTGCTTGACCTGGTGCTTGACCGGCTGATCGCCGAGGTGCCGGTGCCCGAGCCCGAACCGGCGCGCTGGCCGGAGCAGATCAGGGAACTCGCCCGCGGCCAGCGCGAGGTCAGCTTGCGGCACCCGTACCTGATCCGGATCTCATTCGGTCGCGTCCCGCTCGGCCCGGGCGCGCTGCGGCTGTCCGAGGGAGTGCTCGCCATCCTGCGCGCGGGCGGCCTGCCGCCCAAGCTCGCCGTGCAGGGCTACCTGCTGCTGATCGCGACGGTGAACGGGTTCACCATGGACGAGACCGGGGTGGAAGACGCGGCCGTGGCGGGTCAGCCGGACGCCACGGCCATCCAGGAAGCCGCGAACATGGTCCGCGACTACATCGGATCGCTGCCGCCCGAGCGCTACCCGAACATGGTCGGTATGGCGGGCCAGTTCGCGATCGCGGACGGGGACGAGCGGTTCGAGATGCTGCTTGAGATCTTCACCGACGGCCTCGCCCGCCGGGCCGCTCACCAGGATTAGACCGAACGCCAGGCCGGGCGACCCGCGCTCGGATCGGGCTCGCCGTCACGCGGATGTCCAGAACGGCCCTTCCCGTTCGTTGTCATGCTGGGAAGACCCGACTAGCCGAAAATCCGACTCATGGAGGCGACGATGAACAGCTCCCCGGAGAACCCTGACCCGAACGGGCGGGCCGGTGCCGGCCCGCTGCCCCCCGTGGCCGACCGGGCCGCCTGGCAGGCCCAGATCGACGAGCTGGTGGTGCGGGAGAAGAAGCACACCAGGGAAGGCGACGCCATCGCGGCCGCGCGCCGCCGGCTGCCGATGGTGGAAGTCGACCCCGCGACCCCGGTGGCCGGGAAGAACGGCCCGGTACCGCTGATCGACGTGTTCGAAGGCAGGCGGCAGCTGATCGTGTACTACCACATGTGGCACGACGGCAAGCCGGCCGCCGAGCAGTGCGAGGGCTGCACGTTCTTCACCGGGCAGGTCCGCGAGCTGTCGTACCTGCATTCGCGCGACGTGACGTTCGCGATCTTCTGCCAGGGGCCGTTCGCGGCGAGCGACGCTTACCGCGAGTTCATGGGCTGGGACGTGCCCTGGTACTCGCCCGGCGAGTCCGAGGATGTGCTGCTAGCCGGGCGCTGGTTCGGCATGCAGGTCTGTTACCTGCGAGAAGACGACCGGGTGTTCGAGACGTACTGGAGCACGGGCCGGGCCGGCGAGGTCTATGCGCCGTCCTACGGGCTGCTGGACATGACCGTGTACGGGCGGCAGGAGGCCTGGGAGGACTCGCCCGCGGGGTGGCCGCGGCCGTTCGCTGTCGACGGTGACCAGTTCCGGCTGAACGGGCGCCCGACCGCGCAGTGGTCGCGGCTGGCGGCCGGGCACTCAGACGCGCTCGACGGGTTCGGCGCGCCGACCGGGGCGGCCTGACGGCCCGCCCGCATCGGCCAGCGCGTAGCCGGCCACCGCCCGGCGGCCGCTCAGCTCCTAGCCGCGCCGATGAAGGCCTCGATCGCCGCCGCGACCTGGTGCGGCGAGGAGATCATGGTCAGGTGCCGTCCCGGCACGGCCGTCGGCGGCGGAGCGCCGATGCGGGCCGCCGCCCGGGCCGCGGCCGCCGGGCCGAGCTGGGGGTCGTGCGTGCCGTAGAGCACGGCCTTCGGCAGCCGGGAGGCGCGCAGCTGGCCGAACTCGGCGCTGGTCAGGCTGGGGATGCCGTGCCGCAGCGTGTAGCTCACGGCCGATGCGAACCCGGGCTGCTGGAGCGGGAGCCGCCAGCGCCGCAGGCCGGCCGGGGTGAGCGGAGCGCAGGCCGGGCCGCACTGGCTGGCGTAGATGCGCCGGATGAGCCAGCCGGAGCTAAGCGCGAGGCGGAGCATGGTGGTCCGGAACGGGTTGATGAACAGCCAGCCGGCCAGCGACGGGATCGGGAGCGGGGTCGCGTCGCCGTCGAGGAAGACGATCCCGGCGACACCGGGCCTGGCCCTGAGTGCGGCCAGGCCCGCGACGGCGGCACCGCTGGAATGACCGACCAGGATGGCCGCGTTCGGCCCGGTCAGCTTCTCGGCGGTCAGGAACGCCGCGAGCTGGGCCGCGAGATGACTCGCGTCGAAGGGCGGGCTCGGCGCGCTGTAGCCGGTGCCGGCGAGGTCGATGGCGTAGACCCGGTGGTCGGTGCCCAGCACGGCGCCGAGGGCGGCGAACGTGTCGGCGGTCTCGAACGCTCCCGGCACGAGGACGATCGGGGAGCCGGCCGTGCCCCAGGTGCGGTACCGGGTGTCGAAGCCGCCGGCCCGGAGCAGGCGCAGGCCGGCCGGGCGCGGGGGCGGCCGGTCCGTGCTCAGGTTGTAGCCGAAGCTCGCGGCGGTGAGCGCGGCGGCGAGGGCGGCGATCACGACCGCCGCGCGCCGGGCAGCACGGCCCAGCCGGCGCAGCGCGGCCGGCGCAGGTTTTGGTTCCGGTTTCGGTCCCGGCGGCTCGTCCGGGGGAGTCA
>JBPCKO010000251.1:0-3684 GCA_051004215.1 Streptosporangiaceae bacterium | reverse complement strand
GCCTGGATGACCGCGGGCGCGGCGGGCGCGGCAAGCCCGGCTCCGGCTGGCGAGCCCTACTCGTGCGCGCCGAACGGACCGCCAGGCAGCCAGACGATCTACGGCACGTTCGGCGACGCCAGCGCGCTCGGCTGGACCGGCAACACCCAGGCGGCCGTCGCCTGCCTGGGCGGCAGCTTCTTCGTGGACACCAGCCCGGCCGACGCCGGACCGGGCAGCGGCAGCACCGCCCCCGTGACCGGCACCAGCTACGGCTACGGCGTCTACAACGACACCGCAACGACCTGGGCCAATGCCGGCGGGTACCTGCCCGCGCTGATCACGTCGTTCCGCGCCGACGGCGCGAAGGTCGCGATCACCAACTTCGGCGACAAGGTGACCATCGGCGGGCACGCGTACGTAGTGATCTACAGCCGGGTCCAGGTGACGAACCCGACCGGCCGCACGATCTCGGTCGATCCGCAGCCGAGCACGGGCCTGGTCCCGCTGAACTCCGCTCCGGTGCCGGTGCCGGCCCACGCCACCGTGCGGCACGACTACGCGGTGGCGTCGAACCGGTTCGGCGGCAGCTACGCCTGGCCGTCGGCCAGCGCGCTGGCCAGCGCGGGCGGATTCGACGAGCATTTCTCGCACATGCGGTCCTACTGGAACGCCCAGCTCGCCGCGATCACGCAGATCAAGAAGCTGCCGGACCCGCGGCTCGTGGACGCGTACCGGACCGGCTTCATCTACACGCAGATCATCCGCTCCGGCAACGAGCTCAAGACCGGCGCCAATGGCTACGACACGGAGTTCAGCCATGACGTGATCGGCATCCTGGCCAACCTGCTGAACCAGGGGTATACCTCGGGAGCGCACGGCCTGCTGCTGCGGGCCAGGTACGTGATCGGCACCCAGACCCAGTACGACGACGGGGTATGGACCTATCCCTGGATCTGGGCCCTGTACCTGCTCAAGACCGGCGACCTGAGCTTCGTGAAGGCCAACTTCGCGACCGGCGGTCCGGCGGGCAGCAGCGAGCCGAGCATCGAGGACACCGCCCGCCTGATCGTCAAGGACGAGACCGGGCCTGGCGGGATCATGATGAAGACCAACGACATCGACGCCAACGGCTACTGGACCATCGACAACTACACGGCGCTGACCGGCCTGGCCACCTACCACTGGCTGGCTGAGCAGGTCGGCAACAAGGCCCAGGCCACGTGGGCGGCGAAGCAGTACGCGAGGCTGCTCGCGGCGGTGAACAAGACGCTGAACGCCACGATCAGCAGCAATCACCTGAACTACCTGCCGTGCTCGATGATCGAGCCGAACGCCGACAACCGCTGCGCCAACGCCGAGGACGCCAACTGGGCGGCGCCGTTCCTGTTCGGCCGGTGGGCCTGGGACGCCTACCTCTTCGGCGCCCCGCGCACCGGCCCCGGCCTGTCGCTGATCGACGCGACGTACCGGTACGGGTTCGCGAGGCTGGCCGGCAAGCTGCCGCCTGACACGTTCGGCGGTTACCCGACCCAGTACTTCAGCACCGCCTATAACGCCGGCTACGGCGAATGGGGCCTGGCCGGCTCGCGCTACCGCGACCAGGGCATCCGCAGCTACGAGTTCATGATCGCCAACGGGCAGAGCGGCCCGTACTCGTGGTGGGAGAGCCAGCAGTTCCCCAACCCGGGCGCGCCCTGGACCGGCACCCATCCCGAAGCCGGGAACGGATCCTCGCCGCACGCCTGGGGCATGGCCAACGCCAACCTGGTGCTGCTGGACTCGCTGGTCGCCCAGCGGGCCGACGGCAGCGTCATCGTCGGCCGCGGCGTCCCGGACGGATGGCTGCGCGGCGGCCAGGTGATCAGCCTCGCCCACGTCGCCACCAGCGACGGCAAGCACCTGGGGCTGACCATCCGCACCACCGGCCGCACCGTCCGGCTGACCCTGACCGGCCAGCCGGCCGCCGGCCCGGTGCTGTTCCAGCTGCCGGCCTTCACCGGCAACATCGCGCACGCTAGCGCGGGCTCGGTCAACGAGCGGACCGGCACGGTCACGATCCAGCCGGGCACCCGCTCGGTGACCGTGACGCTGAAGAAGTCGCCGTGACCGCCAGGCCGCGGACGCGTTAGCCGTCGTCGCCGCGAGGGGCCAGGTTCAGCCGACCGGACGGCCGGCGAGCCTGGCCCGCGACGACGGTTCGCGCAGCAGCGGTCCTGAGGTCCTGGCCAGGAACTCCCGGTAAGTTTCCGGCGCCTGGTGCGGCGCGGTCACGAACCGGTCGGGCGCCATCCTCAGCACGAACATCCGCCGCTGCCAGTAGTTCATCTCCCTGACCGCCTGCGCCAGCTTGCGGGCCGCGCGCCACAGCGGGCGCGCCGCCGGTTCTGCCACGTTCATCGCTCACCGCTCCCGTGGGTAGCCGTCGTCCTTAGCTCTACTGTGCGGCTAAGGCACCCCGATTCGCATCGGGAAAATGGCGTAACCGGGCGCCGGCAACCGGCTCACCAGCGATCCGCCGCCTGGCTACTGGTAAGAGATCATCACGGGCAGCGGATGGTTGTCCATCGTCTGCCTGGGGGTGACGGTGGGGTGGTCCTTGACCAGGAAGTTCTTCCAGCCGAAATACACCCCGGCCGGAGCATTGGCGACAACCGCGTGCCAGGTCTGCAGCTTGTCGCCCGGCGTGCCCTGGCCGTCCATGTGGATGACGATCGCCAGGTCATCCTGGCTCGTGTCCAGGGCCCGCTCGTCGCCGATCATGGAGATGCGGAACTGGTGCAGCACCAGCAGTTTCTGCGGCAGGTGATAGCGGTCGGTCAGGGCGGCCAGCCAGCGCACCACGCTGTTCACCTCGGTAATGCTGACGCTGCCGATCTGGTGCAGCGGAAGCTGCCCCGGCTGCAGCTTCCATTCCGGATCGAGGGCCAGCCCGACGTTGGGCAGCCTCAGCAGGGACCGGTACCGCCTGGCCTCGGCGAGCAAGCTGGCCCGGCCCGGCTGGAGGTCGAGCACGACGAACATGCCTGCTGCCGAGGCCCGCGTCACCCAGGGCCGCAGCAGTGACACCGGCGACTCGTAGGAGTACATGCCGTCCCGGCCCGGGCTGGACTGGGCGACGGTCGCCAGGAGCTCGAAGGCCGGGATCACCGGGACCCGGCTGAGCGGCCGGTACCGAGCGGCGATCGCGCGGATGCGCTGGATGCTCGCGGTCAGGCTCTGCTCGCCGAGCGCGCCGAGCACCGGCGACCCCGGGTAGCCGTACAGCGCCAGCAGCCGGCGGCCCGGGAACAGGACCTGCCCGCCGCCGGGGAGCTGAACTCCGGTTGCCGCGACCGCGACCCGGGCCGCGAGCACGCTGGCCGGGCCGAACTTCGAGCCGACGGCCAGCACGTGCCGCGGCCGGGCGGCCGCCAGCGCGGTGATCGCGGCCGGGTCGGTGCGCGGGTCGAAGCCGGAGACCGCGATCACGCCGGCTCCGGCCGCGCGGGCGGTGGCCGCGGCGGCCAGGGTGCCGGAACTGGCCTCGGCCCGGTGCACCAGCATGATGACTCCGGCCAGCCGAACCGGCGCCTTCCTGGCCGGGAGCGCGGCGACGCGGCCGAACACGCTCGTTCCCGGCAGGTCGGCCGTGAGCAGCGCCGCCGGCACCCCGACATCCAGGACGGCCCGGGTGCCGAGTGCGCGTAGCGCGCTGCGCAGCGC
>JBPCKO010000250.1:0-13733 GCA_051004215.1 Streptosporangiaceae bacterium | reverse complement strand
GGTCCGGCTGAACACCAACGAGAACCTGTTCCCGCCGTCGGCCTCGCGGGCTTGCGAGATCGGTGCGGCCGCGGCCGCCGCGGCGGCCGCGCTGAACCGGTACCCGGACCGGGACGCGACCGAGCTGCGCCGCGACCTGGCCTCCTACCTCGGGCACGGGCTGCGTACCGGTCAGGTCTGGGCGGCCAACGGATCGAACGAGATCATCCAGCAGCTGCACCAGGCCTTCGGCGGGCCCGGCCGGACCGCGCTCGGCTTCGAGCCGTCCTACTCCATGCACCCGATCATCTCGGCGACGGCGAGTACCCGGTGGATCAACGGCGAGCGGGAAGCCGACTTCAGCCTGGATCCCGGGCGGGTGGCGGCCCAGATCGGCGAGCTCCGGCCCGATCTGGTGTTCCTCACCTCGCCCAATAACCCGACCGGGACCGCCGTGCCGCTGGCCGCGATCGAGCGGATCTGCGCGGCCGCGCCCGGCCTGGTCGTCGTCGACGAGGCCTACGCCGAGTTCGCCAGGGACCCCGACGCCACCGCGCTGAGGCTGCTGCCGCGCTACCCGCGGCTGGTCGTCGTCCGCACGATGTCCAAGGCCTTCGCGCTGGCCGGCGCCCGGCTCGGCTATCTCGCGGCCGACCGCGCCGTGGTGGACGCGCTGCAGGTGGTGCGGCTGCCGTATCACCTGTCCGCACTGACCCAGGCCGCGGCCAGGGCCGCGCTGGGCCGGTCGGCCGAACTGCTCGCCACGGTGGCCGCGATCCGGGCCGAGCGCGACGCCCTGGCCGGCTGGCTGCGGGCCAGGGGCCTGCGGGTGGCCGACTCGGACGCGAATTTCGTGCTGTTCGGCGTCTTCGACGACCGCCGGGCGGTCTGGCAGGGCCTGCTCGACCAGGGCGTGCTGATCAGGGAGGTCGGCCCGCCCGGCTGGCTGCGGGTGACGGTCGGCGCGCCGACGGAGATGGAGTCGTTCAGGGCCGCGCTGATGGCGGTGCGGCCGTGACCGCGCGGACCGGCCGGGTCGAGCGGGCGACCATGGAGACGACGATCGAGGTCGAGCTCGACCTGGACGGCGACGGCCGGGCCGACGTCGCCACCGGCGTGCCGTTCTTCGATCACATGCTGAACCAGCTGGCCAAGCACGGCCGGCTCGGCCTGCGGGTCCGCGCCGACGGCGATACCGAGATCGATGCCCACCACACCGTCGAGGACACCGCGATCGCGCTCGGCGAGGCCCTGCGGCAGGCGCTCGGCGACAAGGTCGGCATCTGCCGGTTCGGTGATGCCCTCGTGCCGCTGGACGAGACGCTGGTCAGGGCGGCGGTCGACCTGGCCGGGCGGCCGTATGTCGTGCACACCGAGCCGGACGGTATGGCCCCGCTGATCGGCACCTACGACACCAGCCTGACCAGGCACTTCTTCGAGACGGTGGGAACGTCGGCGGCGATCTGCGTGCACCTGGCGGTGCTGTCGGGGCGCAATCCCCACCACATCGTGGAGGCCCAGTTCAAGGCGTTTGCCCGGGCGCTGCGCACGGCCGCCGCCCCCGATCCGCGCGGCGGCGGAGTTCCGAGTACCAAGGGCGTCTTGTGACGCAGCCGCGGGTCGCGATCCTGGATTACGGGTCGGGCAACCTGCGCTCGGCCCTGCGGGCGCTGCAGCGCGCCGGAGCGCAGGCCGAGGTGACCGCCGGGACCGGCGACGCGCTCGAGGCCCAGGGCCTGGTCGTGCCGGGCGTAGGGGCGTTCGCGGCCTGCATGGCCGGGCTCCGCGGGGTGCGCGGGGACGAGATCATCGCCAAGCGCGCGGCCGGGGGGCGGCCCGTGCTCGGCATCTGCGTGGGCATGCAGGTGCTGTTCGCGCAGGGGCACGAACACGGCGAGCAGACCGCGGGCTGCGGCGCGTGGCCGGGCGTGGTCGACCGGCTCGAGGCACCGGTTCTGCCGCATATGGGCTGGAATACCGTCCTGGCCCCGGCCGGCAGCGGCCTGCTGGCCGGGATCGGCGCCGGCGAGCGGTTCTACTTCGTGCATTCCTATGCCGTGCGCACCTGGGCCGCCCCGGCCGGAGCCGCTCAGCCGCTGCTCACGTGGGCCGAGCACGGGCAGCCGTTCGTCGCCGCGGTCGAGGACGGCCCGCTGTGCGCCACTCAGTTTCATCCGGAGAAGTCCGGCGATGCCGGGGCGGCGCTGCTGAGGAACTGGGTGGAGATGATCTCGTGAGCGAGAGCCTGACCTTGCTGCCGGCCGTCGATGTGGCCGGCGGTCAGGCGGTCCGGCTCGTGCAGGGGGCGGCGGGCACGGAGATGTCGTACGGGGATCCGCTGTCCGCCGCGCTGGCCTGGCAGCGGGCCGGAGCGCAGTGGATCCACCTGGTCGACCTGGATGCGGCCTTCGGCCGCGGGTCGAACGCCACGCTGCTGGCCGGCGTGGTCGCGAAGCTGGACGTGGCCGTGGAGCTATCTGGCGGGATCAGGGACGACGAGTCGCTGGCCGCGGCGCTGGCCACCGGCTGCGCGCGGGTCAACATCGGCACCGCCGCGCTGGAGCGGCCAGGCTGGGTGAGCAAGGTGATCGCCGGGCACGGCGACCGGATCGCGGTCGGGCTCGACGTGCGCGGCACCCGGCTGGCGGCCAGGGGCTGGACGACGCTGGGGGGCGAGCTGCCCGAGGTGCTGGACCGGCTGGAGGCCGACGGCTGCCCCCGGTACGTGGTCACCGATGTGTCCAGGGACGGCACCCTGACCGGGCCGAACCTGGATCTGCTGCGCCGGGTCTGCGGCCTGACCGATCGCCCCGTCATTGCCAGCGGTGGCGTGTCCGAGCTGGCCGACCTGCGCGCGATCGCCGCGCTGGGGCCGCTCGGGGTCGAGGGCGCGATCGTCGGCAAGGCGCTGTACGCGGGCCGGTTCCGGCTGGAGGACGCGCTGGCCGTGGTGCGCGCGCCGGGCAGCCGGGACGGAGCGCCGTGACCCTCGCGATCCGGGTCATACCCTGCCTGGACGTCGACGGCGGCCGGGTGGTCAAGGGCGTGAACTTCCGCGGGCTGCGCGACGCCGGGGACCCGGTCGAGCTCGCCGCCGCCTATGACGCCGACGGGGCCGACGAACTGGTCTTCCTCGATATCAC
Organism: Streptosporangiaceae bacterium; assembly: GCA_051004215.1. GTDB lineage: Bacteria > Actinomycetota > Actinomycetes > Streptosporangiales > Streptosporangiaceae > Chersky-822. Next base: position 10,611 of record JBPCKO010000250.1, on the reverse strand, counting down.
CGCATCCAGCCAGGACCGCCAGACCATGCTGGAGGTGGTGGCCAGGACCGCGGATCAGGTCTTCATCCCGCTGACCGTCGGCGGCGGCGTGCGCAGCGCGCAGGATGTCGACCGGTTGCTGCGGGCAGGCGCCGACAAGGTCTCGCTGAACACCGCGGCGATCGCCAGGCCCGAGCTGCTGACCGAGGTCGCCACCCGGTTCGGCTCGCAGTGCGTGGTGGTCTCGGTGGACGCCCGCCGGGTGCCCGGCCGGTCCGGGACGTTCGAGGTGACGACGCACGGCGGGCGCCGCGGGACCGGCATCGACGCGGTCGGCTGGGCGGCCACGGCGGCCGGGCTCGGCGCGGGGGAGATCCTGCTGAACTCGATGGACGCGGACGGGACGAAAGCCGGGTTCGACCTGCCGATGATCACCGCGGTCCGCGCCGTCACCGATGTCCCGGTCATCGCGAGCGGAGGAGCGGGCCGGGCCAGCGATTTCGGCCCGGCCGTCGAGGCAGGCGCCGACGCGGTGCTGGCAGCGAGCCTGTTCCATTTCGGCGAGCTGCGGATCGGCGATGTGAAGCACGCGCTGGCCGCGGCGGGCCACCTGGTGCGGCTCGGCCGCGACGACCCGGCCGGAGCGGCGCGGACAGGAGCGGCGCCGACATGAGCGGCACCGACCGGAGCGGGCTGGATCCGGCCATCGCGGCCAGGCTGAAGCGAGACCCGGCCGGGCTGGTCCCGGCCATCGCCCAGCAGTACGACACCGGCGAGGTGCTGATGCTCGGCTGGATGGATGACGAGGCGCTGCACCGCACGCTGACCACGGGCCGGTGCACCTACTGGTCGCGCAGCCGACACGAATACTGGGTCAAAGGCGATACGTCGGGCAACGTACAGATCGTAAAGTCTGTCGCGCTCGACTGCGACGGCGACACCGTGCTGGTGCGGGTCGATCAGGCGGGCGGCGCCTGCCACACCGGCGACCGGACCTGTTTCGATGCGGACGTGCTGCTCGCCGGGCGGTAGCGATGCTGGGCGCGCAATCGCGCCCGGCCGGGCTGGACCATCCGGGAATGTCCCCCCAAGGCCTTCCCAGAGCGCCGGGTGCTCCCCCAAGTCACCCGGACAGAGTCTGGCGCGGCCGGGCGCGTCGACGCCGGGACGGCGACAACGGCCTCGTGGCCGGTCTGCGCATCCCTCCCCCCGATCCCGCTCGAAGTTGCCCCGAGCGGGTATGCACTAGACCTAACGTGGCGCCGGTGAGGATGTGATGAACCTGTTGTGTAGAGCATGTAGAACCTATTTGCCCTGTTCAGGCGCCTAGGATGGAGCCCACGCCGATTCGCTGGCCAGCATAGGTGAGTAGCTGGCCCGCCCGCGCCGGGCGGCTGGCACACGCGGATACGGGGGTGGCGGGTGTGCGCAGGATGACCGGGCCGGCATGAGCCCGACCGTGCTGCTAGTCGAGGATCAGCGCAAGCTCAGGGAGCTGGTCCGCACCTATCTGGAGCGAGCCGGGTTCTCGGTGCTGTCGACCGAATCCGGGGCCGAGGCGCTGACGGTCGCCGAGGCGGCCGCACCCGACCTCATAGTGCTGGATCTCGGGCTGCCCGACGTGCCGGGGGAGGCCGTGGCCCGCGAGATCAGGGCGGCCAGCCAGACTCCGATCCTGATGCTGACCGCCCGCAGCGGCGAGGAGGACCGGATCGCCGGCCTTGAGCTGGGGGCCGACGACTACGTGACGAAGCCGTTCAGCCCGCGCGAGCTGGTGCTGCGGGTGCAGGCGATCCTGCGCAGGAACGCGCCGCCCGCGGCCGAGCAGGGGCTCAGCGAGTTCGGCGCGGGCGCGCTGATGATCGACGAACCACGGCGCATCGTCCGGGTTCGCGGCACGGAGGTGGAGCTGACCCCGACCGAATGGGGCATCCTGGGCGCGCTGGCGACCGTCCCCGGCCGGGTGTACTCCCGGTTCGAGCTGATCAACCGGGTCAGGGGCTACGACTTCGAAGGTTACGAGCGGACCATCGACTCGCACGTGAAGAACCTCCGCCGCAAGATCGAGAAGGATCCGGCCAATCCGGAGATCGTGCAGACCGTCCTCGGAGGTGGCTACCGGCTCGGCCTCACCCGCGATGGCTGACCGCACCCGTGCTAGCACGATTCGCCCCTGGATCAGCCGGCTCGGGCTACGGCTCGCGCTGGTCTTCGTCGCGGTCGCGCTGGCCGCGGTCGCGGCGGTGGTCTTCTTCGGCTCGCTGACCACGACGAGGGACATCAACAAGCTTCTGGTCCAGCAGCACAGCGACCTGGCGACCGCTGTCGCCGCGGCGACCAAGGTCGCGCACACCAAGCGCGGATGGGACAGCACCGACCTGAACGCGGCGACCGACCTGGCCCGACGGGCTGGCGCGGAGGTGCAGGTCACGGACCGGGCCGGGCGGGTCATCGAGGCCACGCCGGGTTATCTGCCCTACGGACCGGGCTCGCGCCTGATCCGCCAGGTAGTGGTGCACGGCCGCATGGTCGGCTGGGTCACGGTCACCTTCGACAAGTCGGGCCTGAGCGCGGCGGTGATGCGGTTCCGGTCCTCGCGCTGGCCGGTCAGGTATACCTCGGCCGGCGTGGCCGTGCTGATCGCGCTGATCGCCGCCCTGCTGGTGTCGCCGAGGATCACCGCCCCGGTCGAGCGGCTCATCGTCGCGGCCCGGGCCCGCGGCCGTGGTGAGCTCGGCGCCCGGGCCGGCCAGGTGCACGGCTTCGGGGAGATCAGGGAGCTGGCCGCCGCCTTCGACCAGATGGCCGATGTGCGCGAGGAGCAAGACCGGATCCGCCGCAACCTGGTCGCGGACGTGGCGCACGAGCTGCGCACGCCGATCGCGATCCTCCAGGCCGGTCACGAGGCGATGCTCGACGGCGTGGCCCCGCCGACCGAGGAGCATCTGGCGTCGCTGCGGGATGAGGTGCTCAGGCTGGCCAGGATGGTCGATGACCTGCAGCGGCTGGCCGCCGCCGAGGCGGCCGCGCTGCAGCTTACGCTGGCGCCGCATGACCTGGCCGAGATCGCGGCCTCGGCGGCCGACAGCCTGGCCGACACCTATGCCGCCGCGGCCGGGGTCACCATGGAGCGCCGCCTGTCCGGCGTAGTCGCCAGGTGCGACCCGCTGCGGATGCACGAGATTGCGACGAACCTGCTGACCAACGCGCTCAAGTTCACTCCCGGGGGCACGGTCACGCTGCAGACCGGCCGGGAGCACCAGGACGGGCTGGAGGTCGCGGTGCTCCGGGTCACCGATTCCGGTGTCGGCATCCCGCCGGCCGAGCTGCCGCGCCTGGCCGAGCGGTTCTTTCGCGGGCAGCTCTCATCCGACGTGGCGGGCAGCGGCATCGGGCTGACCATCGTCGCCGAGCTCGTCCGCGCGCACCACGGTACCATCGAGTTCGCCAGCGAGCCTGGCCACGGCACCGAGGTGACCGTCCGGGTGCCGGTCACGGCTGGCCCGGCCCGGCCCGCCGGGCCGGCGACGCCGGCGGCGAGGTCCGGATGGCCAGCGAACCTGGCCGCCGGGCCGAACTGACCGTGACCTGGCCGGCCGATCGGGAATGAGCGGGCAGAAAGGCCGGTAAACGGCGGTTCGGCTATTCCTGCGCCTATCCTCGCCGTTCCTCGTGAATGCCGGTGAAGCGGCGAGAGGCCGATCAGCTGTGCCAGACTAGGACGCAGGCGCATGAGGAGGCGCAGTGTCCCCGACCGAGCATGTTCCCGCCGGCATCGACCCGACCAGGCCGAGCCCGGCCCGCATGTACGACTACATGCTCGGCGGCAACTACAACTTCGAGGCCGACCGCGAGGCGACCGAGCAGTTCCGCCAGCACATGCCGGACCTCTACGACGCGGCCTGGGCCAATCGCGGCTTTCACGGCCGGGCCGCCAGGTGGATGGCCACCGAGCACGGGATCCGGCAGTTCATCGACATCGGATCAGGGCTGCCGACCCAGAGCAACACGCACGAGGTAGTAAGGGCGGTGGCCCCGGACGCCCGGGTGGTCTACATCGACAGCGACCCGATGGTGCTGGTGCTGGCCAAGGAACTGCTCACCGACGACGGCGCCACCGCGGTCATCCAGGCCGACCTGCGCGATCCCCAGGCCGTGCTCGGCCATCCCGACCTGCGGGCCATCGTCGACTTCGGCCAGCCGGCCGGGTTGCTGATGACGGCCGTGCTGCAGTTCGTCGCCGACGACGCCGATCCGTGGGGCCTGGTTGGCCAGTACGTGGCGGCGCTCGGCCCGGGGAGTTACCTGGCCCTGTCGCACATCACCGGGGATAAGCTGCCGCCCCGGCTGGTCGAGACCGGCGTGCAGGTCTACCAGCGGGCGACGGAGAGCGCGTACCCGCGGACCAAGGCGGAGATCGAGCGGTTCTTCGATGGCCTCGAACTGGTGCCGCCCTACGAGGGCGCGGGCCCGGTGGTCACCAACGTCGGCCTGTGGGGGTCAGAGGATCCCGCCTCGGCCGACAGCGACGGGTCACGGGCCTTCTACTGCGGCGTCGCCGGTAAGCCCTGAGGCCTGCCCCTGAGAATGCCCCGAGAACTGCCCTGGACGCGCCTGGCCAAAAGCCGTTCTTGACCCAGAGGCCAGCGATACGGTGACCGCACCATATTCGGGTCTGGGGGGGAAATACCATGACAGTACGACGACTGGCGGCTGGCCTGCTGGTGCCGTTGACGTTACTGGCGGTCGCCATCCCCTCGGCCGGCGCGGTCGGCGGTTCGGGGCCGTCAAGCCAGCTCCGGCTGTGTGCCAAGGACCAGCGCCACTTCGTGGTCGGGGCCGAGCACGTGCACTACGTGATCAGGAACGATTTCTTCTCCCTGGTCAGCGACCGTGAGTGCATCGTCAACAAGAAACTGGGGCCCAACTTCGCGGTGACGAAGTCGCAGGCCAGGTCGCACACTCCGGAGGCGGCTGCCTTTCCCGAGATCTTCCGCGGCTGCGTGTGGGGCATCCCGTGCGCGCACACCGGCTTCCCGGTCCGGGCCGCGAACTCGGGCAAGGTCTCGGTGACCTGGCTGACCGACACCCACCAGGCGAGCGGGTTCTGGAACACGGCCCTGGACATCTGGTTCTTCCGGCACGACTATCCGTCCGGGCAGGCCGGCGGGGCCGAGCTGATGATCTGGGACAAGACGACGTTCGCGCGGCCGCCGGCGTCCCGCCGGATCGTCAGCATCGACGGGACCAGATGGTGGTTCCAGCACTGGCGGCCCTGCAACGCCAAGTTCGGAAAGTGCTGGAACTACATTCAGTTCCGCCGCGTCCAGGGCACCGACGGGTACCGCGGGCTCGGGCTCGGCCCGTTCTTGCAGATGGCGATCAGGATGCACCTCATCAGCCCGCGCTGGTACATGGAGTCGGTCGCGGCCGGGTTCGAGATCTGGAGGGCCGGCGCCGGGCTGCGGACCAATTACTTCAGGGTGCAGCTGTAGGGAGCCCACGGCCGGGCGGCCCGTCGTGGCCGAGCCGCCCGGCCAGGCGCCCGACGTAGGCCAGGACCTCCTCCGGCGCCCGGTCCGGCAGGCCGAACAGCACCTCGGTCACCCCGGCCGCCCGCCACCGATCGAGCCCGCCCACGATCCGCCGAACCGGACGAACTCCCCGTCGTAGCTGGCCTCCGGCTGTGACCAGAGCGCCCGCATTGCCTCCAGGTACTCGCGCAGCACATCCCGCCGCCGGGACGCGGGCACGCCGTGGTCGGCCAGCTCGTCGGTGTTCCAGCCGAACCCGGCCCCGAGGACGACCCGGCCGCCGGACAGGTGATCCAGCGAGGCGATGGCTTGGCCAGCGTGATCGGGTCATGCTCGGCGGGCAGCGCGACCGCGGTGCCCAGCCGGATCGTGGTCGTCACGGCGGCCGCCATGCTCAGCGCCACCCACGGATCCAGCGTGCGCAGGTACCGGTCGTCCGGCAGCTCCGCGGTGCCGGCGCGCGGGTGCGGGGCGTCCCGGCGGGCCGGGATGTGCGTGTGCTCGGGGACGTAGAAAGCGTGGAATCCGGCCGCCTCCGCGGCCTCGGCGGCTCGCGCCGGGGTGATGCCGCGGTCGCTGGTGAACAGCACCACGCTGTGCCGCATCGTCAGGGCCGGAAGATCAGGCCGCCGTCGATGTTCAGCACCTGGCCGGTGATCCAGCTGGCCTCGTCGGAGAGCAGGAACAGGCACGCGCCGACGTGGTCAGCCGGCTGCCCGAGCCGCTGCAGGGCGGCCGACTTGACCAGGTCGGCGGCTCCGTCGCCGACGAAGGCCCTGGTCCCCTCGGTGTCGGTCGGCCCCGGCGCGATCGCGTTGACCCGGATGCCGAGGAAGCCGAGCTCGTGCGCGAGCTGCTGGGTCAGCCCGTTGATGCCGGACTTGGCCAGCCCGTAAAAGCTCGCGTAGTGCCAGGCCGCGATCGAGGACTGGTTCACGATCGCGCCGCCGCCGCGGTCGGCGATGTGCTGGTAGCAGGCCCTGGTGCAGGCCAGGGCGCCGTCCAGGTTGACGCCCATGAACGACTTGTAGTAGTCCCAGTCCACCGCGAGCAACGTATCGAACTGCATGGCGCCGTAGATCGCGGCATTGTTCACCAGGTAGTCGATGCCGCCGAACAGCCCGACGGCCGTGGCCGCCATCGCCTTGGCCGACTGCGGGTCGGACACGTCGGCGTGCGCGAACGCGGCGGTCCCACCGGCCTCCTCGATTCCCGCGACGACCTTGGCGCCGCCCTCGGCATTGAGGTCGGCGATGAGGACGCTGGCGCCCTCGGCGGCCAGCGCGCGGGCGTAGGCCTCGCCGATACCCCTGGCCGCGCCGGTCACTATCGCGACCTTGCCGACGAAACGGTCAGTTGTCCTGGGCATTGGCCAAGATTACAGTCCGCCCGCGGCGGGGCGCGCGCGGATAGCCGTTCGTCACCAGGCCGGACGGGTGGCCGCCCAGGCCCCCTGGTCAGCTTGTACTCGAGGTGGCCCTGGCTCGCCGCAGCCGGTAGCCCAGGTCGATGGCGCCGTCGGTGGGGCGCGGGCGCAGGTGGAACCAGCCGATGAACTCGCCAGTCCCGGCGTCGCCGGCGGCCCAGGTGCCAAATCCCGGGTGCGCGCCGTAGGCGGCCAGGTTAAACGGGATGATCTCGTCCCGTATCTCGCTGCGGTCTGGCTTGGCCTGGTGTGCCAGCACCGGCTTAGTCACCGTCCGCGATCGCGGGCCGGCCGCGCCCGGTCCCCGGCCCGGCCCAGCGGCCGGCGGCGCGGACGGTCCCGCTGACCCTGGCCCTGAGACGGTCCCGGCGGACATCGGCCAGGATCGCCCGGGACGCGTTGCGCCCGGGCGCGGCCATCACGCCGCCGCCGGGATGCGTGCCCGATCCGCACAAGTACAGCCCGCTGATGGGCGAGCGGTAGTCCCCGTAGCCGAAGACCGGGCGGAGCGAGAGCATCTGGGCTGGTGCCATCTCGCCCTGGAAGATGTTGCCGCCCAGCAGGCCGTACCTGGCCTCGATGTCCGGCGGCGCCAGCACCTCGGCGTGCCGGATCGAGGCGGTGAAGCCGGGGCAGTATTCCTCGACCGTGGCCAGCACCTGCTTGCCGTAGGCGGCGCGCTCGGTATCCCAGCTGGCCTCCGCGAGCTCGTAAGGCCCGTACTGGGTGAACGCGAGCGCGAGGTGACTGCCGTCCGGGGTGAGGCCGGGCTCGTGCGCGGTCGGGAAGATCATTTCGACGTAGGGATTCCGCGACCAGCGACCGTACTGGCGTCGTCCCAGGCCCGTTCCAGGTACTCCACCGACGGTGAGATGGCCATCAGTCCCCGGTGCAGCGGCTCGGGCCTGGAGGTGTCCCACGCCGTCGGGCCGGGAGCTCGGACAGCGCGAGGTTCAGCTTGACCGATCCCGACCTGGTGCGAAACCGTTTGATGTCGCGTACCACCTCGTCCGGCAGGTGCTTGAAGCCGACCAGGTCGCGGTAGGTCGTGACCGGATGCACCCCGGAGATCACGCGGCGGGACGGCAGCACGGTGCCGTCTTCCAGCTCCACCCCGGCGGCCCGGCCGCCGCGCACGTCGACCCGGCGCACGCTCGCGCCGTGCCGCTCGAGGTCCAGCTCACTGACGATCCGCGGCGGCAGCAGGCTGACCACGTACGAGGCACTGGAGACCCGGTAACCAGGCCACGGCTCCTCGGTGACCCGCGGCCCCGCCGACCAGGCCGCGGCGTTCGAGGACCAGAACGTCCAGGCCCGCCCTGGCCAGGTAGGCCGCGCAGGCGAGCCCGCTATGGCCGCCGCCGATGACGTCCCTGACTCCGCCGGCTCGCGTGCCTGCCGCCACCTCGCACCTCCGTCTGCTGCCGCCTGGCCTGCCACGTTAGCGAGCCCGGCGGGCGGCAGCGGCGGGCGGCTGCCGCGGGCGGCGGCAGACCCCGTGAGATGGGAGCGCCGAAATTAAGTTGTTATCCAATGCTCCTTGAAATTAAGTCGGCATTCACGATGATATGAGGTGCATCAATGCGCTGCCCCGGGCGGAGTTCGAGGTCGGCGCATATTTCATGGTATGACCATTCTAGCCGTCACGATCTTAAGGGAGACCATGCTCGGGCGAAGAAGGCTCATAGGTGCCGTCGGCGCGACAGCGGCGATGGCCGGGATGTCGATCGTGAGCGCAGCCGGTTCGGCGAGCGCGGCAACGTCGGGCAGCGTGCCGCTGCCGGGCAGCGTGCCCGCGTTCGCCCTGCATGCCAGGCCGACCGGCACGGTAGCCGGATCCACGCAGCTCACCATTCAGGTCTGGCTCAAGCCGCGGCCGGGCGTGCGGGAGTTCGCGGCGGCCGTCAGTACTCCTGGCCGCCCGCAGTTCCGGCACTACCTGAGCCCGGCGGCCTACGCGGCCCGGTTCGGCGCGAGCGCGAAGACGGCCGGGGCGGTCGGGGCGTGGCTGCACTCGAAGGGGTTCAGGACCATCCGCGCCGATGCCGGCCGTGACTACGTGCGGGCGACCGGCTCGGTCTCGAAGATTAATGCCGCCTTCCGCACGGTACTGAGGACCTATCCCTCGTCCGCGGCCCGCACCGAGGGCTCGGTGCTGCGGGCCAACAGCCGCGCCATCTCGGTGCCGAAGTCACTCGCGGGCCGCGTGCTCGGCGTGACCGGCCTGAGCAACGCCGCGCCGATCCTGCCGCTGCTCCGGCCGAGCGCCACCACGGTGGCCGGCAAGAAGGTGACGGGCAGCCAGAAATCCTTCAAGGCGCCGTGCTCGCAGTACTACGGCCAGCACGTCGTGTCCGGCCTGCCCAAGAAGTACGGGGTGACCAAGTTCCCGACCGAGGTCTGCGGCTACTCCGGCACCCAGATGCGATCCGCCTACGGGGCTACCTGGAAGGCGACCGGCAAGGGCCAGACCGTCGCGCTGGTCGAGCTGGGCTTGACCAAGGACATGTTCCTGACCCTGAAGGACTACGCGGCGGCCAATGGCCTGCCCGCGCCGTCCTCGCGCCGGTACGCCGAGCTGTCGCTGGGCCGCAACACCTGCGGCGACCCGTTCGACGTCGAGGAACAGCTGGACGTGGAATCCTCCTACGCCATGGCCCCGGGCGCCAGCCAGCTGGTCGTCGGCGGTGACAGCTGCAACAACGGCGACCAGGGCCTGCAGGGCCTGTTCGACGCCGACCTGGCCGTGCTCAACGGCCATGGGCGGCACCCGCTCGCCACCGTCGCGTCCAACTCCTGGGAAGGCGGACTGGAGTCGCAGGCCCCGTTCCTGACCAACATCGAGCACGCTTACCTGGCCCGAGCGGTGGTCGAGGGCGTCGGCATGTACTTCTCCTCCGGTGACGGCTCCGGCGTGCTGAGCCCGTCCGACGACCCGTTCGCGATCGCGGTCGGCGGCACCACGCTCGGCATCGGCAAGGCCGGCCACCGCACCTTCGAGACCGGCTGGTCGACCGGGTTCTCGTTCCTGAGTTCCAAGCGGTGGATCTTCATCGGCGAGCAGGGCGCGGCCGGCGGCGGCCCGAGCCTGCTCTGGCACCAGCCGTGGTACCAGAAGGGCCGGGTGCCGGCGTCGCTGGCCAAGGGGCCAGGGAACCGCAGCGGCCGGATCCGGTCGGTCCCTGATATCAGCGCCGACGCCGACCCGTTCACCGGCTTCGCGACTGGGCTGCTCACCTTCCACAAGGGCAAGCCGCCGGTCTACGGCGAGTTCGACATCGGCGGCACCAGCCTGGCCTCGCCGCTGGTGGCGGGCATCGTGACGGCCGCTCAGCAGGGCCGGCCCGGGTCCTTCGGGTTCATCAACCCGATGCTGTACAAGCTGCACGGCAGCCGGGTGCTGCACGCCACGCTGCCGCTGACCGGCTCGAGCAATCCGCTGTTCCGCGGTACCGCGTGCGACGCCCATACCTGCGGCGCACCGATACTGACCACGTTCGATGACCAGAGCAACCAGATGTTCGGCTACACCGGGCAGGTCACGCTCAAGGGTTACGACAACATGACCGGCGTCGGCTCGCCCGGCCCCGGCTTCATCAAGGGGCTGCGCGGCTAGCCGCCCCTGACCGCAGGGAACAGGGGCCAGCCCCGGGCAGGGGGGGAGGAGGGGGT
>JBPCKO010000249.1:0-4205 GCA_051004215.1 Streptosporangiaceae bacterium | reverse complement strand
TCTTCACGTGGGTCGCCGCGCTGGCCGCGCCGACGCTCAGGCTGAGGCTGCCAGCAGCCACCGCCGCCGCCGATACCGCATACAACGCCCTGGTAAAGCGCTTGCGCATCGTCTGGATCCTTCCTGTTGGTCTGCCGCGCCTGCTTCCGGGGACTTGGGCGGTCAAGTCAGGCCCGGTCGGCGGCCAAGAACAAGGTGCCGGCAAAGGTAGCGCTCAGTAATTCCCGCCCTGCCAGTTCGCTACGTGACGTTACCACTACCTGCCTATCTGTAATCAAGCGCTGGTGCGATTCGTTATCGAATTTCAATGAGCGGTTGCCGTAATTGCCTCGGAACATCGCAATCTAGCTGCGAAGCCTCCCGACATAATCATTACGGAATAGGCGAGTCGTGGCCTGGCTGGCGGAAACGTTACCCATGGAGTTTTGTCTAAAAAGGTGATTACATAACGTAACCGGATTTGCAGTCACCGCTCCGCCGGTCCCGCCGGCGTCGTCCCGAGCAACGGGTCAGGCCGGGCGGACCCTAGGGTTTGAGCCATGAGCGACGCCCTGCCGCCCTCCGCCCGCACCGAGCTCGACGACCCGTTCGCTGAGCTCACCGGCCCGCTCACCGCGGGCCGCCGGCTGTCCTTCGCGGTGCTGTCCAGCGAATCGATCTCCCCGAGCTTCCACCAGGTCACGCTGACCGCGCCCGAGCTGGAAGGGTTCCGGTACGAGCCAGGACAAGACGTGATGCTCCTGGTCGCGGCCGAGGGACGGCGCCCGGTGCGCAGGCGCTACACGATCCGCGCCCTGGACCGCGCCACGCTGACCCTCACCCTGCAGATCGTGCGGCATGGCGACGGCCCGGGCGAGCGCTGGGTCCGCGCCGTGCAGGCCGGGGACACGGTCGAGGGCATCGGCCCGCGGGGCAAGATCACTGTCTTCCCCGAGGCCGACTGGCACCTCTTCCTGGGCGACGAATCAGCCATGCCCGCGATCCTGGCGATGACCGAGGCGCTGCCGGGCGACGCCGAGGCCACGCTGATCATCGAGGTGCCGTCCCCCGACGACGAGCAGGACCTGCTGGCCCCGGCGCGGACCAGGCTGAGCTGGCTGCACCGGCTCGGCCTCCCGGCCGGCGATTCCGCCCGGCTGGCCGCCGAGGCCGCCGAGGTCGAGTTCGGCGCCGGCACCGGGCACGCCTACGTCTTCGGCGAGGCGTCCGTCGTGCTGCGCATGCGCGAGATCCTGGCCAAGCGCGGCCTGCGCGAGGACCAGGTCTCCCCGAAGGCCTACTGGGGCCTGGGCCGGGGCAACGCCGGCCACGGAGAGCCGGCCAGAGACTGACCGGCCCGGCCCGTACCGGCCATTGCCAGCGGCCTATCGGCCTTTCGGGCTCATTTCCCGTCGCGATGTTTCATACTGGTTTACGGAGTACCAGGCCAGCGAGGGGAATCACGAGGTGGCGTCGGCAATGGCAGCCGAGATATCGGCCGTCCAGACCAGCACCTCGGCTCAGACGGTGACACTGGGCATCGACAAGGACGGCCGGATCCTCCAGCACGACCGGGGCGCTGGCGACCTTCTCGCGCACGGGAAAGGCTCGCTGCTCGGCACCGACCTGCGCTCACTGATCGCGGGTCCCGAGCGAGGTGAGCCGCTGACCGCCCTGATCGACGCGGTGCGCGCCGACCGGGAGATCACGACCGTGCTGTCGGTGCGCACCGCGAACCGGCCATCGGTCGACGCCGTGGTCACCGTGGAGCCGATCCGCTCCCACGACCCCGAGCTGCTCGCTCAGGTGATCCTGCGGATACCGCCGCCGGTCGCCGAGCGGTTCATCGATCCCGCCCTGATGCGGCACGCGCTGCTGGATGGCGCGGTCCGCAAAATCGGCGGCGCGCTGGACATCGAGCAGATGGCGCCGGAGCTGGTGAACATCCTGGTGCCGCACTTCTGCAATTCGGCCGGCCTGCTCATGCTCGAAAGCGTCATGGGCGACGGCGAGCATCCAGACGTCGGCCCGGCCGGAACGCAGCTGGTCAGGCGCCTCGCGGTCGCCCAGGATGACGACGATCCGGGCTGGGAGGCGGCGTTCCCGGTCGGCGAGATCCTTCGCTACCCGGCGGACACGGCCTATACGGCGTGCATGGAGAACCGCGAGCCGGTCTGCGTCACGATGACCGACGAGGCGGCGGCGGTGCTCGCCCGGGCCTGGTTCAGGACTCCGGTCGCGCGGCTCGTGGCCGGCACGTCGATGTTGCTCCTGCCGCTGCTGGCCGGCGACACGCTGCTCGGCTTCCTGGTGTGCGTCCGGCGGATCGAGTTTCACCGCTTCGACGCCTACGACATCGAGATGGGCATGGAGTTCGCCAGCCGGGCGGCCCTGTTCATGGACAGCGCTCGCCGCTATAGCCGGGAGCGCGCGACCGCGCTGACCTTGCAGCGCAGCATGCTCCCGACCGGTTTGTCCCATCCCGCCTCGGTGGAGGTCAGGCACCGCTACCTGCCCGGCAGCAAGCTCATCGAGGTCGGCGGCGACTGGTATGAGGCCATCGCGCTGCCGGGCGGACGGGTCGCGCTGGTGGTCGGCGACGTCGCCGGGCACGGGGTCCGGGCCGCCGTCACCATGGGGCGGCTGCGCACCGCGATCAAGACGCTGACCATGCTCGAGCTCCCGCCCGCCGAGACCCTGCAGCGGCTCGATGACCTGATGCACGAGCTCGGCGAGGTGGAGCCGCACTTCGCAACGTGCGTCTACGCCATCTACGACTCGGTCGACGGCAGCTGCGAGCTGGCCTCGGCCGGCCACCTCCCGCCCTTGCTGGTGCGGCCGGATGGCACCAGCGAGTTCCTCGACGTCTCGCCCGCGCCGCCGCTGGGCATCGGAGCCAGCCCGATCAGCAGCCGGACGCTGCACATCGAGGACGGCAGCCTGCTGGTCATGTATACCGACGGCCTGGTCGAGAAGCGGGGCGAGGACATCGACCTCGGCCTGGCCGGCCTGCGCACGATCCTCGGCCCCGGCTCGCCGCACGAGCCGCTGGACGACCTGTGCCGCCGCGCGCTGGCCGGCGTCTACGACGACCATCAGCGCGACGACATCGCCATCTTGATGACCAGGCTGCGCCGGATCGGCGCGGACCGCCACTTCTCCTGGAATCTGATGCCCAAGCTGACCGCCGCGCGGCGGGCGAGGTCGCTGATCAGGCGCCCGCTGCGGCAATGGGGCCTGACCGAATTGAGACCGGCGGCCGAGCTCGTGGTCTCCGAACTGGTGACCAATGCGGTCCGTTATACCCACAGCAAGATCGGTCTCCGGCTCGTGCTCGAAGGCGGCTTGTTCTGCGAGGTGCTCGATGACTCGGCGGCTCCGCCGCGGCTGCGTCAGGCCGGCGAAGATGACGAGCGCGGCCGTGGCCTGCAGGTGGTCAGCCAGGTGGCGCAGCGGTGGGGCACCAGGCGGACCGGTTCCGGCAAGATCGTCTGGTGCGAACTGGCTGTTCCGGCCGGGCGGCAAGCCGATCCGGCCCGGAGCGGTCCGGCTGCGAGCGATCAGCACGAATCCCTGCCGGGTGAGCCCTCCGTGAGCGAGCCGGGAGTCCCGGAGCCGGAGATCGTGCACCCGGCCTGAGCTGGTGACGTGTCCTGTCAGGGATGGTCAAAAACGACACGTCGGCATAACGTCTTCTCATCCTTGCCCTGTTTATGCTTTAATAATCCTGATTATGATCGTTCGCTGGATCTTGTACACCCGGTGAGCGATCGTGGGGAGGAATCGTCAATATGAGCACTAGTCGACAGGCACCGGAGTTCACCAGGCTGTTGACCCCGGCCGAGGTCGCGGCCATGTTCCGGGTGGATCCGAAGACGGTCACGCGCTGGGCCAAGGACGGCAAGCTGACCTCGGTGCGCACGCTCGGTGGCCACCGCCGCTATCCCGAAGCCGAGGTCCGCGCCTTGCTGGATCAGATCGGCGGGATCGCGCGGCCCTGATCGCGGCGCCGGTCCCGGTCGCGCCCGGAGCCTGATCTGGATGGCCTGGCCCGGCCGGGCTGACCTGGCCGCCCGGTACCGCCCTGATCACCGGGATTAGGGCTTGTCGGTAAATAACCCGTAGGTTCCCTGGTCTGCGCCCGGCAGTGTGGTATGGCGTATTGGCATGGCATTGGATACCGGGGAGATGCTGGCGGCGAAGTTCGGGGTGATCTTCCCGCATCT
>JBPCKO010000248.1:0-11091 GCA_051004215.1 Streptosporangiaceae bacterium | reverse complement strand
AAAGCGTCGGCCGGGCCTGTCCCCCGTTCTGGTCACCCACCACCTCGAGGAGCGGTCGGTCAGCACCTCGCACCTGCTTCTGTTCCGGGACGGCCGACCGTTCGCGGCCGCCCAGGCCGGCGACGTGCTGACCAGCGACCTGGTCAGCGCCTGCTTCGGCCTTCCGGTCACTATCTCCCGCCAGGCCGGCCGCTGGGCCGCGACCGCCGGCCCAGCCAGCCAAGCCAGCACCGGCACCGCAGCCGTTAGCCTCCCGGCGTCGACGCCGGGCCTGGCCTGGGATGCACCGGCAGCAGCACCGGCCGGCGCGGCTTCTGATCGAAGTTGAAGTCCCTGACCAGGTTGCCGAGGATCGGCAGGCTTTCCCGCACGTCGGGCCGCCGGTCGGGACGGCCGTCGGTGCGCGGGTTCAGCCGGGCGCCGTGCAGGAAGTCGTCCTCGATGAACTTGTTGAACGCGTCGAACGACAGCACCTGGTGATCGACGTACCCACGGCGCGCGTACGGGCTGATCACCAGGGCCGGCACCCGCAGGCCGTAGCCGTTGCGGTCCACCCGGGGCGGCACGACGTGGTCGTAAAAGCCGCCCCAGTCATCCCAGGCCACGAAGATCGCGGTGGACTTCCAGTCTGGTCCCCGCATGATCGTGTTGATCAGGTTGGTGACGTAGGCCTGGCCGGTGGCCAGGTTCGCCGGCGGATGGTCGCTGTTGGCCTGGGTCGGGGTAATCCATGACACCGCGGGCAGGGTGCCGTGCCGGGCGGCCCGGTAGAACGCGGCCAGGTTCTTCACGTCGTGGACCTGGTGGTCGGACTTGACGTCGGTGAACGCGGGCAGCGGGCTCCAGATGGACGGGGTGCCGGCGCCCTGCTTGACCGGCGCGCAGCCCGCGGCCGACTCGTCCGGGTTGTCGTCGCAGTCGGGCTGAACGCCCTTCTGCACGTAGTACCGCCAGGACACGTGCTGCTTGTGCAGCAGGTAGGTCAGGTCGGTCCAGGAGTAGATGCCAAGTTCCTGGCCGAGCCCGCCGCCGCCGCCCGCACCGTGGTCGAGCAGCCGCTGCCGCTCGGCCGGGGTCAGGATCTTCAGGCAGGTGCTGATCGCCCGCCGCTGCCGTTTGGACAGCCCGGCCGGCCGCTGCATGTTAGCGGGGTTGACCCCGTTCGCCCGAACGCAGGCCCAGAACGCGGCGGATAGCTGGCGCCCGCTGTGCTGCGCCGGCCCAGGCCCGGCCGCCGGGGCCGGGCCCGACTGACCGCCGACGAAACTGCGGCAGCTGAACGGGTTGGCGTTCTTGCAGGTCGCCGACCACCCGCTGACCATGTACAGGTGCGAGGGCAGGCTCCACGAGGCAACCGGCTCGAACATGTGGTCGGCCAGCACGAAGTCGTTGGCGTAGGTCCAGTAGTTCGGGATCTCCCTGGCGTCGTGATACCCCATCACATCCGGCGGCCCGGTCGGCAGGCACACGTCCGGCGGCGGGTAGACGGCGCTGCAGCCGCGGTTCCTGGTGTCCTCGGCGGTCTTGATGAATCCGTTCATCCGGCCGTGGCGGATGTCGGTGCGGGCGTCGCTCTCGCTGTGTCCGCCGCCGCCGTTGACCAGCTTCGCGTCGTGGTAGGGCCGGTCACAGCGGTGCGCCCGCGGATCGGGCACGCACACGGTGAAGTGACCGTTTTTAGCCGGGATCCCGTCCGCCCCCGGATAGGTGCCGAAAAACGAATCGAACGACCGGTTCTCCTGCATGATGATCACGACGTGCCGGATCTTGCCGATGCCCGCCTCCGAGACCGGCGGCGCGGGCCGCGGCCCTGGCGCGGCGTGCCCGCCCGGCCCCGTGCCCAGGCCGGCCCCCAGGCCCAGCCCCAGGCCGGCGAGAACGACCGCGATCGCGATGACACCAGCGGGCAGCCACCAGGTACGTGACCGGTGCCCCCGGCGCCGGGCGATGCTGCGCACCCGCAAAGCCTAGCGACTCCCTGGCGAGACCTGGGCCGATCCGCCCGTCCCCACTCGTGCCGGGCCCCGATCGCCCGCAGCCGCGCCCTGGTCGCCTCGTCGCACAGACGTCGAGCACGATGTCGCGGGCGGCGAGCTCGGTCAGCAGGCCGGGGTCATCGGCCGCGCGGATGCCGTGCCGGATCCGGTCGGCCCCGAGCACCTCGATGGCCGACCGGACCGAGGCGGCGTCATCGGCCTCCCCGGCATGCGGCACCGATCCCAGCCCGGCCTCCTTGACCGTGCGGAACACCTCCTGGTAGAGCTGGGGCGGGTACTCGCTCTCCGACCCGCCGAGACCCACTCCGACGATGCCGCGGCGGGCGTGCGCGATCGCGTGCGCGACCGTCTGGCTCGCCGCCTCGGCCGGGAAGCCGCGCACGATGTCGGGTGTGAGCCTGACCACGACGCCGTGCTTCTCCCAGGCCTCCTGAACGCCATCGCCGTAGCCGGCGAACACCTCCTCGTAGGAGACGCCCCGGGTGGCCGGCTCGGACGGGGAGAAGATGCCTTCCAGGTAGACCGCCCCGTGACCGGCCGCCTCGGCCGCGTAGTCGGTCACAACCTGGCGGAAGTCGCGCTCGGTCCGCAGCGCCCCGGTGGTCATCCACCACACCTGCAGGAAATGCGGGAAGTCGCGGAACCGGTAGATCTGCTCCAGCTCGCCGGCCGAGGCGGCGGGCAACGTGACACCGTTGCGCTGGCGATCTCCAGCAGCGTGGCCGGGCGCACGGTGCCCTCCAGGTGGACGTGCAGCTCGATTTTCGGAAACCGCGCGCCGCTCAGGCTGTCGGTCGTCGGAAAGGTCACGCCGCCCATCCTGGCAGCCCGGCGCAACCGTTTGCCGCTCCGCTGCGTCCGATCAGCATGATGAGTTCCCCTGGCGCTGCTGGCGCCCGCGCAAGCCGGACCCGGCCGCGCACCCTCCTTATCGCCGCGGCCGCGTCGTGCGGCACCGGCCTGCTGCTCGCTGCCTGTTCCGCGGCCGGTTCCGGCGGTGGCACCTCCTCCTCGGGCTCGGGCGGGGCCGGCGCCCAGGCCCCGTCGGCCGAGCACCGGGCAGCCGCCCTCCCCCGCCCCGCGGCCGGAAACGGGGCCGCCAGGACGACCTTCGGCACGGCCGGGGGGACGGGGGTCCGGGCCCGCGTCACCTTGTCCAGCCAGGACATCATCTATACCGCGTACCTGACCGTCCGGGTCAGCAAGAAGGCCACCGTGACCGGCCAGGCGACGCTGGCCGCGGCGCGGGTCACGCAGGCCGGCGGCTACGTCTCCGGCGAGCAGGACCTGCTTCCGCCCAGCCGCGGCACGCCCCAGGTCACGCTCCAGCTCAAGATCCCCGCGGCCCAGTACGACGCCGTGCTGCCCCGGCTGGTCAGTCTCGGCCGGGTACTGACCCGCAGCCAGCACGCCACCAACGTCACCCAGCAGGTCGCCGACGTCGGCAGCCGGGTGGCCTCGGCCCAGGCCGCGATCCGCCAGCTGCGCGCGCTGCTCAGCAAGGCCGGCTCGGTCGGCGCGCTGTTGTCCGTCCAGGACGAGATCAACGCCCAGGAGTCCAGCCTGGAGTCGCTGCTGGCCCAGCAGCGCGCGCTCGCGCACGCGACCAGCTACGCGACGGTCACCCTCGTGCTGGTTGGCCACCGTCACGTCGTCGCCGTCCATCACAAGAAGGCGCACGTGCCGGGCTTCCTGGCCGGCCTGCGGGCCGGCTGGCACGCGCTCGCGCTGGCCGTCGAGTGGGTGCTCACCGCGCTCGGCTCGCTGCTGCCATTCCTGATCCCGGTCGCCGCGCTGGCGGCAATCGTCATCGCCGCCCGGCGGCGGCTCAGCCGGCGCCGGCATCCGCCGGCCGCCGACCCGCCCGCGGCCCCCGCCACCTAGGTCCCGGCCGCCGGCCAGTCCCGTCGCCCGGGGGCTAGCCGGCCGATCCGGTCGGGACGGAGTGCACCAGGTCGGTCAGCCTGGCCAGGGTGTCAGGCTCGGTGGCCGGCAGCACGCCGTGCCCGAGGTTGAAGATGTGGCTCTCGGCGGTGCGGCCCTTGCGCAGCACCGCCCTGGCCCGCTCCTCGATCACCGGCCACGGCGCGAGCAGCACGGCCGGGTCCAGGTTGCCCTGCAGCGCTTTGCCCGGCGCGACCCGGTGCACCGCCTCGTCCAGGGGGACCCGCCAGTCGACCCCGACCACGTCGGCGCCGGCCTCGCCGAGCAGGCCGAGGATCTCGCCGGTGCCGACGCCGAAATGGATCCGCGGCACGCCCGAGCCGGCCAGCGCGGCGAAGATCCGGCGGCTGTGCGGCAGCACCGCCTGCCGGTAGTCCTCCGGGCTGAGCGTGCCGGCCCAGGAGTCGAACAGCTGCACGGCGCTGGCGCCCGCCTGCACCTGCACCTGCAGGAACGTGATCGTGATGTCGGCCAGGCGGCCGAGCAGCGCGTGCCAGAGGTCGGGCCGCCCGTACATCAGCGACCTGGTCAGGTCGAAGGTCTTCGACGGGCCGCCGTCGATCAGGTAGCAGGCGAGCGTGAACGGGCCGCCCGCGAAGCCGATCAGCGGCACGCCGCCGAGCTCCGCGGTCAGCTGCCCGATCGCCTGCGCGACGAAGCCGACGTCACCAGGGTCCAGCTCGGGCAGCCGGGCCAGGTCCTCCGGCTCGCGGAACGGCGTGGCGGTGACCGGGCCGACGCCGGGCTGGATGTCGATGTCCAGGCCGACCGCGCGCAGCGGCACGACAATGTCGCTGAACAAGACCGCCGCGTCCACGCCGTAACGGCGGACCGGCTGCAGCGTAATCTCGGTGATCAGGTCCGGGGCCGAGCAGGCGTCCAGCATCGCGATCCCGGCCCTGGTCGCCCGGTACTCCGGCAGCGACCGGCCGGCCTGGCGCATGTACCACACGGGGATGCTCGCGACCGGCTGGCGACGACAGGCCCTGATGAACGGGGAGTCGGCGGTCGGGGTGTTCACGCCTGGCATCGTTTCACAACCGCTGCCCGGCCGCGTCCGGCCGCTGGCCTCCGGACCGCGGAACGGCTCAGAAACGCCCAGCTGACACGCCGCCAGAGATCCACGGCATGGAGCAGGCTGCATGCCAGCATCGGGAAGGGGCCGGCGAGGGCGAGGAGCGGCAGATGACCGATATCGTGAGAGATTGTCCCTGCTGCGGCTCAGCGCGCGAGTTCTCCCAGATCCACGGCGGCTCCGGCCGGTGCCCGGACAGCGACGACGGCTGCTGCCCAGAATGGTTCTGCATGGCCTGCGGGACCGCCGTGCTGACTGGCGTTCCGCTATCTGGCCAGAGGCTGGCCGGTTCCGCCCCGTCCGGCGCCGCCCGTTCCGCCGCCGTGCGGCTCGACCGGGTGGCATGACCGAGCGGGAGGGGCGCGGTGCCGCCTGGGCCGAGGAGCGACGTGGGAGCGATGAGGGAAGACGGTGCCTGCTGGCGCCGCTCCCGCGAGCGGGCGACCCGGTATGAGCGATGCCGGGCCGCCATCGCGCGCGCTGAGGCCGGCCGCAGTGCCCGCTGGCCCGCCGCCCGATGAGCGGCCGCCGGCCGCCGATCCAGTGTTCCGGCGGGCGGTGGCCGAGCTGGAGAACGCCGTCCGCGAACTGCGCGCGCTGCGGCCCGAGCTCGGGTTCGAGGGCGAGCCCCCGCCGCGCCGCCTGGCTCCGCACGCCGCTGCCGTCGCCGGCTCGGTCGACGATGGCGGGCGGGAGATCGGTTCCGGGCGGTTCGTCCTGCTCTATGACCCGGCGGGTCAGGATGGCTGGGCCGGCCCGTTCCGGGTGATCGCCTACGTGCAGGCCGACCTCGACCCGGAAATCGCGGCCGACCCGCTGATCGGCCAGGTCGGCTGGAGCTGGCTGACCGAGGCCCTGACCGAGCGGTCGGCGGGCTACGCGGCCTCAAGCGGTACCGTGACCAGAGTGGTTACCGAAGGATTCGGCACCAAGCAGGACGATCCGGCGACGACCGAGTTCGAGATGCGGGCGTCCTGGTCGCCCGTGACCGCCGGCGGCGATCACTACGAGCTCGACCGGCATCTGGCCGCCTGGGCCGACACGCTCTGCGTCGCGGCCGGGCTGCCCCCGCTGCCACCGGGCGTCGCCCACTTCCGGCCGCCGTCGGCCCGACCCCAGGATCAGCCGCCGCGGGCCAGGCCCCGGCCGTGAGCGTCCCGCTGCTGGAGCCCAGGGAAGGGCTGCCGCCCCTGGTCGTCACCGCCGAGAGTCTCGCCGAAGCAACCGGGCGGCTCGCCGCGGGCGCCGGGCCGGTCGCCGTCGACGCCGAGCGGGCGTCCGGCTTCCGGTACGGCCACCGGGCGTTCCTGGTCCAGCTGCGCCGGGCCGATGCCGGCACGGTGCTGATCGACCCGGTCGCCTGTCCTGACCTGTCCGCCCTGGACGAGGCGCTGGCCGGCTCCGAGGCGGTGCTGCACGCCGCCAGCCAGGACCTGCCCTGCCTGGCCGACCTCGGCTACCGGCCGCGGAACATCTTCGACACCGAGCTGGCCGGGCGGCTGCTCGTCTACCCGCGGGTCGGCCTGGGCACCTTGGTGGAGGAGGTGCTCGGGCTGACGCTGGAGAAATCGCATTCGGCGGCGGACTGGTCGACCAGGCCGCTGCCCACCGAGTGGCTCAGGTACGCGGCCCTAGACGTGGAGGTCCTGGTCGAGCTGCGGGACGCGCTCGCGGCCCAGCTCGCCGAGCAGGACAAGACCGGCTGGGCCCAGGAGGAGTTCGCGGCGATACTGGCGGCCAAGCCCGCTCCCCCGCGGGCCGAGCCCTGGCGCCGCACCTCGGGCATTCACCGGGTGCGCAGCAGGCGGAACCTGGCCGTGGTCCGTGAGCTGTGGCTGGAACGCGACGAGATCGCCCAGCGCCGCGACATCTCGCCGACCAGGATCCTGCCCGACGCGGCGATCGTGGAGGCGGCCAGGGCGGTCCCGAACAGCGTGACCGAGCTGGGCACGCTGCCCGGCTTCACCGGCCGCGGGGCCCGGCGGTACGGCCAGGACTGGCTGCGCGCGATCCGCCGGGCGAAGTCGCTGCCCGACTCTGGCCTGCCCGAGTCTTCCGCTCCGCCCGGCGACGGACCGCCGCCGGCCCATCGCTGGGCCGAGCGCGACCCGGTCGCGGCCAAGCGCCTGACCACGGCCAGGACCGCGGTCGCGGCGCTGGCCGACGCGAACCACATGCCGGCCGAGAACCTGCTCGCGCCCGACGCGGTCCGCCGCCTGGCCTGGCAGCCGCCAGACCCGGTCACGCCCGAGTCGGTCGCGGCCGAGCTGCAGCGCTACGGCGCCCGGTCCTGGCAGGTCGACCTGACGGCGGTGCCCCTGGTCCTGGCCCTGTTCTGGATGGGGGCGAGGGGCGAGGACTAACCCGGCCCGGCCCGGCCCGGCCCGGGCCGACCCGGCCAGGCGCTCAGGCGCTGCGGCGCAGCCCCAGGTCGCAGGCTCGCCACGAGCCGGCCCGGCCCGTGCCCGCACACGGCAGGGCCACGCTCACCGGCGGGTAGTCCGGGAATACGTTCATCAGCACCTCGCAGTCGCAGCAGCCCCCTCGGCGTTCCAGCTGGCCGAGCAGCACGCCCGGCTTGGCGGCGCGCACGTCCCGCCACCTGATCGTCCAGCGGTAGGTGCCGTCGCAGCCGAACTCGGTAATCATGCGGAGCAGGTAACAGCGCAGGCATTCCTCCCGCCCAGGCGCCGTTAACCGCTCGGCGAGGTCAGCGATCTCGCTCTCCACCGCGCGGCTGATGTCGTCGGCCATGTCATCCTCCCGGTCCTCGGAGAACCCCTGCTAGCCGGTTGTACCGCGCGCCTCCGACAATCCGCTCTCCAGTGCTGGCAGCCGGGGTTACCCGGCGGGCCGGTGCCGCTCGGCGGCGGCCAGTACCCGGCCGGCCAGGTGGGCGACGACGAACTCGGCCTTGCCAAGCGGCTCGGGCGGCGGCTGGGCGCCGACGGCGCCGAAGACCGCGCCGATCAGAGCGGGCATGTTCTCCCGGTGCGCGCAGATGACGGCCGGCTCCCCGGCCCGGGCGAGGCCGGCGGCCAGGCGGGCCGCGCGGTCCGCCCGCGCTCTCGCCGCCTCCTGGCTGGCCCCGGCTTGGACCGCGAACGCGTCCTGCGCCTGCACCGGCAGGCCGGCCGCGGCGGCGTACGGCCGGACCGTGGCCAGGCAGCGCTCGGCCGGCGAGCTGATCACCTGGCCGGGGCCATAGCAGGCCAGCAGCCCGGCCAGGGCCTGGGCCTGGGCGGCCCCGGTGGCGTCCAGCGGCCTGGACAGGTCGGCGGCCGCCGACCCCGGGCCAGGGCGGCCACCGCGGCGCTTCTGCTTGCGGCCCGCCTCGGCATGCCGCAGCAAGATCACCGGCACCGTGTCGGCCGGGCCGTCCAGGAACTCGGCCAGCACGGCCGCATCCTCCGGATAGCTGAGCACCTTCGCCGCGTCACTGGCCGGGTGCCACCGCATCTGGTCGACCTCGTGGTTGGGCACGAACGCATCCCCCGCCGTGCACCGGCCGGCCCAGTAGCTGACCCGCTTGAGCTTGCCGCCGACCGGATACTCCAGCACCATCAGCGGCCGGCCGAGCTGAACCCGCAGCCCGGACTCCTCCGCGACCTCGCGGACCGCGGTGAGCGGAAGTTGCTCGCCCGGCTCCTGCTTGCCCTTCGGGAACGTCCAGTCGTCGTATCGCTCCCGGTGCACCAGCGCGACCTCGGGCTCGCCGTGGCCGGGCCGCCAGGGCACGGCTCCGGCCGCGCGGACGACGTCGCCGTGCCCTCCGCGCGCGCCTGACTGCCCGGCGCTGGTCAGCGCGGCCGGCCAGGCCCGCCGGGCCGCGCCCGGCGGCCGGCCGGGCCGACGTCGGCGTCAGCCTGGCGGTTCTGCCGGAACCTGATCAGATGCTCTTGCAGGTCGGTCAGCGGCTCGCCGGCCTCGTCCAGGTGATGCCGGGCCCAGGTGCCGTCGGGACCGAGCCACCAGGACGCCACCGACGGATCCATGGCCAGGCCGATCAGGCTCCGCAGCTCGGCTTTCTGGGCCTGGTCGGTGACCCGGACCAGCAGCTCGACCCGGCGGTCCAGGTTGCGGTGCATCAGGTCGGCACTGCCCATCCACACGTCACTGGCCGGGCTGTCGGGGGCGCCGTCGCCGAACGCGTAGATCCGCGAGTGCTCGAGGAAGCGGCCGACGATGCTGCGCACCCTGATGTTGTCCGACAGCCCGGGTACTCCAGGCCGCAGCGAGCAGATCCCGCGCACCCACAGATCGGTCGGCACGCCGGCCATGGACGCCTGGTACAGCGCGTCGATGATCACCTCGTCGATGATCGCGTTGCACTTCATCTGGATCCTGGCGGGCCGGCCGTCGCTGGCCAGCCGCACCTGCTCGTCGATCTGCTTGATCAGGCCGGACCGCAGCCCGGCCGGGGCGACCAGCAGCCGGTGGTACTGGGCCGGGCGGCTGTACCCGGTCAGGTGGTTGAACAGGTCGGTCACGTCCTCGCCGACCTCCGGGTCGGACGTCAGCAGCCCGTAGTCCTCGTACAGCCGCGCGGTCTTCGGGTGGTAATTGCCGGTCCCGATGTGGCAGAACCGGCGCAGTGAGCCGTCCGCCTCCTCGCGCACCACGAGGACCATCTTGCAGTGCGTCTTCAGCCCCACGAATCCGTAGACGACGTGGCAGCCCGCCTCCTCCAGCTTGCGGGCCCACGCGATGTTGGCCTCCTCGTCGCCGCGGGCCTTGATCTCGACCACGACCACGACCTGCTTGCCGGCCTCGGCCGCGTCGATGAGCGCGTCCACGATCTCGGAGTCCCCGCTGGTGCGGTAGAGCGTGTGCTTGATCGCCAGCACCCGCGGGTTGGCCGCGGCCGAGACCACCAGGCGCTGCACGCTCGCCGTGAACGAGTCGTACGGCAAGTGCACGAGCACGTCCCGTTCGGCCAGCGTGGCGAACACGCTGCGGTCGGCCGGGAGTGCCCCCTCGGCGGGCACGAACGCGGGGTACTTCAGCCGCCGCAGGTCCAGGTCGGCAATCGACGACAGGCCGGAAAGGTCCAGCGGGCCAGGCAGCCGGTAGACGGCCCGGTGGTCCACGTCGAGTTCGGTCACGAGTTTTTCCAGCACGTCAGAGGAGATGGACTCCTCCACCTCGAGCCGCACGGCGGGCTCGAACCGGCGGCGCATCAGCTCCCGCTCCAGGGACTGGAGCAGGTTCTCGGTGACGTCCTCGTCGATCTCGAGGTCGCGGATGCGGGTGACCCGGAAGGCGTGATGCTCGATGACCTCGAGCCCGGCGAACAGCTCGTTCAGGTGGGCCGCGATTACGTCTTCCAGCGGCACGAACCGGCTCGGCGAGACGGTGAGGAACCGCGGCAGCAGCGGCGGCACCTTGACCCGGGCGAACAGGGTGAGGCCGGACCGCGGGTCGGCGACCATGACCGCCAGGCTGAGCGACAGCCCGGAGATGAACGGGAACGGGTGCGCCGGGTCCACCGCCAGCGGCGTGAGCACCGGATAGATCCGCTCCCTGAACAGCTCGGTGAGCCGCTCCTGTTCGTCGGGCAGCAGCTCCTTCCAGCGCAGGATCTCGATGCCCGCGTCGGCCAGCGCCGGCAGCAGCCGGTCGGTAAAGCCGCGCGCATGGCGGTCGGCGAGCTCACGGGCCAGGTCCAGGGTGCCCTCCAGGATCTGGTCCGGTGCCTTGCCGCTCACACTCTCGACCGGCAGGCCGGTGGCCATCCGCCGGATCCGGCCGGCCACCCGGACCATGAAGAACTCGTCCAGCGCGCTGGCGAAGATCGACTCGAACCTGACCCGCTCCAGCAGCGGCACGTTCGGGTCCTCGGCGAGCTCCAGCACCCGCTGGGCGAACCGGAGCCAGCTCTCCTCGCGGTCCAGGTACCGGTCGGGCGGCAGCTCAGGCAGGTCGCCCAGAACGCTGAGCCGGTCCTCGGGCGGCGTCTTGTCCTGGCCCGCGCCGGCCAGCACCGCCGCGGCCCGTTCCAGGTTGTCCCGGCCCGGAGCATCCCGCAGCCCGATATCGAACGCGACCGCGCCTGGGTCCGTCCCCGCCGCATCC
>JBPCKO010000247.1:0-4895 GCA_051004215.1 Streptosporangiaceae bacterium | reverse complement strand
CCGCCCACATCCCACCGGTCCCTCCCGGTCCGCCACCCCCGAGCGGTCCGCGACCGGAACCGTCGCCCAGACCGCGCCGGCCGACCGGGGCGCCGCAGCGACGCAGGCTGGCGACCGTCCGGCCGCGACGATGCAGGCACCGCCTAGGCCGGCCGGCCAGCCAGGCACAGCAGCCCCGTCAGGACCGGCCCCGTCGGGTCCGGGCGCGCCAGGCAGTCAGGGCCCGGCCGTCAACGGGCACCCGGCCGCGCCAGGCGCACCAACTGCACCGGCTGCACCAGCTGCACCAGCTGCACCAGCTGAGGCGCCCGCGCAGTCACCAGCACCGCAGCAGGCCGGGCCGGATCAGGCCGAACCCGCGGAGGCGGAGCGGACCGAGATCAGGCTCCGCGGCGCCGCCTCCCGCACGGTCGCGAACATGGAGGCCAGCCTGGCCGTACCGACCGCGACGTCGGTCCGCGCCGTGCCGGCCAAGCTGCTCGTCGACAACCGGATCGTCATCAACAACCATCTCGCCCGCGGCCGCGGCGGCAAGATCTCGTTCACTCACCTGATCGGCTTCGCGGTCATCAAGGCACTCGCAGCGGCGCCCGAGATCAATGACTCCTTCGCCGAGGTCGACGGCAAGCCGGTACTGATCCGCCCCGAGCACGTCAATCTCGGCCTGGCCATCGACGTGCAGAAGGAGGACGGCACCCGGCAGCTGCTGGTGCCGAACATCAAGGGCGCCGAGGAAATGGACTTCCGCCAGTTCTGGCTGGCCTACGAGGAGGCGGTACGCAAGACCAGGAGCGGCAAGCTCGCCGTGGCCGACTTTGCCGGCACCACCATCAGCCTGACCAACCCGGGCACGATCGGCACCGTGCAGTCGGTGCCGCGGCTGATGCCCGGGCAGGGCTGCATCGTCGGCGTGGGCTCGATGGAGTACCCGGCCGCTTACCAGGGCGCGTCGGCCGAGACGCTGGCCAGGCTCGCGGTCAGCCAGACGGTCACGCTGACCTCGACCTATGACCACCGGATCATCCAGGGCGCCCAGTCCGGCGACTTCCTGCGCACCATCAGCAAGCTGCTGCTCGGCGAGAACGACTTCTACGACCAGGTCTTCGCCTCGCTGCGGATCCCGTACGAGCCGGTGCGCTGGGTCCGTGACATACCGGCCGGCCACGAAGACGACATCAGCAAGGCCGCCCGGGTACACGAGCTGATTCACGCCTACCGGGTGCGCGGCCACCTGCTCGCCGACACCGACCCGCTGCAGTACCAGCAGCGCAAGCACCCGGACCTGGACATCCTCCAGCACGACCTGACGCTGTGGGACCTGGAGCGGGAGTTCGCCACCGGCGGTTTCGGCGGCAAGCCGCGGATGCTGCTGCGCGAGATCCTCGGCGTGCTGCGCGACGCCTACTGCCGCACCATCGGGCTGGAGTACATGCACATCCAGAACCCGGCGGAACGCTGCTGGCTGCAAGACCGGGTCGAGCGCCCGCACCGCACTCCCGATCACGACGAGCAGATGCGGGTCCTGTCCCGGCTGAACGTGGCCGAGGCGTTCGAGATGTTCCTGCAGACCAAGTTCGTGGGGCAGCGCCGCTTCTCCCTCGAGGGCGCGGAGTCGCTGATCCCGCTGCTCGACGCCGTGCTCAACGAGGCGGCCAAGGTCGGTCTGCACGAAGCCGTGCTCGGGATGGCGCACCGCGGGCGGCTGAACGTGCTCGCGAACATCGTCGGCAAATCCTACGGCCAGATCTTCAACGAGTTCGAGGGCTACGTCGACCCCGGCAGCACGCACGGCTCGGGCGACGTCAAGTACCACCTCGGCGCCGAGGGCCGGTACACCTCGGCGGAGGGATCCTCGATCCCGGTAAGCCTGGTGGCCAACCCCAGCCACCTGGAGGCCGTCGACCCGGTCATGGAGGGCGTGGTCCGGGCCAAGCAGGACGTGCTCGACATGGGCACCCCCGGCTACACCGTCCTGCCGGTGCTGATCCACGGCGACGCCGCGTTCGCGGGCCAGGGAGTGGTCGCCGAGACCCTCGAGCTGTCCCAGCTCCGTGGCTACCGCACCGGCGGCACCGTGCACATCGTGGTCAACAACCAGGTTGGCTTCACCACCGACCCGGCCTCGTCTCGGTCCAGCGTCTACTGCACCGACGTGGCCAGGACCATCCAGGCGCCGATCTTCCACGTCAACGGCGACGACCCCGAGGCGGTCGTGCGGGTCGGGCAGCTCGCGTTCGCCTACCGCGAGGCGTTCGCCAAGGACGTCGTCATCGACATGGTCTGCTACCGCCGCCGCGGCCACAACGAGGCCGACAACCCCTCGTTCACCCAGCCGATCATGTATGACCTGATCGACCACAAGCGGTCCACCCGCAAGCTGTACACCGAGGCGCTGATCGGCCGGGGCGACATCACGCTGGATGAGGCCGAGCAGATCCTGCGCGACTACCAGCAGGAACTGGAGCGCGCGTTTACCGAGACCCGCGAGGCGGCCAGCAAGCCCGCCGAGCCGGGATCGGTCGTGCCGACGCCGGTTCAGGCCGCCCCGATCGACCACACCAGAACCCCGACCGCGATCTCGGCCGAGACCATCAAGCGGATCATCGACACGCAGCTCAACCTGCCCGACGGGTTCACCCTGCACCCGCGGCTGGCCCCGCAGATCGCCCGCCGGGCCACGATGATCGAGAACGACGAGATCGACTGGGCCACCGGCGAGCTGCTCGCGCTCGGCGCGACCCTGATCGACGGCAACGCGGTGCGGCTGGTCGGCCAGGACACCCGCCGGGGCACCTTCGGCCAGCGGCACGCGGCCCTGATGGACCGGCACACCGGCGAGGAGTACACCCCGCTGCGCCGGCTGAACAACGAGAACGCCAAGTTCCACGCCTACGACTCGCTGCTGTCCGAGTTCGCGGCGATGGGCTTCGAGTACGGCTACTCGGTGACCAGGCCGGACGCCCTGGTCTGCTGGGAGGCCCAGTTCGGCGACTTCGCCAACGGCGCCCAGACCATCCTGGACGAGTTCATCTCCTCGGGCGAGCAGAAGTGGGGCCAGCGTTCCGGCGTGGCGCTGTTGCTGCCGCACGGCTACGAGGGCCAGGGTCCTGACCACTCCTCGGCCCGGGTCGAGCGGTTCATGGCCCTGTGCGCCCAGGACAACATGACGGTCGCGATGCCGAGCACCCCGGCCAGCTACTTCCACCTGCTCCGGTGGACTGTGCTGTCAGACCGGGTCAAGCCGCTCGTGGTGTTCACGCCCAAATCGATGCTGCGGCTGAAGGCAGCGGCGTCCGCGGTCGCGGACTTCACCAGCGGATCGTTCCGGCCGGTGATCGGCGATGCCGGCCGTGCCGATCCGGCCCGGGTCGGGCGGGTACTTCTGTGCACCGGCAAGATGTATTACGACCTGGCCGAGAAGCGGAAGGCGACGGGTCGCGACGACATCGCGATCGTCAGGGTCGAGCGGCTCTACCCGCTCGCGGCGGCCGAGGTCGCCGCCGAACTCGCCGCCTATCCGAACGCCAGCGAGGTCACCTGGGTCCAGGAGGAGCCGGTCAACATGGGCGCGTGGCCGTACCTGGCCATGCACCTGCCGGGCGCGCTCGGCCGCGGGCTGGGCGTGATCGCGCGGCCGGAGAGCTCGGCGCCAGCCCAGGGCTCGGCCAAGAAGCACGTGGCCGAGCACGGCGCGCTGGTGACGTCGGCGCTGAGCTGATCGAGGCGACCCGGTGTACTTCACCGACCGCGGCATCGAGGAGCTAGCCGAGCGGCGCGGCGAGGACGACGTCACGCTCGGCTGGCTGGCCGAGAAGCTGACTGCCTTCGTGGATGTCCACCCTGAGCACGAGGCCGCGATCGAGCGGCTCGCCACGTGGCTGGCCAGGGCAGAAGACGACGACGACTGAACCGCTCGTCGCAGCGCCGCCGCAGGTCAGGTGACTCGCCGGCGTGGCCGCGGGCGGGCGAGCGGCCCGGATCGTGACGGCTTGCGCCCACGCTTTGCCTGACGCGATATATCGCATATAAGATTAGTGCTGCGGGCAAGCGGTCTTCCAGGTCAGCGAGCCCGGCGAGAGGGGAGCACATCGTGAGTCCGGTCTTCAGGCATGGCGGACTGCGCCTGTACCTGCTCAAGCTCCTGGACGAGGCGCCCCGGCACGGGTATGACGTGATCCGGCTGCTGCAAGACCGGTTCATGGGCGTCTACTCGCCCTCCCCGGGCACGATCTACCCGCGGCTGGCCAGGCTCGAGGAGGAAGGCCTGGTCACCCACGAGGTGATCGACGGCAAGAAGGTCTACAAGATCACCGACGCCGGACGCGAGGAACTGAACCGGCGGTTCGACGACCTGGCCGACCTGGAGTCCGAACTCACCGCCTCGGTCCGTGACATCGCCAGGGAGCTGTCCAGGGACGTCCGCGAGACGGTCCGCAGCCTGCGCGACGAGTTCACCTGGGCCGTACGCGAAACCGGCCGGCCCGGCGGTCCTGACCGGCCCGGAGCTGACCGGCCCGGCGGAGCGGGTGAGGCGGCGCAGCCGGGTGGTCCTGAGACTGCGCGCGATCCGGGAAACGGCCGGCCTGAGCAGCAATCCGCCGAACGAGTTCAGGCGCGGGCGGACCGCATCCAGGCCGAGGCCGACCAGGCTCAGGCGAGGGCAGACCAGGCCCAGGCCGCGGCGGACGGGGCGCAGGCGGCCGCCCACGCCGCCCGGCATGTACCCAGCGCGACCAGCCCCGGCGGCGCGGGCCGCACGAAGGGCCCCGAGGATGCCCCGGCCGGCTCGGCCTGGAGCGAGGCCGCAGCGGAGTCGCTGACCGCGGGTGCCGGTGATGCCGAGACCGGCGGCCAGGACGCGAGCGCCCGCCAGGCGGGGGCGACGGGCGCCGATG
>JBPCKO010000246.1:0-2758 GCA_051004215.1 Streptosporangiaceae bacterium | reverse complement strand
TCCGGGACAAGGAGGGGGTGAGGAAGGAACAGCCGCTGCAAGGTGGCCTCGGTCGGGGGGGGAACCTCTCGCTTGGCCCGCCAGATCCACAGCCTGCGCCTGGCCCCGCCATCCGCGCCGAGCAGGGCGAACGAGCCCGCATACTGCCACAGCGCGAACAGAGCGAAGAACAGTGCCGCCTCGCGGACGAACCGCCCGGCACCGGTCATCGCGCGGCCACTGCGGCTGGGGCGGCTAGGGCGGCTGGGGCGGCTCTGGCCGCGCCGCAGCAGCGCAGCCGACCCGGCGGCCAGCACCACCGCCATCCCGGCCGACTCCGGCCAGGTCAGGTCGAGGTTGATCACGGCCGGCGCCGTGCCGCGGGGTTCGCCCGGTGCTGCCGTTTGATCACCAGTTGAGACTAACCCGCCCGCCGCCCGCCCGCCCGGCCGCCGCGGTGCGGCACCATGGGTGCTGTGGCAGGCACCCGGGACACGGACGGCGACGCATCCGGCGACCTGGTCGGCAGCGCGGCGGCCGAGCTGTACGGCGCCGATCCTGACCAGTTCACCGCCCGGCGCAAGGAACTGGCGACCGCGGCCAGGAAGTCCGGCGACGCCGCGGCGGCCCGCGCGATCGGCGCGCTGGCCAAGCCGACCCGCTCGGCCTGGGTCGTCAACCAGGCCGTCAGGGCCGATCCGGGAATGGCCGACCGCCTCGCCGACCTGGGCGGCAAGCTGCGGGCGGGCGAGGCCGCGCTAGACGGGGCCAGCATCAGGGAGCTGTCCAGGACCCGGCGCGAGCTGATCACGGGACTGGTCAGGCAGGCGCTCGCGGAGGCGGGCCTGGACGCGCCGTCGGCCGCCCTGCGCGACGAGGTGACCGACACGTTCAGCGCCGCGCTCGCTGATCCGGGGGTGGCCGAGCAGGTTGCGGCGGGCACGCTGGCCCGGGCGGCGCACTGGGCCGGGTTCGGGCCAGGAATCGGGCTGGCCGCCCCGGCCGCCGTTCTGGCCGCCGCTCCCGCCACCGCCCCGCCGGGTGACCGGACCGCGCAGCGGGCCGGCCACGGCCGCGACGGTACCGGCCGTCCGGCCGCGATGGGCAGGCAAGCCGCCGGGCAGGCCGCCGCGCTGCGGGCCGCCCAGAAGGCCGAGCGGGAGCGAGAACACCAGCGGGCGGTAGCCAGGGCGGAAGCAACGGCGCAGGCGGCGGTCCAAGGCGCCGAGGCGGCCAGGGCGACCGAGCGCGAGGTCTCCGAGTCGGTCAGTTTCATGGAGGAGCGGCTGAACCGGGAGCGCCAGCGCCTGATCACCGCCCGCCGCGACGCGCGGCTGGCGGCGGCCGCCGCCGAACGCGCTCAGACCGCCCTGAACCGCCTCCGCTAACTCCCGGGCTCCCCCCAGTCTTGGCTGGCGGCGCTGCGGGTGGCGGGCACGGGAGATCAGGTGTCGTAGCGGGTGGGCGGGAAGTCGTCCGTGTCGCCGTCGGTGATCAGCTCGCCCTTGGCTGCCTGGCGCCGCAATTCGGCGCGCTCCTCCTGATACACCTCGCTCTGGGTGATGTCCGGCGGCGGCGGATCGTCGGTCGCGGGCGGCACCTCGTCGGGGTCGTAGGGGTCGAGCCCGGCCGCGACCCGCTCCTCCTCGGTCAGCCTGGCCAGCCGGTCGTCGTCGAGGTGCTCGGGAGCCTTGGCGTGCTCGTGCCGGTCGGGCCGGAACTCCGCATCGTTCGCGTCAGTCATGAGGCACTCCCATCTCTGCCGTCTACCGCTCTGCCGTCTCACCTCTGCCGTCTCGGACGTCCCCGCCGTACCCCGCCGCCCGCGGCCCTGAACACCGAATTCGGTCGACTCCGGCCGGCCGCGCGGCCAGGATGGCGTCATGACCGCCGCCGGCCCGCCAGGTCCCGGCCAGGGGTGGCGCTGGGACGAAACCCTCTACGCGGGCGCGGCGCCGTACTACTCCCGCGGCCGGATGCCCTATCCGGCCGGCCTCATCGCCGCGCTGCGGGACGGCCTTGCGCTGGACGGCACCGGCGCGGTGCTAGACGCCGGCTGCGGTCCCGGTGCGCTGACGCTGCTGCTCGCGCCCCTGGCCGGCGAGGTGACCGGGCTCGACGGCAGCGCCGGGATGATCGCCGCCGCGCGATCGGCCGCGGGCCGGGCCGGGATCACCAACGCCCGCTGGGTC
The DNA here is from genome assembly GCA_051004215.1 of Streptosporangiaceae bacterium. Taxonomy (GTDB): domain Bacteria; phylum Actinomycetota; class Actinomycetes; order Streptosporangiales; family Streptosporangiaceae; genus Chersky-822. Next base: position 587 of record JBPCKO010000246.1, on the reverse strand, counting down.
CAGCTGCGGGCCGAGGACATGACGGCGGCGCTCGGCCGGTTCCGCGCGGTCACGTTCGCGCAGTCGTTTCACTGGCTGGACCGGCCGGCGGTCGCGGCCAGGGTCCGCGAGGTGCTCGAGCCGGGCGGGGCGTGCGCGCTGGTCTACGCCACCACCCACGCCGGCGTGCCCGGCGAGTACGCGCTGCCGCGGCCGCGGCCGCCCAGGGCCGAGATCGACCGGCTGGTCGCCGCCTACCTCGGCAGCATCAAGCGGGCCGGGCGCGGCACCAGGACCGGCGGAACCGGCGGTGAGCAGGCGATGCACGCCAGCGACGAGGAGGTGCTGACCGATGCCGGGTTCACCGGGCCTGAGCGGACCGAGATTCCCGGCGCCCCGGTGACCGAGCGGACCGAGGACGAGGTGGTCGCGTCGGTGTTCTCGCTGTCGTACGCCGCCCCGCACCTGTTGGGGGACGACGTGGACCGGTTCGAGACCGACCTGCGGGCGCTGCTGCGGCGGGCCGCGCCGGACGGGCAGTTCTGCGAGGAGCCGCGCGGCATCGCCGTAGATGTGTGGCGCCCGGGATCGTGAACCCTGGTCACGAT
>JBPCKO010000245.1:0-2774 GCA_051004215.1 Streptosporangiaceae bacterium | reverse complement strand
GACGTCTCTGGTCCGCTTCGCCTGCACCGCGCCTGGCGCCCCGGCCGGACTTCGGCGGGTCGGCCCGGCCGTGCGAGCATCCGGCGAGCACGAGGACGCCGGCGAGTACCGCGGCGCTAACCAGCCGCATGGGCATCGAGCGGGCTGAGCAGAGTTCTGAGCAGGCCGGCTAGCTGCTCCTGCCGCCTGCCGTCGAGGCCGGCCAGCAGGTCGCGCTCGTGTGCGAGCAGGTCGGCCAGCGCAGCGTCGGCGACGGCGCATCCGCGGCCGGTCAGCCGGACCAGCACCCCGCGTTTGTCCAGGGGATCAGGCAGCCGCCTGACCAGCTCGTTCTCGGTGAGCCTGTCGATCCGGTTCGTCATCGTGCCCGAGGTCACCAGCGTGGCTCGCAGCAGCGCGCCCGGGCTGAGCTGGTACGGCGGTCCCTGGCGGCGCAGGGCGGACAGCACGTCGAACTCCCAGGCCTCGAGCCCGTGGGCGGCGAAGGCCACCCGGCGGGCCCGGTCCAGGTGCCTGGCCAGCCTGGATACCCGGCTGAGCACCTGGAGCGGCTCCAGGTCGAGGCCGGGACGCTCGGCCCGCCAGCCGGCGACCAGGTCGTCGACCTCGTCCCGCAGTTCGGCTCCGGCTGCCCTGTCCATCCGAGCAGCATATCTCTTGACATCGAGAATTCGGGCCGGTAGACCTGAGCGAAGATTCTTGACGTCGAGATATCGCTGAGCGTCATCCGGCACCGAGACACCGGGAGCGGCCGATGTGGGATCCAGCCACCTACCGGAGGTTCGGCGAGCAGCGGTCCCGGCCCTTCGGCGAGCTCGTCGCCAGGATCGGTGCCGAGCGACCGGGGTTCGTCGCCGACCTGGGCTGCGGGCCCGGGGAACTGACGGCCGAGCTCGCCGCCCGCTGGCCGGACGCCGACGTGCTCGGGGTGGACAGCTCGCCGGAGATGATCGCGGCCGCGACGGACCGGCCGGCCAGCCTGGACCCCGGCCGGGCGCGGCTGCGATTCGAGCTCGCCGACGTGCGGGACTGGCAGCCGGGCCGGCCGCCCGACGTGATCGTGTCCAACGCGCTGCTGCAGTGGGTGCCCGATCACGAGCGGCTGCTGACCAGCTGGTCGGGCCAGCTGGCCCCTGGCGGCTGGCTGGCGTTCGCGGTCCCGGCCAACTTTGGCGAGCCCGCGCACGCGCTGATGCGCGATCTCGCGGCCACGGCCAGGTGGCGGCGGCAGCTCGACGCCGTGGAGCTCAACCGCCAGAGCGCGAATCCCGCCGCCTACCTGGACCTGCTGGCCCGGGCCGGATGCACGGTCGATGCCTGGGAGACGACCTACCTGCATGTGCTCGACGGCGACGACGCCGTGCTGCGCTGGTATGAGGGGACCGGGCTGCGCCCGGTGCTGGCGGCGCTCGGCCCGGGCCCGGCCGCCGAGTTCACGTCCGAGTACGGCGCCCTGCTGCGGGACAGCTATCCGCGCCAGCCGTACGGCACCGTAATGCCATTCCGGCGCGTGTTCGCCGTGGCCAGGCGGCCGGGCTGAGCGCCGCCGGTTCAGGCCCCGGCGGATCGGGCCCCGGCGGATCGGGCCCCGGCCGCGAGCACAGCGTCGAGCCGGATGAGGGTGCCCAGGATCAGGCCGCCGAACAGCCAGCCGCCGAGCACGTCCTCTGGCCAGTGCCGTCCCAGGTACAGCCGCGACCCGCCCTGAGCGAGGACCAGTCCGCCGGCCGCGGACCAGATCACGGCCCGCTCGGCGGGGCTGTCCCAGCGCTGGGCGAGCAGGTGCGCGATCATGCCGAAGGTGATCAGCGTGCGGGCGGCACCACCGGACGGGAAGTCGCCAGGCGGTCCGATCGAGAACTCCGGCGCTGGCTTGCTCCCCTTGACCAGCCGCTTCAGCGCCTTCTGGAAATACACCTCGGCCAGGGCACCGGCCGCGAGCAGCTGCAGCGGCCGCCAGCTCCGGCGGTCGTAGGCGATCATGGCGCCGACCAGCGCGGTGCAGGAGCCGATGACCGAGTAGCCGCCGATCGTCGTGATGGGGTCGAGCCGGCAGGCTACGGCGGCCGAGCGATGCTGGTAGGTGTAGTCGTAGACCTTGCGCGACGGCCGAACCACGGGTTCGCGCTGCACCAGCCTGCCGACCGCCCACGACGTCAGCAGCGTCGTGGCGGCACCGGCGGCGACGGTGAGCAGCGCCGTGGCCGCCCTGGATGACCCCGCTCTGAGCATCAGAAAACCATACCTGGCCACGCGAACCGAGGAGGCGGCGCCGTTGACTGCACGACAGCGGCTGGCCGCCTACGCGCTGATTACCGACGCGGCCGGCCGCGTCCTGCTCACCCGGCATCCGGACGAGCGCGGGCACCGCGGCCGGTGGGTGCTGCCGGGCGGCGGGGTCGAGCCCGGTGAGCACCCGGAGCAGGCTCTGGTCAGGGAGATCAGGGAAGAGACCGGCCAGGCGGCCGGGATCGGCGAACTGCGGGAGGTGCTGAGTGACATGACCATAGTCGGCCGGCGCGGCCGCCGGCTGCACAACGTCCGGCTCGTCTACGTGGCCGTCGTGACCGGCGCTGACGGCGAGGAAGGCCAGGCGGGGCGTCCGCTGGCCGCGGGGGCGCGCTGGTGCAGCCCGCCGGAGTGGCGGGACCTGCCGCTCGCTCCTTTCACCGCCCGGGTACTGGGCGCCGGGCCGCGCCATGGCGCCGGGCCGCGCCCCGGCAGCGAGCCGCGGGTCGGCTCGTGCTTGTTGGCCAGGCGCCGGAGCACTTCGG
>JBPCKO010000244.1:0-11699 GCA_051004215.1 Streptosporangiaceae bacterium | reverse complement strand
GGCGGCTCGGGCATCGGCGCGGCGCTGGTCCGCGCGCTCGCGGCCCGCGGCGCGTCGGTAGTGGCGGCCGACATCGACGAGACCGCGGTGGGCGCTGTCGTGGCCGGGGTCCCTCCGGGCGGCGGCGAGGTGACCGCCGCCGTGCTGGATGTGCGCGACGCGGGCGCCGTCGCCGACCTCGTCACCCAGGTCGCGGCCGAGCGGGACGGGCTCGACCTGATGTTCAGCAATGCGGGCATCGCGATCGGCGGCGCGGCCGAGGAACTGACGCTCGAGCACTGGGACCGGGTACTGGACGTGAACGTGCGCGGCGTCGTGCACGGCGTGCACGCCGCTTACCCGCTGATGCTGCGGCAGGGCCGCGGTCACCTGGTCAACACGGCGTCGCTGGCCGGGCTGGTGCCCGGGCCCGGCCTGGCCCCGTACTCGGCGGCCAAGCATGCGGTCGTCGGGCTCAGCCTGTCCCTGCGGGCCGAGGGCGCGGGCCGGGGCGTGCGGGTCAGCGCGGTGTGCCCGGGCTTCGTCGACACGCCGCTGCTCCGGCACGTCAACCCGGGGCTGCCGCAAACCGAGATCGGCGCGAACGCCGCCGTTCTGGCGACCAGGCTCGGCCCGCTGTACCAGGCCGGTCCGCTGGCCGAGGACATCCTGCGGGGCGTCGACCGCAACCGGGCCCTGATCGTGGCGCCCCGCTCGGCCCGGGTCGCCTGGCGGATGGCCAGGTACGCACCCGGCCTGACGATGCGGACCATCATCGCCGGGGTGAACCGGGACAGCGCGGCCCGCGAGGCCGCGGTGACCGACGGCGCCGGAGCCGCCGCCTAGCCAGGTGGCCGCCGGGTACCGTGACCAGGTGACCGACCATCAGCGGCAGGGTCAGGCCGCACCGGTACGGCCGATGCTCGCGTCGGCCGGCCCGATGCCGGCCAACGACGCCGGCTGGGCCTACGAAATGAAGTGGGACGGCCTGCGGGCGATCGCGGCGATCTCGTCCGGCCTGCTGACGCTCAGCTCGCGCACCGGCCGCGACGTGACCGCCAGCTACCCCGACCTGGCCGGCCTGGCCCAGGTCGCGGGCGAGGTCGTGCTGGACGGCGAGATCGTGGCGTTCGGCGACGGCTCGTGGCCGAGTTTCGAGGCCCTGCAGCAGCGGATGAACGTGGCCGCGGCGGCCCAGGTGCGGCGGCTCGCGGCCGAGATCCCGGTCACCTACCTGGTGTTCGACCTGCTGGCCGAGAACGGCCAGCCGCTCATGGACCAGCCCTACCTGACCAGGCGGGCCCGGCTCGACAAACTCGGCCTGAACGGCCCGCGCTGGCAGACCCCGCCGGCGTTCATCGGCGTGCCGGGGGCCGACGTCCGGGCGGTGTCGCGTCAGCATGGCCTCGAAGGCATCATGGCGAAACGCCTCACCTCGCGTTATGAGGCTGGCCGCCGCTCGGGCGCGTGGCGCAAGATCAAGAACGTGCACCGCCAGGAGTTCGTCGTCGGCGGATGGAAGCCAGGCGAGGGGGCGCGCGAGGACATGATCGGCTCGCTCATGGTCGGGGTGCAGGGCCCGGAGGGGCTGACGTTCGCCGGTCATGTCGGCACCGGCTTTACCCAGCAGATGCTGCGGATGCTGACCGTCCGGCTGGCCCCGCTGCGCCGGGCCACCTCACCGTTCACGCCGCCGGTGCCGCCCGAGCAGGCCAGGGGCGCGGTCTGGGCCGATCCGCGGGTCGTGATCGAGGCCGAGTTCGCGCTCTGGACGAGTTCCGGCCGGCTGCGCGCGGCGACCTACCGCGGCCTGCGCGACGACAAAGACGCGGCCGACGTGATCCGCGAGCCGACCAGCTGAGCGGACCGCTGGCAGGCGGACGCCGTTCCGTGCGAGGGTGAGTCGACACGGTAAAAGGGGCGGGAATGGACACGCGCGCGCTGCCGGAAATGGCCGGCGACGTTCTCGTAGCGGCCTTGCGGGGCGAGCGGTCGGCCGACGTCTTCGCCGAGGTCCGCGCGCTGTTCCTGAGCTGGCAGCTCGACCCGCCCGACGACCTGTATCAGGAGACCATCCGGCTGGCCGGGCCGCTAGCACCTGGTGAGGAACGCGCGCTGGCCGGCCGGTGGAAACGGCTGTGCCGGGACCTGCTCGGGGCCCGCCCGGGCGCGGAGCCTGACCTGCGGGCTCTGATCGAGCGGGCGATGCAGGGCTTTCCCCCGCAGGGCTTTCCGCCGCAGGCTTCTCCGCCGCCGGTTTCTCCGCCGCCAGCTTCTCCGCCCTCGGCCTCTCCCCCGGCTGCCCCGGCACCGTCGTCTCCGGCCGGGCCCGGTGCGTCAGGACGCCGCGGTCCTGGCTGGACCTGGATCGGCTCGCTGCCGCCCGGCCAGCCTCCGGCCGCCCCGGGGCCAGGACGCAGCGGTCCCGGCGGAGGACGCCCCGCGTCAGCCCGCAAGGGCTGCCGCGGCGGCCTGGCCGACAAGACCAAGCAGTCGGCCGAGGCGGTTCGGCCCGACGACCGCGACCCGGTGCGGCGCGCGATCAGGTCCGCCGTGCGACCGGGAGTGCTGGCCTTCAACCCGCCCGAGGAGATGACCCAGGGCCGGCCAGAGCGGGTGGAAGTCGGCGTGGCGCGCTCCGCCGAACTGGTGGACGGGCTGGTCTCCGGTTTGCGCGGGCGGGGCGGGGTCCGGATCGAGCCGGTGCCCACCTCCGCGTTCATGAGTGCCGAGCTGCGGGGCGATTCCTTCGTGATCGCGGCGCTGAGCCCGGCCGAGCAGATCGTCGCGCCGACCGCGCGCTGGGAGTTCGATGTCACGCCGCGCCGCGCGGGCGTGCAGACGCTGACGCTCTGCATCAGGGTCAGCGTCGGCTACGGCGCGCGGTCCTTCTTCGCCCAGAACTGGCAGTGGCTGGTCGGCACGGCGATCGCGCTCGGCGGCGCGGTCGCCGCCATCCTCGCCCTCGTCCACTAACGCCGGCGGTCAGCCGACCGGGCAGCCCTGGCGCGCGCGGGCCTGGCCCGAGTTACGCGAGACCATCAGGCAGCTCTCGTTCACGGCCTGGAACTCCCTCGCCGGGATGTTCTTGAGCAGCTCGACCAGCCCGCTCGGCCACTGCGGGAACGAGGCGCCGCCGAAGTACCAGTTCGAGCCGTTGTCGGCGACGATCATCCCGTAGTGCTGCATCTCAGTGAGCACTGCCTTGGCGTCGCCGCAGTAGGGCGTGGTCCGGCTGCAGTAGCCGGCCACATCAAAGCTGAGCTTGAGCCGGAACCGGGCGCCCATCGGCGGCAGGCTCGCGGTGCTGCCGGTGCCCGCCTCGTGCCTGGCCGGCCAGATGTAGGCCCGGGCGGTCCGCGCCGCGGTGAAGCGGATCGCGTGCCGGATCGGCACGCCGGTCGTGGCGGCCCGCCTGACCTGGCCGTAGTTGAGCAGGCCGGGCAGGACCGGCAGGCCGGCCGCATCGGCCGAGGTCCAGCCGGCCGGCCGCAGCGCGTTCGAGCGGAGGTTCCAGATCGCGCCCGAGCCGGCCGTCGGGTGGCTGCCGAACCGTGCGTCCCACAGCTCGTACAGGGTGCAGGTGCTGCGGTCGAGCATCAGCGCGTGCCGGTCGCCGCCGGCGTTCTTGCCGCCCTCGATCCTGGTGTCGTAGCCGAACGGGTACGGCCCCTTATTGCTCTCGCTGGCGTACTGGAAGTGGATGGCCACCTTCGGGTGGGAGCTGGTCACGACCGTGTAGGGAATCCCGTACGGGTACCCGCCCGAGTCGGGCCCGAAGTCCGGGTGAAGTTTGGTGGAGTACGCGTTCATGCTCTTCAGCCACGCGTTGCTGTGCGGGTCGATCGGCAGCTTGGAGATGTCGGTGTTCCAGACGTTGTCCGACGGGAACATCGGGCAGCCAGCCAGGTTCGCCGGTTCGCTGCTGCCCGGGCCGCCCGCGAGCGGGCGGGCCGCGGCGACGTCACCCGAGTTCGCGGTAGCCGCCCTAGCGCCCCGGCGGGCCGCGCCGTGGTCAGCCTGGCCGGCCGGCCTGGCCCTCTGGGCCGCGACCTTGGCCGGAGGTGCTGCGCCCGGCGCGGCCGGGCTCCCGCAGGAGGCGAGAAACACCAGCGGCAGGGCGAGGGCGGCGAGCATCAGCGGGCGGGTGTGACATCTGGGAGATATCGGCACGGTCCGATGCTGGCACAACCGGCCGGGCGCCGCCGCCCGATCGGCCGGAACGGCCGCCCGCGTCGACTGAGAGGATTCCAAACAAAACTAGGTTCCAACTTGACCCGGGACTGGTGGGGCTTGCGCGAGCTGCGTGGCCAGCGGGGTGTTCTGGGCAGGAGTGGTCGGTCGCCGGTCGACCCGACTAGGACGGCGGTACCGAGCGCCGGTCCTGGTCTGGGTTCTGGCCTGGTTCGGGTTTCCGGGCTGGCTCCCGAATCGACTCGGTGATTTTGCGACCGGCACGACACTAAAGTCACCGACTTTGGGGCTGACTTCATGTTTCGCGCTGGGCCAGGACGGTTGCCTGCGCTGGCCGGGCTGGCGCAAGATCAGAGTCGCCGGACCGGGCCGCCGGACGCCGGCCCGCTCGAGTGGTGGGAGCCGACCATGAAGGTGCCGCTGACCGTGTCCGATTTCCTGCGCCGGGGCGCCCTGGTCTATCCCGACCGGCCCGCCCTGATCGACGAGCCGGGAACGGCGGGGTCGCTGGGCACGATCACCTACCGCTCGATGGAGCGGCGCGCCCGCAACGTCGCGATCACCCTCGACAACCTGGGCGTGGGTCACGGCGAGCGGGTCGCCGTGGTCAGCCCGAACGCCGCCAGGTTCGGGATCTTGTTCTACGGCGTGAGCGGCTACGGCCGGGTGCTGGTGCCGGTCAACTACCGGCTGAACGCCGAGGAAGTGAGCTACGTCGTCGAGCATTCTGGCGCGTCGGTGCTGCTGGTCGACCCCGAGTCGGACCACGCGCTGCGCGATGTCAAGGCCCGGCACCGGATCGTGCTCGACGGCGTGGACGACGAGCAGCTGTTCGCCGAGGCGTCCGACGACGCCTGGCCGGCGGCCTGGGAGCCGGATGAGGACGCGACCGCGAGCATCAACTACACGAGCGGGACGACCGCCCGGCCGAAGGGAGTGCAGCTCACCCACCGCAACTGCTGGCTGAACGCGGCGACCTTCGGCTGGCACACCGCCGTCACCGACCGGGACGTCTACCTGCACACGCTGCCGATGTTCCACTGCAACGGGTGGGGAATGCCGTACGCGGTGACCGCGATGGGCGTGCCGCAGGTCGTGGTCCGCAAGATCGACGGCGAGGAGCTGTTGCGCCGTATCGAGGAGTACGGGGTGACGCTCATGTGCGGCGCGCCGGCCGTGGTCGCGGCGCTGCTGGACGCGGCGGACCTGCGCCGCGCGGCCGGGCGGGACGTGCCCGGGCGCGACCGGGTGCGGATCGTCGTGGCCGGGGCGCCGCCGCCGTCGAAGACGATCGAGCGGGTCGAGTCCGAGCTGGGCTGGGAGTTCATCCAGATCTACGGGCTGACCGAGACGGCGCCGCTGCTGACCATCAACCGCCGCCCGGCCGAGTGGGACGGCCTGCCAGGACCCGAGCGGGCCAGGCGGCTGTCGCGGGCCGGGGCGCCCGCGGTCGGCGTTCAGGTCGCGACCGACGGCGCAGGTGAGGTGCTGGCCCGGTCGAACCACGTTTTCGCGGGCTACTGGGAGCAGCCCGAGGAATCGGGCCAGGTGCTGGTGGACGGGTGGTTCCACACCGGCGACGAGGGGCACATCGACGCCGACGAGTACCTGGTGATCTCGGACCGCAAGAAGGACGTGATCATCTCGGGCGGCGAGAACGTCAGCTCGGTCGAGGTCGAGGACTGCCTGTACCAGCACCCGGCGGTCGCCGAGGCGGCCGTGATCGGGGTGCCCGACCCCCGGTGGGGCGAGACCGTCAAGGCGCTGGTCGTGCTGAGGCCCGGTCAGGACGCGACCGCGGCCGAGCTGATCGAGTTCTGCCGGTCCCGGCTGTCGCACTTCAAGTGCCCGACCACGGTCGAGGTGCGCGAGTCGCTGGCCAGGACCGCCACCGGCAAGCTGCAGAAGTTCAAGCTCCGCGCGCCCTACTGGGACGGCTACCAGCGCCGAGTCAACTAATTCCGCCGCTTCATGAGCACGGAAGCCTTTCCGCGGCCGGTGCGGTCAGGCTTCCGTGATCATGGCGGCGGCCCTTAGGCGGCCAGCACCGCAGGGGGCGGCAGGACGGCCGCATCGGCGGCCGGCTCCAGGGCCAGGGCCAGCACGTCGCGGACGTCGCTGACCGGGTGGATTTCGAGCGCCTCGCGGACCTTCTCCGGCACGTCGTCCAGGTCAGGCTCGTTCCTGGCCGGGATCAGCACGGTCGTGATGCCGGCCCGGTGCGCGGCCAGCAGCTTCTGCTTCAGCCCGCCGATCGGCAGCACCCGCCCGGTCAGCGAGACCTCGCCGGTCATCGCGACGTCCGCGCGGACCAGCCGCCCGGACAGCAGCGAGGCCAGCGCCGTGGTCATCGTGATGCCCGCGCTCGGGCCGTCCTTCGGCACCGCGCCCGCCGGGACGTGCAGGTGCACGCCGCGCTCGGCCAGCTCGCCGACCGGCAGCCCGAGAGCAGGGCCGTTCGAGCGCAGGTAGGACAGCGCGATCTGGGCCGACTCCTTCATCACGTCGCCGAGCTGCCCGGTCAGCGTGACGCCGGTGCTGCCGCTGGCCGCGTCGGCCAGCGACGCCTCGATGAACAGCAGGTCACCGCCGGTGCCGGTCACGGCCAGCCCGGCCGCGACGCCAGGCACGGCGGTCCGCTCGGCCGACTCGGGGGTGAACCGCGGGTGCCCGAGGTAGGCGTGCAGGCCAGGGCCGTCCACCGAGAGCGGCAGGGCAGCCTCGCTGCTGGTCGCGGCCTGGGCTGCGATCTTGCGCAGGATCCGGGCGATGGACCGCTCAAGCGCGCGGACTCCCGCCTCCCTGGTGTACTCGGTCGCCAGCCGCCGGAACGCGTCGTCGGCGATGCTTACCTCGGTCGCCTCCAGCCCGGCCCGCTCGAGCTGGCGGGGCAGCAGGTGGTCGCGGGCGATTGTGAGCTTCTCGTCCTCGGTGTAGCCGTCCAGCCGGATCAGCTCCATCCGGTCGAGCAGCGGCTCGGGAATCATCTCGGCCACATTCGCGGTCGCGATGAACAGCACGTCGGACAGGTCAAGTTCGACCTCGAGGTAATGGTCGCGGAAGGTATGGTTCTGCGCCGGGTCGAGCACCTCGAGCAGCGCCGCGGTCGGGTCGCCCCGGTAGTCCGCGCCGACCTTGTCGATCTCGTCCAGCAGGATCACCGGGTTCATCGACCCCGCCTCCCGGATCGCGCGCACGATCCGGCCGGGCAGCGCGCCGACGTAGGTGCGCCGGTGACCGCGGATCTCGGCCTCGTCCCGCACGCCGCCGAGCGCGACCCGGGCGAAGTTGCGGCCCATGGCCCGGGCGACCGACTCGCCGAGCGAGGTCTTGCCGACCCCGGGCGGCCCGGCCAGCGCGAGCACCGCTCCGCTCCGGCGGCCGCCGGCGACGGCCAGGCCGCGGTCGGCCCGCCGCTTGCGGACGGCCAGGTACTCGATGATCCGGTCCTTGACCTCGTCCAGCCCGGCGTGGTCGGCGTCCAGCACGGCCCGGGCGCCGGGAATGTCGTAGGCGTCGGCGGTGCGGGCGTTCCAGGGCACGTCCAGGATCGTGTCCAGCCAGGTCCTGATCCAGCCCGCCTCGGGCGAGTTGTCGGCACCGCGCTCCAGCTTGGCCGCCTCGCGCAGGGCCGCCTCGCGGACCTTTTCCGGCAGGTCAGCCCGCTCGATCCTGGCCTGGTAGTCCTCTTCCTCGGACGCCGGGCTGCCGTCCAGGGCGGCCAGTTCCTTGCGGATCGCGGCGAGCTGCTGGCGCAGCAGGAACTCGCGCTGCTGCTTCTCCATGCCCTCGCGGACGTCGTTGCCGATGGTCTCGGCCACGTCCAGTTCGGCCAGGTGCTCGCGGGCCCAGCCGGTCAGCAGCTCAAGCCGCTGGGCCGGGTCGGCGGACTCGAGCAGCTGCGAGCGCTGCTGCACGGACAGGTAACTGGCGTAGCCAGCGCTGTCGGCCAGCGCCGACGGGTCGGTGATCCGCGACAGCGCGTCCACCACCTGCCAGGCCCCGCGCTTCTGCAAGATCGCGGCGGCCAGGCCGCGGTATTCGCGGGCCAGCTCGGCCGTGCGCGGGCTGGCCGGGGGCTCGGGCGTGATCGTACCGTGCACCCACAGCGCGGCGCCCGGGCCGACCGTGCCGGCGCCGATCTTCACCCGGGCGGTCGCCCGGATCACCGCGCCCGGCTTGCCGTTCGGCAGCCGGCCCTCCTGCTCAACCACGCCGAGCGCGCCGTACGGCGCGTATTTGCCGGCGATCCGCGGCACCAGGAGCAGCCGCGGCCGGTCCTCGCCGTCGGCGGCCGCGCTGGCCGCGGCGATGGACGCGCGCACCTCGGCGTCGGAGGCGTCCAGCGGCACCACCATCGTGGGCAGCACCACGTCGTCGTCGAGCGGCAGCACTGGCAGCGTCAGGGTCTGCGTCGTCGTCTCGCTCATGAGGCCTTCTTCCAGCGAGTCAATTACTTGATTACAAGGTCCTGCGGATTACATCGGATGTAACCGAGAGCCTGGGCTGCTTGTTTCCCGCGGGTGTTCGCGGTCAGCAAACAGGCGTACGGCCAGGTGAGACCGGCCTTTCCCGCGGGTCGGTCCCGGCATCTCGCTAGGCTGGGGACCGGGCACGGCACGACTTAACCGACGAACCGCCGTGAGGAATGGGGCAGCCGTGCGGGCGAGGGAGACGGGCGCGCCGCTGCGGATCGCGCTGCTGGGCTGCGGGGCGGTCGGCTCGCAGGTGGCGCGGCTGCTCGGCGAGCAGGCGGCCGACCTGTCGGCCAGGGCGGGCGGCCCGCTGGAGATCGCCGGAATCGCGGTCCGGCGCCCGGAGGCGGCCAGGACCGGCGAGGTGGACCCGACCCTGCTCACCGGCGACGCGGCCGCCCTGGTCACCCGGCCCGACGTGGACATCGTGGTCGAGCTGATCGGCGGCATCGAGCCGGCCAGATCGCTCGTGCTGGCCGCGCTGGATGCCGGCCGGCCGGTGGTCACCGCCAACAAGGCCCTGCTGGCCAGCGACGGCGCCAGCCTGCACAAGGCGGCCAGCGCCAACGCGGCCGACCTGTACTACGAGGCATCCGTCGCCGGGGCGATCCCGCTGCTGCGGGCGCTGCGCGAGTCCCTGGCTGGCGACACGGTGCGCCGCGTGCTCGGCATCGTCAACGGCACCACCAACTTCATCCTGGACCGGATGGACTCGGCCGGCTCCGACTTCGGCGCGGTGCTGGCCGAAGCGCAGCGACTCGGCTACGCCGAGGCCGACCCGACGGCCGACGTCCAGGGCCACGACGCGGCGTCGAAGGCGGCGATCCTGGCCGGCCTGGCGTTCCATACCGAGGTGACCTTGGCCGACGTCTACACCGAGGGAATCGACGCGATCACCGCGGCGGATATCGCGAGCGCGCGGGCACTCGGATTCGTGATCAAGCTGCTGGCGATCTGCGAGCGCTGCGATGGCGGCGTCTCGGTGCGAGTACATCCGGCGATGCTGCCGCGGGTGCACCCGCTCGCGGCGGTGCACGAGGCCTACAACGCCGTCTTCGTCGAGGCCGAGGCGGCCGGGCGGCTGATGTTTTACGGGGCCGGGGCCGGCGGCCAGCCGACCGCCAGCGCCGTGCTCGGCGACATCGTCGCGGTCGCGCGGAACCTGCGGGCCGGCTTGCGCGGCCCCGAGCCCGCGACCTACGCCGACCTGCCCGTCGTGCCCATGGCCGACGCGCTGACCAGGTACTACGTCAACCTCGACGTCGCCGACCGGCCCGGCGTGCTGGCCCCGGTGGCCGAGAGCTTCGCCCGCCGCGGGGTATCGATCAAGGCAGTCCACCAGGAGGGCAGGGGCGAAGACGCCACCCTGATCATCGTCACGCACACGGCGCGGGAGTCCGCTCTCGCCGACACCATCGCCGACCTCGCCGCCATGGACGCGGTCCGCGCGGTCGACAGCGTGCTGCGGGTCGAGGGGCAGGAGGGCGAGTGAGCCAGCCGGTGACCCGGGTAGGCCAGCCGCCGTGGCGCGGGGTGATCGGCGAGTTCGCCGCCAGCCTGCCGCCGATCGATCAGGACGCGGTGGTGAGCCTGGGCGAGGGCGGCACCCCGCTGCTGCCGGCCCCGGTCCTGTCCGAGCTGACCGGGTGCGAGGTGCACCTGAAGATCGAGGGCATGAACCCGACCGGGTCGTTCAAGGACCGCGGCATGACGGTCGCCGTCTCCATGGCCGCGGCTCGCGGGGCCAGGACCGTCATCTGCGCATCGACCGGGAACACCAGCGCGAGCGCCGCCGCTTACGCGGCCCGGGCCGGGCTGGACTGCGTGGTGCTCGTGCCGCGCGGCAAGATCGCGCTCGGCAAGCTGGCCCAGGCGCTGGTCTACGGTGCTCGCCTGCTGCAAGTCGACGGCAACTTCGATGACTGCCTGGAACTGGTGCGCAAGCTGGCCGTCAGCCATCCGGTCGCGGTCGTCAACTCGGTCAACCCGGACCGGCTGGCCGGGCAGAAGACGGCCGCGTTCGAGGTCGTCCTGGCCCTGGGCGACGCGCCCGACGTGCACTGCCTGCCGGTCGGCAACGCGGGCAACATCAGCGCGTACTGGATGGGATACCGCGAATACGCCGGCTCCGGGCGGGCGTCCCGGGCACCGCGGATGCTCGGGTTCCAGGCGGCCGGGGCCGCGCCGCTGATCAGCGGGGAGCCGGTGCTGCAGCCCAGCACGGTCGCCTCGGCGATCAGGATCGGCAATCCGGCGTCGTGGCAGCTGGCCGAGGCGGCCCGCGACGAATCCGGCGGGAAGTTCGCGGCCGTGACCGATGAGCAGATCCTGGACGCCTACCGCCTGCTCGCCGCGCGCGAGGGCGTGTTCGGCGAGCCCGCCTCGGCCGCCGGGGTGGCCGGGTTGCTGCAGGCCTGCAAGGACGGCGAGGTCGAGCCGGGCTCGGTCGTGGTCTGCACGATCACCGGGACCGGGCTGAAGGATCCGGGCACGGCGATGGCTGGCCTGCCCGAACCAGGCACCGTCGCCGTCGACGCCGGGGCGGTGGCCGCCGCGCTGGGCTTGGCGTGACCGGATCGTTCGCCGCTCCGTCCGGGCCGGCCCAGGAGTCGCCGGACCAGCCGGGCTGGGCGGCCGCCTCGGTTACCGTGCGCACACCGGCCACGAGCGCGAACCTCGGCCCCGGCTTCGACGCGCTCGGTCTCGCGCTCGGCTTGCACGATGAGGTGGAGGCCCGGGTGACCGGGTCCGGGCTGCGGATCGAGGTCAGCGGCGTCGGAGAGCCCACCGCCAGGCTGGGCGATCGGCACCTGGTCGTGCGGGCGATGCGGGCCGCGTTCGATGCGATCGGCGAGCAGCCGCCGGGGCTGGCCCTGCGCTGCGTGAACGCGATCCCGCACGGCTTCGGGCTCGGCTCGTCGGCGGCGGCGATCGTGGCCGGCCTGCTCGCCGCCCGGGCACTGGCCGGCGCCCGCGGCGCCGGATTGTCCGACGCGGCCGTGCTCCGCCTGGCGGCCGGCCTCGAGGGCCACGCCGACAACGTGGCCGCCT
>JBPCKO010000243.1:0-2501 GCA_051004215.1 Streptosporangiaceae bacterium | reverse complement strand
GTCCGGGCGCGCTACCTGACGGCGTCGAGCCGGGACCGCGAGCGCCTGCAGTGGGCCGGCATCGGAGTCGGGCTGGCGGTCACGATCGCGGTCGCCGCCGCCGTGCTCGACCTGCTGGTCGCCTGGCCGGCCCCGCTGGCCCCGGTCGCCCTGGCCGCGACCGCGCTGGTGCCGCTGGGGCTGGTGGCCGGCGACGTCGCGGCCCTCGGCGGCTACGGCGGGCGGCTGCTCGTGCAGGTGCTGGCCGTGGCCGGCTACACCCTCGCGGTCGCCGTCGTGTATATCGTCGTGATCCTCGGCCTGGGCAGCCCGCCCCGGGACACCGCCGACCATCAGCTGCTCGGGTTGTCCATGCTCGCCGCGGCGATCGGCGCGATTGCCTTCCTGCCGGTTAGGGAGCGGCTCGTCGCCTGGGCCACCCGCTCGGTGTTCGGCGCGCGGCAGGCCCCCGACGAGGTCTTGCGCACGTTCGGCAGCCGATGACCCGCGCGATCGGCATGGACGAGCTGTTGCTGCAACTGGCTGAGTCGCTGCGCCGGACGATGAATCTCACCTCGGCCGAGGTCTTCACCGGCATGGGCGACGTGCTCGAGCGGGCCGCCTCGGTGCCGGATCACGGGCCCGCCTCGCTCGTAATCACGGCCAGGGAACGGCCGGTCGTGACCCGGGCCGGCGTGTCCGGCAACGCCTGGGTGTCGGTCTGGCTGCCCGGGCTGCTGCACGGCCGCGGTGACTGCCAGCTGCGGGTCATGCCGGTCAGCCACGCCGGCGAGCTGCTCGGCCTGATCGTCGCCGAGCGGCCGGTGACCGCCGAATCGTTCTCCGCCGAGGATGATCGCGTCCTGACCGAGCTGGCCAGGCAGGTTGGCCTCGCGGTGCACAACGCCAGGCTGGACAGCGCCCTGGCGACCACCCTGGACGAGCTGCGCAAGCAGGCCGACGAGCTGCGCGAGTCCCGGGCCCGCATCGTTGCCAGCGGAGACGCGCAGCGGCGCCGGGTCGAGCGGGACCTGCACGACGGCGCCCAGCAGCATCTCGTGGCGATGGCCGTGAACCTCAGGCTCGCGCGTGACATGCTGGACGACGACCGGCCCGCCGCGGCCGAGATGCTGGACCAGCTCGCTGTAGATATCAAGGACACCATCGCCGAGCTGCGGGAACTGGCCCACGGCATCTACCCGCCGCTGCTGGCCGACCGCGGGCTCGGCGAGGCGCTGCAGGCCGCGGCGAACCGGGGCCGGCCGCAAGCCGGGGTGACCGCGGCCGGCCTCGGCCGGTATGGCCCCGAGCTCGAGGCGGCGGTCTACTTCTGCTGCCTGGAGGCGCTGCAGAACGCGGCCAAGCACGCGCCCGCGGCGCAGGTGCGGGTGCGGGTCTGGGAGGAGGCGGGCGGCCTGTTGTTCTCGGTCAGCGACGACGGCCCCGGGTTCGAGCCGGGCCGGGCTCGCAGCGGGCAGGGCTTCGTGAACATGGCCGACCGGCTCGGCTCGATCGGCGGCACGATCCGCTGGGAATCGCAGCCCGGGCAGGGCACGCAGGTGCTCGGCTCGATCCCGCTGGTGCCGGGCCGGCCTAGCTGACCGGCTCGGACTGGCTCAGGTAAACCAGCACCGCCTTGACCCGCCGGTTCACGTCCTTCTCCTCCGACAGGCCGAGTTTGGCGAAGATCGAGTTCGTGTGCTTCTCGACCGCCCGCTCGGTCACGAACAAGGTCGCGGCGATCGCGGCGTTGTTCTTGCCCTGCGCCATCTCGGACAGGATCTCGGTCTCCCTGCTGGTCAGGGCGGACAGGCCGGGCTGACGCTCACTGGAGCGCGCCCTGACTAGCTCATCGACAACCCGCGGGTCGATCACCGAACCGCCCGCCGCGACCTCGATGATCGCCCGGACCAGCTCGTCGACGCTGGCGATCCGCTCTTTCAGCAGGTAGGCCCGGCCGGCCGAGCCGTGCTCAAGCAGGGCGACCGCGTAGGCGGGCGCCGCGTACTGGCTGAGCACGACCACGCCGGTACGCGGATGGTGCTGGTGAATCCACTCCGCCGCCCTGATGCCCTCGTCACTGCCGGTCGGCGGCATCCGGATGTCGGTGACCACGACGTCGGGCCGCTGCTCGCCGACGAGCGCCAGCAGTTCCGGCAGGTCAGCGGCCGTCCCGGCGAGCTCGAAATCCTCGTTGGCCGCGACCAGCCGGGCGATGCCCTCCCTGAGCAGGAAGTTGTCCTCGGCCAGCACGACGCGGATGTTTGCCATAACAGCGCCGATCGTATCGGCCGCGGTCGCGGCACGACTTCGGACCTGGTACATTCCGGCCGGCCTGGCGAGGCATACTGGCGTACATGCCGACCGAGCCCACCCCCGCCGCATCCAGCCCGGATGACTTCGACCGCCAGCTGCGCGATATCGCCTCCGGCGCCGCTGGCGCGGCCAGGTACCGCGAGCTATCCGCCGCGGAGCGGGCCAAGCTGGCCGGCCGCGGCCGGCCCCGGCGGCCGAAGGGGCTG
>JBPCKO010000242.1:0-2928 GCA_051004215.1 Streptosporangiaceae bacterium | reverse complement strand
GACCTGCGTGCTGCAGCACCGGCGGCCCGGAGCCGAGCCGGCCGCGGACCGGGCCGGCACGGCGTCGCGCCGGTCCGGGGCCAGGCGCCTGATCGCCGAGCTGGCCGTGCTCGCCGTGGCCGTCGCCGCGCTGGCCGATGTGCGGATCACCGGGGCCGGGGCGACGACGGCCCCGTACCTGAGCGCCAGCTCGGTGCTGATCGCGATCGCGGTCGGGCTCGTGCTGAACCGCTGCTACCGTCGCCCGCTCCGGGTGCTGGCCAGGGCGAGCGCGTCCCGCCCGGGCGCGGTCGGCGCGGTCAGCCTGGCCAATGCGGCCCGGCGGCCGGCCGCGGCCGCGCTGCCTGCCCTGGCGATCATGCTGAGCCTGACCCTGACCGCGTTCAGCGCGATGGTGCTGGCCTCGATCACGACCGGCCAGCTGGCCGGCTCCTGGGAGCGGGTCGGCGCCGACGCCCTGATCACCGCGCCCGGCACGGCGTCGTTCACCGGCGCGAACGTGGCCGCGATCAGCCGGGTGCCCGGGGTCCGGCGGGCCGATGCCGTCTTCACCTGGCCGGATTCCGGAGCCTCGGGTGCCGCGCTGCAGGTCGCCGGCCGGACTTACCCGGTGGGCCTGGCCGTGGTCGACCCGCGCTCCTACGCCGCCCTCGCGGCCGGCACGCCGTGGCCGGCATTCCCGGCCCGCGCGCTCGCCAGCGGCCGGGCCGGGCCGGGCGGCCCGGTCCCCGTGCTGGCCTACGCGGGCCTCGTGAGCCAGGCCGGCGGCCGGGGCGCAGTGGCCCATCTGAGCGTCTTCGGGCAGGCCGTCGCGGTCCGGATGGCCGGAGTGATCGGCCGGACCCCGGCCATGCCGGGCGGCGGCCTTTTCGTCCTCGGGCCACTGTGGGCCAGCGTCCGGCTGGGCGTACCTGGCCCGGCCACCTTGCTGGTGACCGGAACGATCAGGGCCGGCGCGCTCCGCGCGGCGGCCGCCGGTACCCTGCCGGGCAGCACGGTGATCCTGCGCCGCCACGTGCTGGCCGGGCTGACCGCGTCGCCCGCGCTGCGGACATCCCGCGGCCTGTACCGGGCGGGCGCGCTCGCCGCCGCCGGCCTGACCGCGCTCGCCGTGCTGTTCTGGCTGGTGGCCTCGGCCAGGGACCGGTCCAGGCTGCTGGCCAGGCTGGGCGCGCTCGGCATGGCCGGGCGGCAGGCCCTGCTGCTCGGGGTCACCGACGCCGTGCCGTTGCTGGCCGTGACCGCGGCCGGGGCGGCCGCCTCGGTCTGGCTGCTCGCCGCGGTGGTCGGGCCGGTGCTCGGCCTGAACTCGTTCACCGGGTCGCGGTTCCCGGTGCCCCTGCACCCGACCTGGGCCGACCTCGGCCTGCCGGTGGCGGGCGCGATCGTGCTGGCCGTGGCCGTCCTGGTGGCCGACGGGGCCCGCTCCCGGCACCGAAACCTCGCCGCCGACCTGCGCCTTGAGGAGGTGCGCTGAGATGTCCATCGACGACCTGCTGGGCACGCGCGATCCGGCCGGGCCGCCGGACCGGGCGCCGGCCGGCTCCCCCCTGATGATGTGCGCCCGGCTGGTCAGGATCTTCTCGGCCGGGGGGGGGTCGAGACCCAGGCGCTCCGGGCTCGACCTGACCATCCAGCCCGGCGAGCTGACCGCGCTGGTCGGCGCGTCCGGCAGCGGCAAGTCCACGCTGCTGAACATCCTGGCCGCGCTCGACTTGCCGACCGGCGGCCGGGCCGCGGTGGCCGGGCACGACCTGCTGGCGATGGGACCGAGGGAGCGGTTGGACTACCGCAGGCTCACGGTCGGGTTCTTGAGGCAGCAGACCGGCCGGAACCTGCTGGGCCAGCTGACCGCGGCCGAGAATGTCGAGCTGCCGATGCAGCTGGCGCGGTTGCCGAGGCGGCACCGTCGCGCCCGCACGGAGACGCTGCTCGGCCTGCTCGGCGTGGCGGACTGCGGGGACCGGCCGGTGACCGAGCTGTCCGGCGGCCAGCAGCAGCGGGTCGCGATCGGCGTGGCGCTGGCCAACGAGCCCGGGGTGCTGCTCGCCGACGAGCCGACCGGCGAGCTGGACACCGAGACCGCCGACGAGGTGTTCGCCGCGTTGCGCACCGCGAACGCCGAGACCGGGGTGACCGTGCTGGTCGTCACCCACGACGCCATGGTTTCCGAGCAGGTCAGCCGGACCATCGCGATCAGGGACGGCCGGATCACGACCGAGGTGCTGCGCCGCACCGCGACCGATGAGCACGGCGAGCAGGCCCATCAGGCCGAGGAGTACTCGGTACTCGACCGGGCCGGCCGGCTGCAGCTGCCCGCCGACTTCATCGAGACCCTCGCCCTGAAGGACCGGGTGCGCTTGGCCCTCGAGCCTGACCACATCGGCGTCTGGCCCGACTCCGGCCGCGGGACCGGGGAGTCCCCGTGAGCGCGCCCGGGCCCCGGTTTCCGGCCCCCTCGCCCGCGATCGTCCGGGCCGAGGACCTGACCAGGACCTTCGGCCGGGGACAGGCGGCCGTCCGGGCGTTGCGCGGCGTGAGCTTTGAGGTCGCGCCAGGGGAGATGGTCGCGCTGTGCGGGCGGTCGGGTTCCGGCAAGACCACGCTCCTGAATGTCCTGGCCGGCCTGGACCGGCCGACCACGGGGCGGGCCTGGGTGGCCGGCCAGGAGGTGACCGCGATGAGCCGGGACGATCAGCTCAGGCTGCGGCGGGAACAGGTCTCGATCGTCTTCCAGTCCTTCGCCCTGCTGCCGATGCTGTCGGTGGCCGAGAACATCGGGTTGCCGATGCGGCTGTCCAGGGTCGATCCGCGCGGGCGGGAACGCCGGGTGGAGGCGCTGCTCGGCCTGGTCGGACTGGCGGGCAGCGGCCGCAAGCGGCCCTATGAGCTATCCGGCGGCGAGCAGCAGCGCGTCGGCGTCGCCCG
>JBPCKO010000241.1:0-9747 GCA_051004215.1 Streptosporangiaceae bacterium | reverse complement strand
GTTCGCCGATCTTGAAGTCCCCATCCCGTGGTGGGACGACCGCAAGCTCAGGTTCCGGTTCCCGCCACGATGATCAGCACGCCGAGAGAAACCTCAACTCAATTACCGCACCGGGAATCGAGGTTAGCCAGCGGGAACCCGTGGAGCGCCGGATGCGGGGAGACTCGCTTGTCCGGTGCGGAGGGCGGGCCGGGGAAGCGGGCCGGGAGAGATCCCGGCACCGCGCCCCGGTCCGACTCCTACCGTGGGAGGCGATCCTGGCGTGACGGTTCTGCGAGCGGAGGCTCTGGCACGCCGTTGAGGCGACGCTGATACCGCATCCTGGACTGAACCGTGATGCCCCGTTTACCCCAGCCCGGCCGGGGGATGTAGTCGACGCGATCGGGTTTGGTGAGCGGGACAACGAGATGCCGGTCGCTGGTCCCGCCAGCGCGGATGCGAACCCTCTAGCTGCGCCATCCGGCAGATGTCACGCTCTGTATAGCCAACGGTAGGGGCCTCACCGGGCGCGCCGACCGGGCCGTGCGGCTAGCCTAGGTCCGGACTGACGAGCAAACGTGGAGCAAACATGGGCCGGAAACGGCCTTCACGGAGGGCCCATAACGGGTAAAACCCCAGGT
The DNA here is from genome assembly GCA_051004215.1 of Streptosporangiaceae bacterium. GTDB lineage: Bacteria > Actinomycetota > Actinomycetes > Streptosporangiales > Streptosporangiaceae > Chersky-822. Next base: position 9,127 of record JBPCKO010000241.1, on the reverse strand, counting down.
CTAAACGGGTGCGCCGCCAGGGACTCGAACCCCGAACCCGCGGATTGAGAGTCCGCTTCGTCCTGCTTTACGGGGGTATCAGGGTATACCGGAGAGTACCGCGTGCTGCCGTTCGTGCACGTCACCGCGAGTAGCCGTGCCAGGTCGTGCCGGGCGTTCACAGGCAGTACCACGGCATGCGAGCAAACAACGAGCAGCCAAGTGGGGCATGACGGCCCTAGGCCGTCCACTGACCTCGCCGATGGTCCCAGCAGCCGGATGTCAGAGAGCCTGTGATGACCGGATCGCCGAAGGCCGTGACCTGCCTGATCGCCTCGGTGAAGTCCGATGGCAGCAGGCCTTCCAGCCCGGCACGCGTGAGCAGTCGCTGCCATTCGCGCTGCCGGTCGCGGCCCAGCGTCACCAGCGTCTCGCTGATGGGGCGCAAGTCCACTTTGCGGAAAGCGGCGGTGGCAGCGATGGCGTCTGACAGGCTGGCGCCGTCGATGTCGTGGTGGCCGACGAGCAGAAGGACATCGGCGAAATCCCGGTCACGGGTGCTGGTGTCGCCGCGCGCCACCATGGTGACGAGCTTCTCGGCAAGTACGGTCTCGATCGGGTAGGCCAGGATCGGGAATGGCTCGCCGAGCAGCGCCGGGTAGCTCACGACCGCTGGGGCTGGCGTGACCGGATCGCCGACGTTGACGTCGATCCGCAGGGGCTGGCGGCCGCGGTCGATGCGGGCCGGGACGGCGACCCTCACGGCCGCGTAGAGGTCCTGCTCGCGGATCATCCTTGTCGTCATCTGGCTGGTCTCGTATATGACGCCGTCATCTGCCTGGAGAGCCGCGATCTCGCCGACCAGCGCGGCGACTGCCGCGGGCTCGTTGGAGGTGGCCGTGGCCAGCAGGTCGATGTCGCGGGTGGGGCGCCGCTGGCCGAACGCGGACAGCAGCATTCCGCCCTTCAGGATCAGGCGGTCGCGGTGCGCCGAGACGGACAGCCGGTACAGGAAGCGTTCCAGCACGTACAAGGCGAGCAGTTCGTCGGACGGCCGGCTCTCGTGTCGCGCGCGTCAGCAGATCCAGGTAAGCGCGGCCGGAGGCGGTCGCTCGGCCTGGCCGGGTCATGACTGCAGTATCCGCAGTGCCTCCGACAGCGCTCCCCATGCGCGCAGCGGGCGGGCCACGTCGGCGAGCCGGGCCAGGCTGGGCCGCGCCTGAAGGTAGCGGCGCAGTGCGGCGTAGGCCAAGTCCTCGCCGGTCAGGTGCCGGAGCCGGACAGCGTCGGCGATGGTGCGCTCGCGGTCGCTGACCCAGAACCGCTCGCCGGTCTGCACGGCCACCTCGCTCCGGCCGATGCTGAAGGTGCCCGCGTGGAAAACGTGGACCAGGGTGGGCGGATAGTCGATGACCGGGCGGTGCGAGCCGGACGGTACCGCCAGGTGCACCATGGCGGGAATCTCGTCGCTGAGGTCCCAGTAAGCCAGTGCCGAGTTCAGGCAGATCATCCCCCGCGGTGCCCGGCCGCAGACCGCGACGAAGTCGACGCTGGCGATGCCAGCGGCACCGGAGACCTGGTACAGGCCCCGCGACAGCTCCAGGATCTCGCCCCGGTCCCGCAACGCGTACAGGTCGCGCCAGGACACGCCGGCTGCGACGGCGTCCTTCGACCGGAACACCGGGCCGATCTCCCGGAGCGTGCTGAGCGCGCGCGGTTCTGCGATCATGTATGAAATCCTACTACCATCATCATCAGCTATGTAGCTATTCATACACGCCGTCCGCCGCCTGGCAGTCTCGGCCGGTAAGCTGCCTGCCGGTCGGAGTGAGCGCTCGGTGTCGTGGGGATCCGGCGGGGGTCGTGGAAGCCGAGGCTGGTGTAGCCAGGTGCGCGGCCTGCGAGGGTGGCGGCCAGCACGCCGGTGCGGGCGTCGTGGTAGTCGTGGACCTCGGCGGTCCGCTTGCCGGGGTAGGGGCGCAGGATCCGCCCGGCGTACTGGACCAGGCGTCCTTTCCACCGGACCGGCGCGGCGAGGAACAGGGTGTCCAGGGCAGGGCAGTCGAAGCCTTCGCCCGCGTAGGGGCCGGTGGCGACGACGAGCAGGGGCGGGCCGCCGGGCTGGGGCTGCAGGCGTTCGAGTGCGGCGGCGCGGTTGCGGGCGCCCATGCCGCCGCGCAGCACGACCGGGTCATAGCCTGCTGCTCGCAGCGCCTGGGCGAGCCTGTCGAGGTGGGCGACCCACTGGGTGAGCACCAGGCAGTGACGGCCCCGGGTCAGAGCGGTGGCGACGTCGGCGGTGACCTGGCAGGCGCGATCGTCGTCGGCGGCCAGGTCGCGGTATATCGCGGCCATCCCGCCGGGCGCCTGCGGGCTGGCGTCGCCGCTGTAGCAGTAGGAAGTCTCGTGCACGTGCAGGACCGGAACCGGCCGGGCCGCGCCGCCGGGCGACATGATGCCAGGCAGGGCCAGCTCCAGGCCACCTGCGTCGGCGCCGCGGGGCGGGGTGATGGTGTGCCGTATCTCGCCGGTCTGCCAGTAGATGAGGTCGTCGAGCTTGTCACGCCGGTAGGGGGTGGCGGTCAGGCCCAGCCATCGGCGGGCGGGGATCTGGCGGACGGCGTCGGTGAAAGCCGCGGCCGGGACGTGGTGGCATTCGTCGGCGACGACCAGGCCGTACCCGGCGGTCAGCTCGCCGACGTCCGGCCGCCGGGCGAGGGTCTGCAGCGTGGCGATGTCGATGGTGCCGCGCAGCTTTGCCCGGCCGCCGCCCAGTTGCCCCGCCTTGACGCCGAGGAACTCGCTGACGCGGGCGCGCCACTGGTCGGCCAGGGTCTTGCGGTCGACCAGGATCAGCGTCGATGTGCCATGCGCGGCGATCAGCGCGCAGGCAACGACCGTCTTGCCCGCACCCGGGGGCGCGACCAGAACCGCGAGCTCGTGGCGCGCCAGTTCGTCGACGGCCTGGCGCTGGATGCCGGTCAGCGTCCCGGCGAAGGCGAGCCCCTGCCCGGTGCCGGGTGACCGCTCGTCGGTGATCTCTAGCCGGCTGCCAGCGTCCTCCGCGAACGACGCGACCTTGGCGGCCAGCCCTCGGGGCAGGATCAGGCCGCCGTCGATCGTCTCGTCGAAACAGGACAGGAACCGGGGCACGTTCCAGGTGGAGGCACGCATGCGCTGCCGTTCGTCGAACACCGGGTTGCGCATCGACGCGGCATGTCTCAGTGCGGTGGCCAGGCCGGGTGTCAGCTCGGCCTGCTCCAGCCGGATCCCGGCACCGAGCCGGGCATGGACGACGGGGGCGGGCACTGGCCGGGTCTCGGTGGACACCGCGGCCGCCAGCCGCGTCACCTCCGAGCCGACCGCGACCCGGCCCGCCTGGCTGGCGGCGCGGTCGGCTTCGCGCGGGCTCATCCGGCCCAGCGACGACAGGTAGGCAAACTGGTCGGCGTAGGGTTCCAGCGTGCCCGGGTCGATGAAGACGGTGCGGCCCTCGTCGCGGGCGGGCTTGAACAGCGGCGCGGCGGTGAGGTTGCCGACGCCGCCGGAGGGGAGCAGGTCCTGGGACGGGAACAGCCGGTCGTAGCTGGCCAGCCTCATCCGGCCGCGCAGCGCCATGGCCTCCCGCAGCAGCCCGGTGCCCAGCCGCCGGGCGGTCGCGGCCGGGACCGGGCCGGTGAAGAACACCCACGCGTGCGCGCCGACCCCGGACCGGGATACCTCCAGCGCCGCGGGCACCGCCAGCGCCCTGGCGGCCTTGAGGTACATCAGCGCGTCGATCATCGCGTCCGGTCCGTCGAAGTCGGCCGCCAGCCACCAGCAGGCATCGCCGTCCAGTAGCGGGTACAAGCCGACGTGCGTCTTCCCCGACAGGTGCGCGGCGAGGACGCCGGCGGTCAGCGGCAGGTAGTCACGCTGGCCGTGCGGCACCCCTTTGCGGAACCCGCCCCGCGTGGCCGGCATCCACCCGGCTTTGCCGGTACGCCGGTTGTCGTAGCGGACCGCGTACACATCGGTGCGCGCGGCGAACAGCGCGCCGAAGAACGCCACCTTCTGCTCCGGCGGCGAGCCGTGGTGCACCGGCCCGGGCGGCGCCTCGAAAAACCCGGCCTGCGCCGCGCGCGGCGGCCCGGCCTGCTCGCCGGTCAGCCCCAGCAGTCGTAGCAGCCGCGCGTTCTCCGCTCGCAGCCGCGCGACCTCGGCCGCCACCTCCGGTGGCAGTCGGCCGTCGGAACGCTCCAGGATGTCGGTCACGCAGTCAACGGTAATCGGTCCGTCGGCGGCTGCAGAGCGCGAGAAACTGAGCCTGGGAATGCTGGCCTGCAAATCTGGATGGACAGGGCGACTCGCAGGCCCCGGGTGAACTTGTGGGTGCCGAAAACCTGCGCCGCCTGGGCAGATGCTCTGCAGATCGCGGTCGGCTCGGTCCCGCGTTCGGGCACCGGGCGGGCAGGCCTTGGTCAGTCCGGAGGTGGGATGATCTTCGGCTTGTGGGCTTGAAGCTGATTTTCCTGATGGTGTCCCGTGCGGTATCGGTGCTGGGCTTGTCGCGGCGGGAGTCGTGGTGGAAGGACGCAGAGATCTTGATGCTGCGCCATCAGCTAGCTGTCGCCCAGCGCGAGCGGCCGCGGGCCCATTCGCGTTTGACGTGGCTGGACCGGGCGTGGCTGGCGCTGCTCGCCGGGACACTGCCCGTCGACCGCTTCGCTGCGATGCGGCTCATCGTCACTCCCGGCACGATCATGCGATGGCACCGCGACATCGTGCGCCGCCGGTGGGCGCGCGTGTCGAGCCGTGGCCGCTCCGGCGGTCCGCCGGTGCGCCGCAACGTGCGATCTGTGGTGCTGCAGCTGGCGGGGGAGAACGAGTCCTGGGGCTACCGGCGGATCCACGGCGAGCTCGCCGGACTGGGCATCGCGGTCGCGCCATCCACGGTCTGGCAGATCCTCAAGAGCGCCGGGATCGATCCGGCGCCCCGCCGGGACGGACCTGGCTGGGCGGAGTTCCTGCGGTCCCAGGCGCAGGGGATCCTGGCGCTGGACTTTTTCACCGCCGACCTGCTCAACGGCGCCAAGGTCTATGTCCTGGCCGTCATCGAGCACGGCCCCCGCCGCGTCCGGATCCTTGGCGCCACCGCGCACCCCGTCCAGGCCTGGGTCGTCCAGCAGGCCCGGAACCTGCTGATGGACCTGGAGGACACTGGGACGCGGGTGAAGTTCGTGCTGCATGACCGGGACGCCAGCTTCACCGCCGCGTTCGAAGCCGTGTTCCAGGCCGCTGGCGTCAGGATTGTCCGCTCCGCCGTTCAGGTGCCGCGGATGAATTCGGTCATGGAGCGGTGGATCGGCAGCTGCCGCCGTGAGCTGCTTGACCGGACCTTGATCTGGAACAAGCGGCACCTGATGATCGTCCTGCGCGAGTACGAGAACTTCTACAATACCCACCGGCCGCACCGAACCCTCAAGCAAGCCGCGCCACTGCGCCCGCTGCCCGACGGCGTCACCGACCTGGACCATTCCCGGGTTCAGCGGCGTGACCGCGCCGGGGGCGTGATTCATGAGTATCGCCTGGTGGCATAGGATTTCGGCACCCACAGGTTCGGCAGGACCGCTGACCGGCCCTGCCGAAGGGCGCCGCCCTCTCTGGTTTCTACCTGGCCCTGTCGGTCATCAGGCCGGGCGGCCTGGGCCCTGGGCGATGCCAAGCTCGCCGCCAGCGCCGGAGCCGCGCTCGGCTGGATCAGCTGGCAGGCGCTGCTCACCGGCACCCTTGCCGCGTTCGCCCTGGCCGCCATCTACGGCGGGGCGCTGCTGGCCCTGCACCGGGCAACCCGCACCAGCCACCTGCCACTGGGGCCATTCATCCTCATCGGCACGCTCGCGGCCATCGCACTGTGAACGCCCGATGCCCGGCGCGCCTCTCGGCCGAGAACCCTGCAGCACTCATCCGGCCCCCGGGCCGATCGCCCGCATGGACAGAACGACCTTCGTCCGCGCTGGGGAGGCCCAACCCGGCGGTGGCCCCACGAGTACGGCCTGCAAGCCACGTCCAACAGCTCGTCGAGGCTCTTTTCGCCCACCGCCGGACCGGACAGGTCATCGGCGAGCAGGCTGCCGCTGCGGGGCCCGTTGAAGATGTCGTGATCGCGCGTCCGCTGGTGGCATCGGGGTGGGGCCCGCAGGGGTGCGGGGGCGGTTGCGGGAGCTGTTCGCCGGCTTGCACCGGCCGGTCTCAGGGCGAGGGTTACGGGTGCTTGGCGACGGTCAGCAGCACAACCGAGTCCTGCAGCGCCTGAAGGCTGTGCGGCGAGTCTGGGATGATGAGCAGGTCGCCGTCCCTGCCCTCCCAGGTCTGGCCGCCGGCTGCGAGCAGGACCCGGCCGCGTAGCACGTGCACGCTGGCCTCGCCCGGGTTGGCGTGCTCGGTCAGCGCTGCGTCCTTGACCATGGCGATGAGTGTCTGCCGCAGCACCTTCTCGTGGCCGCCGATGACGGTTTGCGCGGCGCGGCCCCCGGCAGCGCCGGCTGCCCGCTCCAGCAGTTCCCGCGCGAGCGCGTCCAGGGAGAGCTTCTGCATGCTGTCCTTCCTTCCTCGGGCCGGGTTCTCGTGTGCTGCGCACTGGCAGCGCCTGGGCAGCTCCGCCACGGCAGGGACCCCATGCCGCGGGGGAGCCTGCGCGCCCGCGACGATGCTAACGAGGTCGCCGCACGGCTTTGCCGCCTGGCAGCGGTCCGGCCTGGGTTAATAGCGCACGCCGATCTTCCGCCAGCGGCGGCCGCTGGTGCCGGGCTCGGCGGGTGGCGCGGCGCGGCGGCGGCGGTAGACGATGTAGGGCCGCCACAGGTACCACAGCGGGTAACTCCAGGCGTGCACGAGCCGGCTGAACGGCCAGACCATCCAGATGGCCCAGGCGGCGGTGGCGTGCAGCTGGTAGATGAACGGAGCGTGCGCGATCGCCTGCACGTCCGGGGAGCCGCTGAACAGGCCGCGGAACCACGGCGCCACGGTGGTGCGGTAGTCGTAGCCGTGCCCGAGCAGGCTGACCCCGATCGTGGGTGCGATGCCGGTGAGAATCACGATCAGCAGCAGGATCAGGGCGACATAGTCGATGGGCGCGGTCGTGGCGCGCACCCGCGGCACGAACAGCCGCCTGGTGGCCAGGACGACCACGCCGCCGATCACGAGTATCGCCGCCAGGGTCCCGGCCCCGGCGGAGAACCACCGGTAGGCGTTCTCGGGGATGCCGGCCGCCTCGGTCCACCGCTGCGGGATGAGCACGCCGATGACGTGCCCGCCGATGGCGGCGAAGGTGCCGTAGTGGAACAGCGGCGACCCCCACTTGAGCATGCGCCGCTCCTGTAGCTGCGTGGAGCGGCTGGTCCAGCCGAACTGGTCATAGCGCCACCGCCACACGTGCCCGACGGCGAACACCCCGAGCGCGAGGTAGGGCAGGACGACCCACCAGAACAGCTCTGCGGTGGTGGTGGTCATGTCCGGGGCCCGTAACCGGAAAGGTACTCGGGCGGGGCGAACGGCTCGAGCCCGACCTCCTCGCGAGGCGGCCCGGCCTCCCATGCCGCGTGCACGAGGCTGGCCTCGCGGTGCCCCAGCTTCGGCATCCGCGCGGTCACCGCGGCGACGATGTCGGCGTAGGGAGTGCCTGCCTGCTCCAGCCCGCGCCGCAGCAGCTCCAGGTCGGCCCGGTGCGCGCGCAGCAGCCTTTCGCCGCGCGGGGCCAGCGCGGCGAAGTCGAGCACCATGGGCAGGTAGTCGGGCAGCTCCTCGTCGCTGGGCTGGAACCCGGCAGAACGGTAGGCGGTCTTGAAGGTGAGCATCGACATGCCGCGCTTGCGGGTGTCACCGTACCGGTAGTAGGTCAGGTACAGGGCGCAGCGGCGGCGCAGGTCGAATGTCTCGACGTAGTGCTGGCCGACGGCGGTCGGCGGTGTCGCGCGCAGCCAGCCCAGAAACCGCGCGAAGGCTTCCCGGCCCGCCTTCGGCGCGGCCTGCGCCGCGGCCGCGTCGAGTTCGCCGATGCCATCGAATAGGGCCTGCGTCGGGTACTGCAGGAGCACTGAGGCCAGCTTGTAGGGGCTGACTGCGCCTTGGCCGGTGCTCACGAGCTGCCCCGGTCGGGGAACAGGCCCGGGGCGCTGCCCTGGCCGTTCCAGCCGAGCAGGTTGAAGCGGGTCCGGCCGTCGTCGGCCCGGAAGCTGTGATCCTCGGCCGGGCTACCCGGCTGGTAGCTCTGGATGCCGTGCGGGCCGGTGCCGCCCATGCCGGGCCCGCCGTCGGCGTCCAGGCTGCAGAACAGCTGCTCGTGCTGGCCCATCAGGGCGCCGGCGTCCTCGGCGTGCGCGGGCGGGATGACGTAACGGTCCTCGTACTTGGCGATCGCGAGCAGCCGGTAGAGGTCTTCCAGGTCCTCGGCGCTCGCGCCGACCGAGGCGGGCAGGTTCTCATCGAGGTCCAGCCCGAGCTGCCCGGCCCGCTGGATCGCGCGCACGGCGGCCAGCTTGCGCAGCACGGTGCGCACGGTATCGGTCTTGCCTGCGGTGAACAGGTTGGCCAGGTACTCGACCGGGATCCGCAGTGCGTCGATGGTGGCGAAGACCTGGTCGGGGTCGCCGGGGTCGTAGCCGGCGGCATGGACGACGTCGGCGACCGGCGAGAGCGGCGGGATGTACCAGACCATCGGGAGGGTGCGGTACTCCGGGTGCAGCGGCAGGGCGACCCGGTGCCGGACGGCCAGCTCGTAGACCGGCGAGCGCTGCGCCGCGACGATCCAGTCGGCCGGGATGCCGGCCCGGCCCGCCTCGGCCTGCACCTGCGGATCATGCGGGTCGAGGAAGACCGATAGCTGCGCCTCGTAGAGGTCCTGCTCGTCGCGGGTGGCCGCGGCCTCGAGCACCTTGTCCGCGTCGTACAGGAACAAGCCCAGGTAGCGCAGCCGGCCCACGCAGGTCTCCGAGCAGATCGTCGGCTGGCCGGACTCGATGCGCGGGAAGCACATCGTGCACTTCTCGGCCTTGCCGGTGCGGTGGTTGAAGTACACCTTCTTGTAGGGGCAGCCGGACACGCACATCCGCCAGCCGCGGCAGCGGTCCTGGTCGACCAGCACGATCCCGTCCTCTTCCCGCTTGTACAT
>JBPCKO010000240.1:0-28653 GCA_051004215.1 Streptosporangiaceae bacterium | reverse complement strand
GGGAAAGATTGACGGGATCTCCAAGACCCTCTGGGAGACAAAGGAGTTTGGAGCGCTCGATCCGGCCAGGCTCTCGGCCCGGTCCGCGCTCGCCGAGGGCCAGGATGGACAGCCTGTCCGTCCTGGCCTTTTGGCGTTCTGGCCAGTAGCTGCGCAACCGGCCGGGAGGGACAGATCGACCACGGGGCGATCCCGCTTGATCACCCTTAGTAGCGGACCTGTACTGTCTGTTGTCGTTAGCCGCGATCGGCAAGATCGCCGCAGACATTCGGGGGAGACGCGACAGGGGCTGGACGGGGGACGATCGCCGCGCCCGCGCGGTTGCCCGGCCCGACCCGGCCGGCAACCCGCGAGCCGCTGCGGCGGATTGTCAGCCGTCGCGGTAACCAGGATAGGTTGCAGGTACAAGCCGCTATCTGCCGTAAGGGAACAACGACATCCGGTCGTTTCCAAAGGGGGCACAGGTGACCGAGCAGGGCATGAGTTCGTCCGTTAGCCAGACCCTGGCCGACGTGCAGGGGCGTTCTGGCGAGACGAACAGTCACGCCGAGCGGTCAGTACGCGGGCGTGGAGTTGCGGCCTCGGCAAGAAAGCGGTCCCCCGAGCAAGACAATCGTGATCAGGTGGCCATCAAGATGCCCGCCGATGGCGCCTACCTGTCCGTCCTGCGTACCGCGACCGCCGGGCTCGCCGCCCGGCTCGACTTTACCCTCGACGAGATCGAAGACATGCGCATCGCGGTCGACGAGGCCTGCGCCATGCTGCTCAGCCAGGCCATCCCCGGCAGCGACCTGGACTGCGCGTTCATGCTCGGCCAGGACGCCATGACGATCCGCGTCTCGGTCCGGTGCCTGGCCCCGCAGGTACCGGCCGAGGACACATTCGCCTGGACCGTGCTCAGCGCGCTCGCAGGCAGCGTCGACGCCCAGGCCGGGCCGGGTGACGTGCTCGCGATCGTGCTGCGCAAGGGCCGTGATTCATCGAGGTCGGTATGACGGGGGAAGTTGAGGTCGCCTTGACCGATGAGTTCGAGACGATGACGGCGGAGCCAGCCGGGGGGCAGGCGCTGACCGGTGCTGAGGAGGTCATCGCGGTCGCGGAGCTGATCACCGAAGAGCTGGACGAGGGGGCCGAGCAGCTTTCCGGCGCGATCAGGATCCAGCACGCGGTCCGGGACCGTGGGCACGCGCGGGAGTTGTTCGTGCGCCTGGCCGCGCTGCCCGAAAGGGATCCCGAGCGGCTGCGGATCCGCGGCGAGCTGGTGGAATTGCACCTGCCGCTGGTGGAGTACCTGGCCCGCCGGTTCCGCAACCGCGGCGAGTGGCTCGACGACCTGACCCAGGTCGCCACCATCGGGCTGATCAAGTCCATCGACCGGTTCGACCTGGGCCGCGGGGTGGAGTTCTCCACCTACGCCACCCCGACGATCGTCGGGGAGATCAAGCGGCACTTCAGGGACAAGGGCTGGGCCGTCCGGGTACCGCGCCGGCTGCAAGAGCTCAAGCTCGCGCTGACCAAGGCGATCGGCGACCTGGCCCAGCGTCTCGGCCGCGCGCCCACGGTGGCCGAGCTGGCGACCCACCTGCAGATGAGCGAGGAGGACGTGCTCGAAGGACTGGAGTCGGCGAACGCCTACTCCACGGTCTCGCTCGACGCGCCCGACTCAGGGGACGAGGACGCCCCGGCGGTCGCCGAGTCGCTCGGCATGGTCGACGAGGCACTGGAGGGCGTGGAGTACCGCGAGTCGCTCAAGCCGCTGCTCGAGCGCCTGCCGCCGCGGGAAAAGCGGATCCTGCTGCTGCGGTTCTTCGGCAACATGACCCAGTCGCAGATCGCGACCGAGCTTGGGATCTCGCAGATGCACGTGTCCCGGCTCCTCGCCCGCACGCTCACCCAGCTACGCGAGGGCCTGACCACCGAGGACTAAACGTCCAGCTCACGTCGCCGGGATTACGGGGCGCCGGGCCGGCCCGCGGTCAGCACGCGCAGGCTGGGCGGAGCCAGCAGGGCCGCGAACCCGGCCACGGCGAGCGCGATCGCGGGCCCGCCGATCCAGAGCCGGTCGCCCTGCACCAGGTAGATGCCGACAATGCCGGTGAAGAGCTGGGTCAGCAGGGCCGGCGTGCGGCTCCACCGGCGGGCCCTGGCCAGCCCGAGCGCGACCAGGGCGAGCAGGACGGCGGTCCCGATGCCGATCAGGGTCAGCGCGATCCCGCTCGAGTTCTGGTATGACTTGCCCTGGATTGCCTGCACGCCGGCGTAGACCGAAGCCGCCAGCACGCCGGCTGCCTGGATCGCCTCGATGACGGCGGCCAGCCCGACCGTGACCGGACGGGCCGCCTGGCCTGCGGGCGGATGCGCCTGCGGGGCGGCCGGCGCGGCAGCGCTAGCCTGATCGCGTGCGCGCCCTTTTGATCGTGAACCCACGTGCAACCTCCACGACCCCGCTGCGCCGGGACGTCATCGCGTCCGCCCTGGCGTCCGCCGTTCAACTCGAAGTCATCGAGACACGCTACCGGGGCCACGCCACGAAGCTCGCATCGGCCGCCAGGTCGGGCGGGTTCGGGCTGGTGCTGACACTGGGCGGCGACGGCACGGCCAACGAGGCGGTCAACGGCATCCTCGACGCCGCCGGCGGCGAGCCGCCCGATCCGGCGGCGCTGCCCGCCCTCGCGGCCCTGCCCGGCGGCAGCGCGAACGTCTTCACCGGCGCGCTCGGGCTGCCCCGCGACCCGGTCGACGCGACCGGCCAGATCCTGCGCTGCCTGGCCGAGCAACGGGAGCGCACGATCGGCCTGGGCATGGCCGAGGGCCGGTATTTCACGTTCAATGCCGGGCTGGGCCTGGACGCCGAGGTCGTTCGGGCGGTGCAGGGACTGCGGGCGCACGGCCGCACGGTGACCCCCGCGCTCTGGGTCAGGCTGGCGCTGCGCCAGTTCTACCGGCTGACCGACCGCCGGCACCCGGGCATCAGCCTCGAACCGGACGACGGCCCGGCTCCTGACCCGGTGTTCGTCGGCATCGTGTCCAACGCCGCGCCCTGGACCTACCTGGGCACTCGCGAGGTGCACGCCACTCCGCGGGCCGGGTTCGACACCGGCCTCGACCTGTTCGCCTTGCGCAAGCTCTCCACGTTCAGCACGTTCGGCGCGATCGGCCGGATGCTGGCCGCCAGCCGCGACCACGACCTGCGTGGCCGCCAGGTGCTGGCCTGGCACGACCAGGCCCTCGTCCGCATGCGCGCAAGCCGGCCGATCGCGTTCCAGATCGACGGCGAGTACGTGGGAGAACGTCAGGCCGTGGTATTCCGCTCGGTCCCCAAGGCGCTTCGCGTCGTGGCCTAACCTCGGTACGCGACCTCTCTTCGCGGCCCCCTGCCCGACCCCCCGCCGCGGCGCCCCGGCGTCGGCTGGCCGGCGGAACCCGGCGAAACGGACGGCGCGCGGAAGGCAGCACCGTAACCGGCGCTCGGATCATGCCCGTCATGTGACTGATCTGACACCGAAATCCGCCCTAACCTTTGTCTCAGGGTCTTGCGCTTGATCGCTGAACTTGGGAGGGTTGAAACCGCTCCTGGCTTGGGGCGCGCTCGCGTGCCCGGCCAAGGCGGGCGATATCTGCGCGGGCAGTGTCCACGACGGGGCAGTGTCTACGGAGCGTGGCCTGGCCGGTCATCCAGGAGACGGATCGGGGTGAAGACTCCGTTCCGCAATGAGCCTTAACTCGGGTTTGTAGCAATCCCGACATACGATATAGCTCGTGAATTCATTCACAAGCACGACGGAGGCGGCGGTTCAGGACAAGACCGCCGAGCCTCGCAGAGGAGTGGAACGCATGGACTGGCGCAACTACGCCGCCTGTCGTGACGTCGACCCGGAGCTGTTCTTCCCGATCGGGAACACGGGCCCGGCCCTGGTCCAGATCGATGAGGCCAAGGAAGTCTGCGGGCGCTGCAAAGTCGCCGAGGCCTGCCTGCAGTGGGCGCTGGAAAGCGGTCAGGACTCCGGCGTGTGGGGCGGCCTGTCCGAGGATGAGCGGCGGGCGCTGAAGCGGCGCGCTCGCGTGGGTGCGAGCGCCTGACCCGACGACGCGCTGCCGCGCCGCGACCGGCCGGTTATCCGGGCTGATCGGCGGCCGGCTGCGGCAGCTGGACGGTGACGGCCGTGCCGCCGCAGTCCGGCCGGGCGGCGATCGACAGCGTTCCGCCTAGTTCGCTGATCACCAGCGTGCGGACGATCTGCAAGCCCAGGCTCGTCGTCGCGTCCAGGTCGAAGCCGTCAGGAAACCCGGTGCCGTTGTCGGCCACGGTGACGGACAGCTGATCCTCGCCGCGGCAGGCGGCCACCTCCAGGGTGCCGGTGGCTGGACCTCCGGGCAGGGCCAGCCCGTGCTGGACCGCGTTATGCAATAGCTCGGTCAGCACCAGCGCCAGCGGGGTAGCGACCGACGCCGACAGCACCCCGAACTTCCCGGTCAGCACCGGCGTGACCCTGGCTTCCGGCGCGGACAGCTCGCCGGCCGTCGCGGCGATACTCCTCGCGATGTCGTCGAACTCCACCGCTTCCGCAGTCGCATGCGACAGCGTCTCGTGTACGAGCGCGATCGAGCCGACCCGGCGAACCGCCTCATCGAGCGCGGCCGACGCCTCGGGTGCCCGCACCCGGCGCGCCTGCAGCCGCAGCAACGCGGCCACCGTCTGCAGGTTGTTCTTCACCCGGTGGTGGATTTCCCTGATCGTCGCGTCCTTGGTGAGCAGCTCGCGTTCGGTGTGCCGCAGCTCGGTCACGTCCCGCAGCAGCACCAGCGCTCCCGCGCGGGTCCCGTTCACGATCAGCGGCAGCGAGCGCAGCTGCACGACCGTTCCGTTTGCCTCGACCTCGGTCTCCAGGTGGCCCCGGCCGCTGGCCGCCATCATCAGCGAATCGTCGATCGGCCTGGTGCTCGCGCACAGCTTGGCCGTGAGCGGCCCAAGCTCACGGCCGGCCAGGTCGGCGGCCAGGCCCAGGCGACGGTAGGCGGACAAGGCGTTCGGGCTGGCATAGGTGACCTTGCCTGACCGGTTCAGCCTGATGATGCCGTCATTGGCCCGCGGCGAGTGCAAGCTGGCGGGCGGGCGGGCCGCGCAAGGGAACAGCCCGGCCGGGATCATCTGGGCCAGGTCGTCGGCCGCCTTCAGGTACGCCAGGTCCATCCGGCTCGGCGTTCGGGCCGAGTCCAGGTTGGTCGACCGCTCGATCACGGCGATCGCCCGGCCGTCCCGGCAGACCGGAATGGTTTCGTGCCGGACCGGGACGCCGCGCCGCCACTCCGGGTCGCCCTCCCGGCAGATCCGGCCCTCCGCTACCGCGGTCGCCAGCAGCGGCTGCTCCCCCGCCGCCCGGACCGAGCCGACGACGTCATGGGGCAGCGCGGTCGGCGCGGTGGTCGGCCTGACCTGGGCCAGCGCGACCCACGAGTTCTCCGCCGACAGCGGCGCCCAGAGCGTCAGGTCGGCGAACGACAGGTCGGCCAGCAGCTCCCAGTCCGATACCAGCGCGTGCAGCCAGTCCAGGTCGGAGGGAGCGATCTGAGCCCGGCGGGCCAGGTCGTTGAACGGCACACCCCATCATCGCACCCGTCCGGCGGCGCTCCTGACCGCGGCCGGCGGCGCTCCTGAGCGTGGCCGGCGGCGCTCCTGATCGCCGCCGGCGGCCTGGTAACGTGCCCGCCATGTCCACCGATCAGCAGCCGGCCGGCCATGGCGGCGCACAGGCCGTCGCGGCCGCCCGGGCGCACGGCGCGCGCACCATGTTCACCCTGTCGGGCGGTCACGTCTTCCCGGTCTACGACGGCGCGGTCAAGGCCGATCCGCCCATGCCGATCATCGACGTACGGCACGAGCAGACCGCCGTGTTCGCCGCCGAAGCGACCGCCCGGCTGACCAGGACGCCTGGCTTCGCCGTGCTCACCGCCGGGCCCGGGGTCACGAACGGCATCAGCGCGATCACCACGGCTCATTTCAACGGGTCCAGCGTGGTCGTGCTGGGCGGCCGGGCCCCCGACTACCGCTGGGGGGCTGGCAGCCTGCAGGAGTTCGACCACCCGGCGCTGCTGCGCCCGATCACCAAGCGGGCCTGGACCGAGCACTCCCCGGCGGCGGTCGGCCGGTCCGTGAGCGAGGCCTTTGACCTGGCCTGCGCCAGCCACCGGGGCCCGGTCTTCCTCGACGTCGCCCTGGAGGCGATGTTCGGCACGCCAGAGCCCGGCACGCTAGAGCCTGGCCCGCCAGATCCCGGCACGCCAGATCCCGGCGGGTCCGGGGCGCCGGCCCCGGCCACGCAGACGGCCGCCGGGGCGGCCGCTCAGGCCGCCGGCCCCAGCATGCCCGAACCCGGGGACATCGACGAGATCGTCCGGCTGCTGGCCGGCGCCGCCCGGCCGGTGCTCGTGTTGGACTCGGACGTCTGGCTGGACGGCGCGGACGCGGCCGCGCGGGCGGCCGCCGAGGACCTGCGGCTGCCGGTGGTGGCGAACGGCCAGGGCCGCGGGATCCTGCCTGCCGGCCACGATCTGCTGGTCACCCGGGCCCGGTCGGTCGCGTTCGGCCAGGCCGACCTGGTCATCGTGGCCGGGACGCCACTGGACTTCCGGCTCGGCTACGGCGAGTACGGCGGCAAGAACGGGACCGGCCGGGCCGCCGTCGTGCATGTCGCGGACTCCCCCGGCCAGGTCGCCACGCACCTCAGCCTGGCCGCCTCGGCGGCTGGCGACCTGACCGCCTTCTTCACCGGGCTGGTCGGCGCGGCCCAGCGGGCCGGACTCGGGCCGCGCTGGGCGGATGACTGGCTGCCCGGGCTGACCGAGGCGGCCAGGGCCGCCATGGCCGCGGACGCCCCGCTGCTGGCCAGCGAGGCCTACCCTATCCACCCGATGCGGATCTACGGCGAGCTCGCGCCGCTGCTCGAACCGGACGCGGTCGTCATCGGCGACGGCGGCGACTTCGTCAGCTACGCGGGCAAGTACGTCGAGTCGCGGCAGCCGGGCGGCTGGCTGGATCCCGGTCCTTACGGCTGCCTGGGCACCGGCCTGGGCTACGCGATCGCGGCCCGGATCGCCCGGCCCAGCGCCCAGGTCGTACTGCTGCTCGGCGACGGCGCGGCCGGCTTCTCGCTGCTGGACGCGGACACCTGCGTCCGGCACCAGCTGCCGGTCGTGATGATCTGCGGCAATAACGGCATCTGGGGGCTGGAGAAGCACCCCATGCAGGCCCTGTACGGCTATGACGTGGCCGCCGATTTGCAGCCGGAATGCCGCTACGACGAGGTGGTCACCGCCCTCGGCGGGGCCGGTGAGCTCGTCACCAGTCCGCAGGAGATCGGGCCGGCGCTGCGCCGGGCGTTCGAGTCGGGAGTGCCGTACCTGGTCAACGTGGCGACCGACCCGGCGATCGCCTATCCGCGCTCGACCACCGGAGTCTGAGCCGCTGAGCCGCCAGCCGCTGAGCCGCCAGCCGCTGAGCCGCTAGCCGCCGGCCGGGGCCGCGCCGCGCGCCCGGGCGAGGAAACGGTCCGCGTCGACCAGCACCCGCTCGGCATGGCCGGCCCCGATCACCGCCTCGTCGCCCTCGCCGGGCCCGTACGCGATGAAGTTGAAGACCAGGCGGCGCTCGTCGACCTCGGTCAGCTCGGCCTCGACCTCGATCGCCGCCCCGATCAGGCTCGGCCGCTTGTGCTCCAGCCAGACCGCGGTGCCGACCGTGGTCTGGCCGGGGGTGGGCTGCGGGGCCACCGCGGCCCCGCACGCGGCCTCGGCCAGCGCGAGCAACCGGGGCGTGCCGAGCACCGGCAGGTCACCGCTGCCCAGTTCGGCGGCGGTGTCGGCCGGCGTGACCTCGGCGGTGATCGAGGCGCGCAAGCCGGCCGCCAGGCTGGCCGCGCTCCGGCCTGGCTTCGGCTTGCCGCCTGGCTCGCGCGAGCCCGGGCGGTCAGGGCCCGGGCTCATTCGATGACGGCGATCAGGTCGCCTTCCTGGATCACGTCGCCTTCCGAGACGGCCAGCTGGGTGATCCTGCCCTCGCTCTCGGCCAGGACCGGGATCTCCATCTTCATCGACTCGAGGATGACCAGCGTGTCACCATCGACGACGCTATCTCCTTCGGCGGCGACGACTTTCCAGACGTTGGCCACCATTTCCGCGCGGATCTCAGCCACGCGCACCTCCCTGACTCAGAGCCATCAGCGCCGCGGGCGCAGGCGGTCCACCACCGACGTGTCATAGTCTCCGCTCACAAACTCGCCACTGCGCAGCAGTTCGGCGTGGAACGGCAGATTCGTCTTCAG
The DNA here is from genome assembly GCA_051004215.1 of Streptosporangiaceae bacterium. Taxonomy (GTDB): domain Bacteria; phylum Actinomycetota; class Actinomycetes; order Streptosporangiales; family Streptosporangiaceae; genus Chersky-822. The sequence continues at coordinate 20,335 of JBPCKO010000240.1, read as the reverse complement.
CCCGGTCACCTCGAACGCCTCGACCGCCGCCCTGGCCCGCTCAAGCGCCTGCCCGCGATCGGGCGCGTGCACGACCAGCTTGGCCAGCAGCGGGTCGTAGTGCGGCGTCACCACGTTACCCTCGGCGTAGCCGGAGTCGACCCTGACGCCCTCGCCGGCCGGCTCGCGCCACCGCGTGATCGTGCCGGGGCTCGGCAGGAAGCGGACCGGGTCCTCGGCGTAGATCCGCAGTTCGAGGGCGTGGCCCTGCGACCGCACCGCGTCGGTGCCAAAGCTGACCGGATCCCCGTCTGCGATCCTGAACTGCTGCTCAACCAAGTCTATGCCGGTCACCAGCTCGGTCACGGGGTGCTCCACCTGCAACCTGGTATTCATCTCAAGGAAGACGAACTCGCCGGTGCCCGGGTCGACCAGGCATTCGACCGTGCCGGCGCCGCGGTAGCCGACCGCTTCGCCGGCCTTGACAGCGGCCGCGAGCATGGCCTGGCGCAGGGCCGGCCCTACGCCGGGGGACGGTGTCTCCTCGGCCAGTTTCTGGTGCCGTCGCTGGGCCGAGCAGTCGCGCTCGCCGAGCGCGATCACCCGGCCGTCGGCCAGCCCGAGTATCTGCACCTCGACGTGACGCGCGTGGGCGATGTAGCGCTCGATGAGGATGGCGGCGTCGCCGAAGAACCGCTCCGCGCGGGAGCGGGCGGTCTCGAAGCCGGCCCGCAGGCCGGCCTCGTCGGCGGCGATCGTCATGCCGATCCCGCCGCCGCCGGCCGCGGCCTTAATCATGACCGGGTAGCCGATCGCCGCCGCGTGGGTCACGGCGTCGGCGGCATCCAGGATCGGCTCGGCCGTGCCGCGGGCGACCGGGATCCCGTGCGCCGCCATCAGGTTGCGCGACCTGATCTTGTCGCCCATCTCCCCGATCGCGTCCGGCGAAGGGCCGACCCAGGTCAGGCCCGCGTCGATGACGCGACGGGCGAATGGGGCGTTCTCCGCCAGGAAGCCGTATCCGGGGTGAACCGACCGCGCGCCGGTGCGCTCGGCCGCGGCGAGGAGGGCGTCGGCGTTGAGATAGCTGTCCTTTGCCGGGGCCGGCCCGATCGGAACGGCCTCGTCGGCCTCGGTCACGAACGGCAGGCCGGCGTCGGCGTCGGAGTAGACGGCGATCGTCCTGATGCCCAGCCGCCGGGCCGTCCTGGCCACGCGGCGGGCGATCTCGCCCCGGTTCGCGATCAAGACTGATTCCGGCACGCCGGGCAGCCTACGGCACCACGGCGCCCCCGGTCACAGGCGGGTGATCGGCAGCCGGTCCGTGACCGCGGCGAGCGCGGCCACGACCACCGGGTCGTACTCGGTGCCCGCGTCCAGCTTCAGCCGGTCGATCGCGGCCGCGGTCCTGTCGCGGTCGGCCGAGCCGCTGACCAGGTCGTCGAAGGCGTTCGCGGCGCGGATAACCCGGCTGCCGAGCGGCGGCGGCTTCGGGCCGCCGGCGGCCGGCAGCCACTGGCACCTGACCAGTTCGGCCACGGTGTCCAGGACACCGGTCTGCCTGATCACCTCGGCGCCGTACTCGGCAATCCGGCGGGCGTCGGCCGACGCGACCAGCAGGGTCGCGCCACCTGGCACCGGCTCGGCCAGGGAAAGCTGGCCGATGTCGTGCATGAGGGCGGCGTACTCCAGGTTCAGCAGGTCGGGCTCCGGCATGCCGAGCTCGCGGCCGATGGCCAGCGCGAGCCGGCTCACCCGGCGCGAATGGCCGGTTTCCACGTACCCGCCGACCTCGGTGACCTGGGCGAGCGCCCGGACCGTTTGCAGGTAGGTGGCCCGGATACCCGCGTAACGCCGGAACGCGAGCTGGATGACCAGCAAGGGCCCGGCGAACACGGCGAGCATGGCCACGCCCATGACCTCGACGCCGAACACCGCGATAATCGCCGACACCGCGACCGCGAGGCCGAGCCGCCACTGCACCCCGAGCTCGTCGGTCAGCGTGACCGAGTACTTCGCGCGCAGGTCGTCGGCCCTGATGATCGCTGAGATGACGGTCTCGATGAGCCATCCGAAGAGGGCCAGCAGGCCCATCACGGCGAACGCGAGCCACGCCGAGTGCATCAGGCCCGGGGCGAGCTGATGGAAGGCAAACGCGACGACGGCGACGGCGAGCAGCCGGGCGGCCATGCCGTCGGCCCCGGCCCGGCGGCCGGCCGCGATATGCGGCAGCGAGCCGAGCGCCATGCCCAGGGCCGCGACCAGGACGATCTGCAAGGGCGGGGTCGCCACGGCCAGCGGGAACCCGCCCGCGTGCGCCTCCCTCGCGGGCACCCGCAGTACCATCGCGTAGGACATTGCCGCCGACATCGCGATCGGCGCGGCTTCGCGGCCGCCTGGCAGGGCCAGCCGCAGCAACTCGCCGAACGCGATGTACAGGCCGAACGCGATCGCCAGCTGCGGGCGCATCGGGCCTACCACCCCGAACCTGGTCAGCGCGACCACGATCAGCAGCGAGGCCAGCGTGAGCAGGACCAGCCGGCCGGTGTCCACGGCCTGCCACGCCTGCCACCGCTGCTCGGCGCTCCGCGCTGTCATGCCGGGATCACGGCCGGCCTGCCCGCCGCTGGCCGCCCGCCCGGCTCACCCTGGCGTGCCTCATATGGTCTCCGCGATCCGCAGCGGCGCTATCGGGTCGTCGTGGTCCTTCCAGGTGAGCACCTCGTGCCCGCGCGGCTCGGCGGGTTCCTGCAATACCCAGCCCTCCCGGCGGAGGGCGGCGATGAACGCGTCAACGAACCGGGGGTCGAACTGCGTGCCCGCGCCTTTGCGCAGCTCGGTGACGGCATCGCCGATCCGTTTGGCCTTCCGGTAGGCCCTGGTCGAGGTCATCGAGTCGAAGGCGTCGGCGACGGCGATGATCCTGGCGAACTCGGGAATCTCGTGCCCGGCGAAGCCCATCGGGTAGCCACGGCCGTCCATGCGCTCGTGGTGATGCATGATCCCGGTCAGCGCCTCGTTCAGGAAGCCGATCTCCCGCACGATCTCCAGGCCGCGCATCGGGTGCAGCTGGATGGCGGCGTACTCCTCCTCGGTCAGGCCGCCCTCCTTCTGCAGCACCTTCGTCGGCACCCCGAGCTTGCCGACGTCGTGCAGCATGCCGGCGAACCTGACGGCCTCGGACCGGTCCGGCCGCATGCCGATCTGACGGGCGATCATGCCGGACCCGCGGGACACCCGCTCGCTGTGCCCGCGGGTGTAGAAATCCTTGGTCTCCACCGCCTGGCAGAGCGCGCGCAATGTCGCCGTATGGGCCTTCTGCTGCTCGGCGAACTGGCCCATCGCCCACCGGGCGACGTACAGCGGAACCAGCACGACCGCGGTCGACAACGGCCCCAGCACCGTCCACAGCGCGGCGATGATCAGGCCGAGCGCGGCCAGGCCGAGGTCGGAGGCGAGCAGCAGCGGGGTGCTCCAGCCGGGCGCGGACTGCTTGGCCGCGGCCCGGCTGTGCCGGTCGACCCGCAGCATGCCCCACAGCAGGCCGTGGTTGACCAGCACCTGAACGGCCGCCGCGGCCGCGAATGGCCGCAGCGACGCGCTGTCGCCGACCAGTACGTGCGGCGTCATCTCGCCTGTGAGGACGACGCCGACGTGGCTCAGCACGATGAAGGGGTGGCCGCGGAGCGCATCGAACGTGGCGCCGGCCGCGTACCCGCCGACCGCGTACATGGCCCCGTTGAACAGCCGCTCGGCGACCGGGACGAAGGGCCGGACGCTGCACACGGCGATCGAGCCGACCATGGCCGCGCCGATCGCGCCGTAGCGGCCGAGCAGCACGACGGCCGCGAGCGTGGCGGCCGAGCTGGGCGACCAGGCGGCCTGACGCTCGCCGAGCAAGGTGGGGGTGGAATCACAGATCAGGAAAAGGAGCGCGAGAGGGGCGCAGATAACCCAGTATCCGGTCGGGAAACCGCCCGCCGGCAGGCGCGCGAAAACGGCCGCGGCCGCCGCGGCAACGACAGCGATATAAAGCCACGTGGCCCAGGAAAGCCTGCCCATGTCCTCCCCGCTGACCTAACCGCGTGCGTTTCGCCACTCAGAGTAACGCCATCACGGCAGTCAGCGCCGGACTCCGGCGCATTGCCAGCAGATCATCGTGAAAGTGACAGCAAGACAGCCTGTCCGGCGCGCCGGACAATGGCGCCGGCCGGCCAGGATCCGGGCGGCGGAAAAAGCCGCCGCGGGCTAGTCGGCGTCGATCTGCAGGCGCACAGCCTCGATCCTGGTCAGGACCTTCTGCCGCAGGTCCGCCGGGACCTGCTCGTGCCCGCAGTGCTTGTGCACCAGGCGCTTGACGGCCTCCTCGAGGCCGTACTCCCGCAGGCAAGGACCGCACTCTTCCAGGTGCACCTTGACCTTGGAGTAGGACACCTGGTCCATCTCGCCGTCCAGGTAGCTGTACACCCGGTCCAGGACCTCGCTACACGGCACCTCGTGCGGACTCCCGCAGCTCATCAGGCATCCCCCCCGGGCGCTTGAGCGGGTGACTGCCGCTGCGCGGCCGCGGCCAGGCCGAGATCGGTCGCGTAGTCCTGCAGCATGTCGCGAAGCTGCCGCCGGCCGCGGTGCAGCCGCGACATGACGGTGCCGATGGGGGTTCCCATGATGTCGGCGATCTCTTTGTAGGCAAATCCTTCGACATCGGCCAGGTATACCGCGATCCTGAACTCTTCGGGCAGCGCCTGGAGAGCTTCCTTCACGTCGGAGTCGGGCAGGCCCTCAAGCGCCTCGGCTTCCGCGGACTTCAGCCCGGACGACGAGTGCGAGGCCGCCCTGGCCAGCTGCCAGTCCTCGACTTCCTCGGTGCCCGACCGCTGCGGCTCGCGCTGGCGCTTGCGGTAGCTGTTGATGAACGTGTTGGTCAGGATGCGGAACAGCCACGCCTTGAGGTTGGTGCCGTCCTGGTACTGGTGGAACGATCCGTACGCCTTGGCGAACGTCTCCTGCACCAGGTCCTCGGCGTCGGCTGGGTTGCGGGTCATCCGCATCGCCGCCGCGTACAACTGATCCAGGTACGGCAGGACATCACGCTCGAAGCGCTCGTTGCGCCTCTGCTCTGTCTCAGGTACCGGACCCACCCCCTCCGCCATGCATGGCCGACTCCGGCTGGGCTGCCAGCCGCCTCGGGCGGAGAATACCTTGCCGGGTGCACGCCCCGATCGCACGGCCACCCTGGTGTCGCCGTACCTGGGCCTGGCCGTGTCCGATGGCGCGGCTGCGCACCTGCTTGCTCCAGCTATGGGCACGGGCGTTGCAACACGCGCGAGTCCGCCTTCATTCCGCCGGGGTCGCCCAGGCGGCCCCGGCGGAATATCGGCGGGCGGCTACCGCCGCAGCCTGTCCCGGCCGTCCCGCTTTGACTGGCAGGCCAGGCAGCGGGCCGCCTCTGGTTTGGCTTCCAGCCTGCCCTCGGGCACTGGCTTGCCGCATTCGAGGCACTGCCCGTAGCTGCCGCTGTCCAGCCTGGCCATGGCGTCGAGCACGAGCAGGCGCCGCTGCCTGGCCGCGGTCAGGATCGCCTCCGCGCGGTCAGACTCGGCCAGGTTGCTGCCGGCGTCAGCGGGGTCAGTCGGGTACTCGGCCGCCAGCGGCTCGTAGACCCCGGTCAGCACGGCGATCGACCGGTCCAGTTCGTCCCTGATCTCGCCCAGGCGCTCGCGCGCCGCGGCCGGATCCATCGGGGCCGCACCGCCCGCGCTCTCCCGCTCGGCCAGAATGACCTCAGGCATCGCTGCTTCCTCCTGACCCCGGTGACACCGGCTCGGTTTCCTTGAGCAACTCGGGCCCGTTGTTGCGGACCGAATTGACGGCCAGCGAGACGGGATAGGTGATCAGACCGTGCTCGGCGGCCGGCGCGAGCAGGGCCCGCACGTCGGCCGCGTCGGTGTTCGCCGGGTCGAGCCAGTCGGTCCAGCTCTTCTGGTCGATCACCATCGGCATCCGGTCGTGGATCTCGCCGAGCTCGTCGGGTGCGGACGTGGTGATCACCGCTGCCGTCCAGAGCCAGGCCGCCGGGTCGTCTTCTGGCCGTGCGCGATCCCGCCACAGCTCGTACAGGCCGGCGAACGCGAGCGTCCCGTGGTCGGGCCGGCAGATGAAGTACGGCTGCTTCCGGCCTTTCGTGCCGGCCGGAGGCTGCTGCCATTCGTAATAGCCGTCGGCCGGCAGCAAGCACCGTCGCCGGGCGAACGCGTTCCTGAACGCGGGCTTCTCGCTGACGGTCTCGGCCCGTGCGTTGATCATCCGGCTGCCGATGGACAAGTCCTTCGCCCAGTACGGCACCAGGCCCCAGCGCACCACCCGCAGTTCCCTGGCCGGCTCGGGCCTGTCGTGCTCCGCCGTCTCGTCCTGGCCCCGCGGCACGCGGGTCGTGACCGCGTAGACGGACTTGGTCGGCGCGACGTTGTAGTCCGGCTGCAGCGGCTCATCGACGCGGTCGCGCTGGACCTCGAACTCCTCCAGGAGTTCGATGCGCGATCGCGCCGACGCGTACCGGCCGCACACGGGCACTCACCTCGCTACTTCGCAAGACCGGGGGCGGCCGCTCGGCTAGGCCGAGGTGCCGTCGTCTGGCCGCAGTCCTCGTGACCTGCGCCAGGGCCGGGATCACCGGGGCTGACCCGACCACCTGAACAACGGATTGACGCTGTTCATAGCCAGGTCAGCGGCTCGTCAAACATTGGTCAACCCGCAGTTTTGGCTGGGCCCTTCGCGACCGGCTCCCCGTGGCCTGGCGGCGGGCGGCTGGCCAGCCACCGGGCAGGGCGCCGGCGAAGCCAATAACCTTGCTGCATGGTCAGCGATCAAGCCGGTCAGGACGGACCCGCCCCGCGGCCCGCCGACTGGACGGCGCCGCGGGCGGCGAGCCCCGTGCACGCGGTCGTCCGGCTGCCCGGATCGAAGTCGATGACCAACCGCGCGCTGATCATCGCCGCCCTGGCCAGCTCCCCGACGCTGATCAACGGTCCGCTCGCGGCCAGGGACACCCGGCTGATGGCCGGCGCGCTGCGCGCGCTCGGCTGCCGCATCGATGAGGGCGAGCACGAGTGGCGGGTCGAGCCGCCCCTGGCCCGGCCGCCTGCGGTCGGCCCTGGTGAGGACGCCAGCGCCGGAATCGACGTCGGCAACGCCGGCACGGTACTCCGTTTCGTGCCGCCCGTCGCGGCCCTGGGCCGGGCGGACGTGCGGTTCACCGGCGACCCGCGGATCGCCAGGCGGCCGGTGCGGCCGCTGCTTGACGCGTTGCGCGAGCTGGGCGCGGAGATCCAGGACGACGGCACCGGCTCGGTCCCGTTCACCGTGCTCGGCCACGGCGCGGTACCAGGCGGCGCGGTGAGCATCGACGCTTCCTCGTCCTCGCAGTTCGTCTCCGGCCTGCTGCTGGCGGGCGCGCGGTTTGGCTCCGGGGTGCGGATTACCCACCGCGGCCCGCCGGTCCCGTCCGCGCCGCACATCGAGATGACCGTCCGGATGCTGCGCGCGGCGGGGGTGCGCGTCGAGGGGCCAGGCAACACCGCCGGCCAGGATGAGACCCAGCCAACCTGGCGGGTCTGGCCGGGTCCGGTCAGCGCCGGGCGGATCGAGGTGGAGCCCGACCTGTCGAACGCGCTGCCGTTCCTCGCCGCCGCGCTGGCCACCGGCGGCGAGGTGACGATGCCGGGCTGGCCGTGTGGCAGCTTGCAGCCGGCCAGCCGGATCGTCGAGCTGCTCGTCTCGATGGGCGCCAGCGTCCGGCACGGCCCCGACGGCCTGACCGTGCGCGGCTCCGGCCGGATCGGCGGCGTGCTTGCCGACCTGTCCGAGGTCGGCGAGCTCACGCCGGTGCTCACCGCGCTCGCCGCGCTGGCCGGCTCGCCGTCGGAGTTCACCGGCATCGGGCACCTGCGCCGGCACGAGAGCGACCGGCTCGCGGCCCTGACGGCCGAGCTGGGCAAGCTCGGCGGCGACGTGACCGAGACCGCGGACGGCCTGCGGATCAGGCCCGCTCCGCTGCACCCGGCCAGGGACGGGTTCGACAGCCATGATGACCACCGGCTGGTGATGGCGGCCGCGGTGCTCGGGCTGGTCACCGACGGCCTGATCGTGCGCAACGCGGCGACCGTGGCCAAGACCTTCCCCGGATTCACCGCCGCCTGGACCGGCCTGCTGGCGCCGGCGTGATGGCCGCCCGCGCCCGGCACGACGGCCTGGACGAGGACGACGTCCGGGTCAGGGCCGGGCGCGGTTCCCGGCCTCGCACCAGGCGCCGGCCAGCGCACGCCGAAGCCGTGGACGCGTTCGTCACCGCGGTTGACCGGGGCCGGTACCGCTGCGTGCTGGCGACGGGCCAAATCCTCACCGCGATGAAGGCGCGCGAGCTCGGGCGGGCCGCCATCGTGGTCGGCGACACGGTGAACCTGGCCGGCGACGTCTCGGGCGCGCCCGGCACGCTCGCCCGGGTAGTCAGGGTGGCCGACCGGCGCAGCGTGCTGCGCCGGTCCGCCGACGACACCGACCCGGTCGAGCGGGCGATCGTGGCCAATGCCGACCAGCTCGTGATCGTCTGCGCATTGGCCGACCCGCCGCCCAGGCTCCGGCTGATCGACCGCTTCCTGGTCGCCGCCTACGACGCCGGCCTGGATCCGGTGCTCTGCCTGACCAAGTCCGATCTCGCCGGGCCGGAGTCGATCCTCCCGGTCTACGAGCCGCTCGGCGTCCGCTTCATCGTGCTCGGCCGCCCGCTGACCGACACGGCCCTCGACGGCCTGCGCACGGTCCTGGCCGACCAGGTCAGCGTGCTCGTCGGGCACTCCGGAGTAGGCAAGTCGACACTGGTCAACGCCCTGATCCCGGACGCCGACCGGGCGGTGGGAACGGTCAGCCCGGTGACCGGGCGCGGTCGGCACACCTCGTCATCGGCGGTGGCGCTCGCGCTGCCCGGCGGCGGCTGGATCATCGACACGCCAGGCCTGCGCAGCTTCGGGCTCGGCCACATGTCGGCCGACCGGGTGGTGGCGGCGTTCGGCGACCTGGCCGACGGCACCGCGGACTGCCAGCCGGGATGCGACCATCTCGGCGAGGGCTGCGCGCTCGGCCAGTGGGTCCCGGCCCAGGACAGCCCCGCCCTGACCGCCCGGCTTGACTCCCTGCGGCGGCTGCTGCGCAGCATCCAGGGAATCGACCAATCCTGACCGGGCCGGCGCGGGCGGCATCGGCCCGTCCGGTCGTGGTCAGTGTGCCCGATTAGCGATACCGTTTGGCCGCATGGCGGGTTTCGACGACGACCTGCGGTTCGCGCACGTCCTGGCGGATGCCGCGGACGACATCACCATCCGCAGGTTCCGCGCGCTCGACCTCGCCGTGCGGGCCAAGGCCGACCTGACCCCGGTCACCGACGCCGACCTGGCCGCCGAGGAGTCGCTCCGCGGGGTGCTGCGCCGGGCCAGGCCCAGGGACGCCATGCTCGGCGAGGAGTACGGCCAGACCGGCAGCAGCCCGCGCTGCTGGATCATCGACCCCATCGACGGGACCAAGAATTTCGTCCGCGGCGTTCCGGTCTGGGCGACCCTGGTCGGCCTGATGGCCGAGGGAGAGGTCGTCGTCGGCGTGGTCTCGGCGCCCGCGCTCAGCCGACGCTGGTGGGCGGCCAGGGATGGCGGGGCCTGGACCGGCAAGTCGCTGACGAAAGCGGCGCCCTGCCGGGTATCCGATGTCACCAGGATTGCCGACGCCTCGTTTTCCTACTCTGACCTGGCCACCTGGGAGGCCGCCGGGCGGCTGGAGGACTTCCTTGGCCTGGCCAGGTCGGTCTGGCGGACCAGGGCCTACGGCGATTTCTGGTCCCATGTGCTGGTCGCTGAGGGCGCGGTGGACATCTCCGCCGAGGCCGAGGTGACGCTCTGGGACCTGGCCGCCCTGCAGATCATCATCTCCGAGGCGGGCGGCATCTTCACCGACCTGAGCGGGCAGGCCACGCCGGACGGCGGCAACGTGCTGTGCACGAACGGCCAGCTGCACGCTGAGGCGCTCGGCCTGCTGACCGCGAGCGCCCCCGCCCAGAACTAATTCCCTCGCCGGGGCCACTCCCGCCCCGCCCGGGCCCGACCGCCTCATAGCCGCCGCGCGCCGGCGCCCTTGCCCCCGGCTGGCACTTGAGTGATGCTGGACTAGCGAGCATCACAAGTGCACAAGCTTGCCGCTCGCGCTGGCACCGGCGCCACCGGCCGCGGAAGTTCGCTTCGGTTCGACGATCGGGGAGTGATCGCATCATGAAGGTGAAAGACGGGATGAGCCGGGTCGTGCTGAGCGTGGGACCCGCGCACACGCTCCGTCAGGCCGCGCGGATGATGTCGGCCCAGCACGTCGGGGCCGCGGTCGTGCTCGACCACGAAGGGTCCGGCATCGGCATCCTCACCGAACGCGACATCCTCAACTCACTCGGCGCCGCGCAGGACCCTGACGCCGAGCTGGTGTCCGATCACCGAACGAGCGACGTGGTGTTCGCGTCCCCTGACTGGACCTTGGACCGGGCCGCCCAGACGATGGTGGCCGGGGCGTTCAGGCACCTGATCGTGGTCGATGGGGGCGAAGTGACTGGCCTGCTATCGATGCGCGACATCGTGCGCTGCTGGTCGGGCGCGGGAAAAGGCAGCGGCCAGGAGCAGGCCGCGGTCGGCTCGGCCGCCCGGTCCGGCTAACCCGCTCCGGCTAACCGGGCCCGGCTAACCCGAACTGGCGGCCCCGGCCCGGCTAACCCCGAACTGGCGAGCCGCGCGAACCTGGCCAGCGACGAGCCGAGCCCGGCCCTGGCCAGTGGCGCGATCACCGCATACGCGAGCCTGGTCACGGCCGCCTCGGCCCCAGCCGGGATCAGATCCGCGACCGGCTCTGGTAGTACGATCCGCTCGCTCCACCGGAATTCGCTCCGGTCAGGCCCGAGCGGCCGGACCTCGAAGATGCCCTCACCACGGACGATGGCTCCGGTATGGGTGACCGTGCAGCGCCGCGGCGGGTCCCACTCGGTGATCAGCATCGTGTCGGTGAATCCGGCCCGGCCGAGTCCGGTCCTGGCCGTCACGGCGGCGCCGGCGCCGCGGCCGCCGCGTGACCTGGTCGCCCAGATCCACTCACCCTGGCGAGACCAGTCGACGGCCAGATCCCAGACCTGCTCGGGGCTGGCGGCCACGGTGACGCCTGCGGTGACGATCAGGCTGGCGGGCACACGGTTACGCTAGCGCCCGTTCCGGCCTCCGGACAGACCGTTGACATGCGGCGATTCCGGCGTGAACCTGGCCTGGACACGATGTGGCGGACCATTTAGCATTGACTGTATGGTCAGTCAGCGTCCTGGTGTCACGAGCGCTAGTGCCTCCGGCCCCGCCGCCAGCCCGTCCCCCGATCCGGCCGGCCTGTCACCCGATCCGGTCAGCCCGTCACCCGATCCGGCCGGCCTGTCACCCGAGGCGGCCAGCCCGTTCCCTGAGCCGGCCAGCCCGTCCCGGCCCTCCGACCCTCCCCGCCCCGGGCAGCGCGAGCGCCCAGGCCAGCGCCAGCACCCAGGCCAGCGCCAGCACCCAGGCCAGCGGCAGCACCCGGGCCAGCGGCAGCACCCGCCCGCCCCGCTTGACCGCGCGGCTCTCGCCCGCTCACTGCAGCCGTTCGGCCAGAGCCGGATGCTGCCGCGCGCGGCCTACACCGACCAGGCCGTGTTCGAGTGGGAGCGGCAGAATTTCTTCGGCGGGGGCTGGCTCTGCGTCGGTCGCAGCGATCAGATCGCCAGCCCTGGCGACCAGCGGGCCGAGTCGACCGGGACCGGCAGCGTCCTGCTGACCAGGGACGACGACGGCGTGCTGCATGCGTTCGCCAACACCTGCCGGCACCGCGGCCACGAACTGCTGCCGTGCGGCGGCAGCACCAGCCAGAAGATGATCATCTGCCCTTATCACGCGTGGACCTATGACCTCAAGGGCGACCTGAGGGCCGCGGCCGGCTATAAGGGCAGCCGCGGGTTCAGCGTCAAGGAGTTCGGGCTGATCGAACTGCCCTGCGCCGAATGGAACGGCCTGATCTTCGTCGACGGCTCCGGCGAGGCGGCGCCGCTGGATGAGGGACTGCGGGCCCTGGACGAGGTGCTCGCGCCGTATGAGATGAGCAGGCTGGTCACCGCAGGCACGCACGAGTACGACTCGTCGGCCAACTGGAAGATCCTCACCGAGAACTACCACGAGTGCTACCACTGCCCGTCCATCCACCCGGAATTGTGCCGGGTCAGCCCGCCGAAGAGCGGAGAGAATTACGACAAGCCGGGCACCTGGGTCGGCGGCAACATGGACCTGCGGCCAGGCATGACGACGATGTCGCTCGACGGCACCAGCCAGGGCGTCCCGCTGCGCGGCCTGGACGCGGCCGGGCTGCGCACGGTCGTGTACGTCAACGTGTTTCCCAACATCCTGATCAGCCCGCACCCGGACTATGTGATGGTGCACCGGCTGACGCCGCTGGCCGCGGACCGGACCAGGATCGAGTGCAGTTGGGCGTTCGCGCCCGAGGCGACGAGCAAGCCCGGCTTCGACCCGAGCTACGCGATGGACTTCTGGGACCTGACCAACCGGCAGGACTGGGCCGCCTGCGAGTCCGTGCAGCGCGGGCTGAGCTCGCCGCACGCCGTACCGGGGCCGCTGAACCCCGCCGAGGACGCGGTATACCAGTTCGTCACGATGATCGCCCGCGGCTACCTGGGCGACCCGGCCTGGAACACCGGCGGCGCGATCTGGACCACCCCCTGACGTAACCGCCACCGCCACCCGAACCCCGCCCTCCTCCCGCCGCCGGCCGCCCTCCTCGGCCGCATCCCGCTCTCCTCCGGCCGCACCCCGCTCTCCTCCGGCCGCACGCCGCCCCCGCCTGCCCCTCGCACCGCGTTCCAGCACCCACTCTGAATCATTGGGTAAGGCTTACCGTGCTATCGCGATAACAACTTCACCCATTGATTCAGAGTGCGCGGAAGAGTCTCCGTGATCATGAAATGGTGCGCTGATCGGCCCGGGCGGTTGCCGTCCGAGCGGCGGTCTGGACGGGCCCGTGGCCTGGACGGGCCGTGGTCTGGAGGAGAGCCTGGACTGGACGGCAGAACCAAATCGGGTACCAATGGAGTCAGGCCCCGGCCACAATCGTTGCGGGCCAGCCTAGGAGGTGCGGCGGTGGCGGGTCACGGCAAGGGCAGCAAGGCAGGCAGCAGCAGCGCGAGCGGAGCCAGCTCCGGGAACGGGGCCGTGAACGGCAAGGCCGGCCCGGACTCCGGCCAAGACGTGGAACCGGGTGACCGCCGCGACCCGGTCCGCAAGCTGAAGAAGAAGCTTTACGAGCGCGAGCTGGCCCGGCTCCAGGCCGAGCTGGTGCAGCTGCAAGAGTGGGTCAGGGTCGAGCGGGCCAGGATCGTCATCGTCTTCGAGGGCCGGGACGCGGCCGGCAAGGGCAGCACGATCAAGCGGGTGACCCAGTACCTCAACCCCCGGATCGCGCAGATCGTCGCGCTGCCTGCGCCGACCGAGCGAGAGCAGGCCGAATGGTATTTCCAGCGTTACGTCAGGAACTTGCCCGCAGGCGGCCAGATCGTGCTGTTCGACCGGAGCTGGTACAACCGGGCCGGGGTCGAGCACGTGATGGGATTCTGCTCGAAAGAGGAATACGCCCGGTTCCTACACCAGTGCCCGCTGTTCGAGCGGATGCTGGTCGAGGACGGGATCCTGCTGCGCAAGTACTGGTTCTCGGTGAGCGACGAGGAGCAGCAGCACCGCTTCCGGTCCCGGCTGGACGATCCGATGCGGCGCTGGAAGCTGTCCAACATGGACCTGGAATCAATCACCCGATGGGAGGACTACTCGCGCAGCAAGGACGAGATGTTCGTGCACACCGACATCGTCGAGGCGCCCTGGTACGTGGTGGAGAGCGACGACAAGCGCAGCGCTCGGATCAACATGATCGCCCACCTGCTGACCACGATCCCCTACCAGGACGTGCAGCCCGCCAAGCTGGCGCTGCCGCACCGGCCGGCCACCCAGGGGTACATCCGGATGCCGAAAGACCTGCAGAGCTACGTGCCCGACCACGCGGGCAAGCTCGCCGCCAAGGCGCGCCGCAAAAACTAGCGGGGCACACCATACCGGTGCGGCCACCGAGTAGCTAGGACCGGCACCGGGCCGGGCTACTCGGTGGCGATCATGACCTCGGTGGCCTTGATGATCACCGCGACCTGATCGCCCTCCTGGAGGTTCAGCCGCTCGCGCGAGGAATCGGTGATCGCGGCGGTGATGACGCCCGCCTCCACGTCGACCGTGATCTCGGCCATGACCGCGCCTGAGGTGACGCTCTGGACGGTGCCCTTCAGCTGGTTGCGCGCGCTGAGCTGCATCCTCGCCTGCCCTTCGTTCCGGCCGGCGCCCGCGGCGCCGGCGGCGCCCCGCGGCCCGGCGCCCCGCGGCGCTGACGGCGCCGGCCGGGTACGTCAGCCTTCACCGCATACCGATGCCCGCACGGCGACGACTCATGCATGACGGGCAGAGGCAACTAGAATCTCCCTTTCCCGGCCCTTGGCGCGAAAGGGGCAGCGAGCCGGTTAAGTCCCGTCAGGTGGGTAGCTGAGCCGTCCGCGGTTGTCGATGCACGGAAGGGACTAGCCGTGACCGACTGGCCAGCGGGCCGGGGTGAACGCGTGATCGTACTGGCGCTGCCAGCCGTCATTGACCTGTCCAATGCCTGGAAGGTCGGCGAGGAAGTACTCGCCGCCTTTGACGGCGGCGTGCGCTCGGTGGTCGCCGACCTGAGCGCGACCAGCCGGTGCAGCGCCGCCGGAGTTCACTACCTGGCGCTGGCCTGCCAGCAGGCGGCGTCCAGGAACGCTGATCTTCGGCTGGTCGTGCCGCCAGGCAGCGAGGCGCTCCGGGTGTTCACGCTGACCGGTCACGACCGCTGGCTGCCGGTTTACCCGAATCTCGCCGCCGCTCTGGGCGGGTCCGGTCATCAACCGGATGTCCGCACCAGCAGCTGGTTAGCTCCTGCCCGCTAGCCGAGCCGTCGCGGCAGGAAATGACGGTCACCCCAGCCGTCCGCCGGAGTGTAGTCCTCAGCGGTGACCGCCAGCCCGGCCTGCGCCAGCCGGCCGAGCACCCGGGCACGTCCCGGGTAGAAGTGGTAGCCGGCCACGTCCCCCTCGATCACCTCGCCGCGGACGGTCGCGGAACCACTCGTTCCGCGTGCTCTCGCTGGTCGGCGGAGGCGGGAAAGCGCCGGCTAGATCACCGGACCACTGGCGCAATCCCGTCGCGAGATGAAACAGTCGCTCTTACCGGTACGAGAACATAGTTTCCGGCTGAAAGCGGGTGCGGTGGCCGATCTGATCTACCCGGCGTTCCCCCGGCGGGCATTCGTGCTCGGCGGCCTCGTGGTGATCGCGGTGATCGCGGCGGCCGTCGTGGTCAACCTGAGCGGCCCCAGCCTGGCCCGCTGCACAGCTGCCGTCCGCCAGGAGGTGGCCAGGCGCGGGCAGGCGGGACCCGGGGCGCTGCGGGCCTGCGACGGGCTGAGCGCCGCCCAGGTCACCGCCGCCCGCACGACCGCGTACCGGGCCGAGTACGGCCGCTTCCTGCGCGGCATCCCGATCACGAGCGACGTGCCGCCGGCCGCTTACCGGGCCCGGAGCGCCCAGGCGGCGGCCGCGGCCGGGCCCGGCCGGTGATATATCTGCCGGAAGTGGCCCGCTCCCGCTCCCGCCGAGCCGCGAGCCGTCGAACCGCAGCCGCCGCGGCCGGCCCGATCGCGATCACCGTGTCCTGGCCAGGCGGCGCGGCTAGAGTCGGCCCATGATCACAGGAGTGCACGCGATCGTCTTCTCTGACGACGCCGATCCGGTCCGGCGGTTCTTCGCCGACGTGCTCGGGCTGTCCAGCGTCGACGCCGGCGGCGGCTGGCCGATCTTCGCACTGCCGCCCGCTGAGCTTGCCGTGCACCCGGCCGGGGCCGGCGGCCAGCATCAGCTCTATCTGATGTGCGACGACATCCGCGGCACCCTGGCGGAGCTGGCGGCCAAGGGCGTGCCGGCGACCCAGGAGGTCACCGACCAGGGCTGGGGGCTGCTGTCGGCGATCCGCCTCCCAGACGGCAGCGAACTCGCCATCTACGAACCCCGGCACCCGGTCCCGGCCGGTCAGGGACCCGGCCCTAACGGCTGATCCTCGCCGTCCGGCCCGCGAATCGCGGCGATCAGGCCGCCGCGCTCGCCTGGCCGTCCCACAACCCGGGCCGGTTCGCGTCGGCCTGCCCAGCGATGCCGGCCAGCACCTGCGCCGCGGGCATGGGGTCAAGCCGCCGGCCGTCGCGCAGCCGCACCGCGAGGAGCCCGGCCGCGGCCTCGCGAGCGCCGATCACCGCCTGGTACGGCACCAGCCTGGCCGCGCGGATCCTGGCCGCCAGCCCGCCCCGGTCCGGCTCGGCAACCTCACACCGCAGTCCCAGCCCGGCCGCCTGCCGCGCCGCGGCCCGGGCCGGCGGCAGCTCGGCGGCGGTGACGGGCAGCAGCGCTAGCTGCAGCGGGGCAAGCCAGGGCGGGAACGCCCCGCCGTGGTGCTCGAGAAGGTGCGCGACGGCTCGCTCCAGGCTGCCGATGATGCTCCGGTGCACCATGACCGGCCGATGGCCGGACCCGTCAGGCCCGATATAGCGCAGGCCGAACCGCTCCGGCTGGTAGAAGTCGACCTGGACGGTGGACAGGGTGGACTCGCGGCCGGCGCCGTCGGCGACCTGCACGTCGATCTTCGGCCCGTAGAAGGCGGCCTCTCCTTGTTCCGCCTCGAACTCCAGCCCGGACTCCTCGAGCACGCCGGCCAGCGCGTCCGCCGCCCGCTGCCAGATACCCGGTCCGGCCACGTACTTGCCGCCAGGCCCGGGCAGCGACAAGCGGTACCTGGCGTCGCTGATGCCCAGGTCGCGGTAGGCCCGCCGGATCATGGCGAGGGCGGCGACCGCCTCCGCCGCCACCTGATCCTCGGTGGCGAAGATATGGGCGTCGTTGAGCTGGATCGCCCGTACCCTGGTCAGCCCGCCGAGCACCCCGGACAGCTCGGCCCGGTACATCCCGCCGAGCTCGGCGATGCGCAACGGCAGCTCGCGGTAGCTGCGGCCGCGGGAGCGGAAGATCAGCGCGTGGTGCGGGCACAGGCTCGGACGCAAGACGAGCTGGTCACCGCCGACATCCATCGGCGGGAACATGTCCTCGCGGTAATGCGACCAGTGCCCGGATAGCTCATACAGCTCGCGCTTGGCCAGCACGGGCGAGTAGACGTGCTGGTAACCGGCCGCGACCTCGGCGGCCCTGATGTACTCCTCCAGGGCGTGCCGGACGATGGCGCCGTCGGGCAGCCAGTAGGGCAGTCCGGGACCGATCAGCGGATCGGAGCCGAACAGGCCGAGTTCGCGGCCGAGCTTGCGGTGGTCGGGCATAGCGGTCTCCTGACGTGGATACAGGCGAGTGACCGCACGCGAAAGCCCGGGGCACTCGCCCCGGGCTTTGGTGACAGGCAAGAGTCAGCGCGCCGGGACGTTCTCCGGCGTCGTCGTCAGGCCAGCGCGCTGCATGCCGACCAGTGTACCGGCTCGTGCCCCGGTGAGGCGGCATCCAGCTCGCCCGGCTCCGGGTCCGCGAAATTCCGGCAATCCCCTGCCCGTCCCGCACCGAATAGCCACTACGCACAGTTTCGCGAGCCTCGCTCACCGGCTGTGACGATACTGCTGGATCGAGGCCGGACCCAGAGACCAGGCGCTGGCCCCGGACAGAACGCGGACCAGCGATTTTGACCCCGTGGTGGCACGGGGCGGCACCAGGAAGTGCTGCAATGGTCCGAAGGGGGATGAGGCGATGACACTGCGAAGTTGCTGGTGCCGCGGCTGATGGGGCCGGTACTGCGGGACGCTGTGGCGGACCAGAGCGATCACGATCAGGCCCTGGTGACCCGCATGGCCGACGGCGACCAGGAAGCGCTGGCCATGCTGTACGAACGTCACGGCACCGCCTGCTACCGGCTGGCCAGGCGGATCATGGCCGATGCGGCCCTGGCCGAGGACGCGGTCCAGGAAGCGTTCGTCGCGATGTGGCGTTCACCAGGTAACTACCTGCGCGAGCGCGGCACCGTCCGGGCCTTCCTGCTCGCCCTGACCCACCACAAGGCGGTGGACCTGGTGCGCAAGGAAACCGCCGAGCAGCGGCGGCAGGATGCGCAGGCCGGCCGCAGAGACACGGGGTCGGCCGGCGTGGATCCGGCCGTGGCGGCCTGCGAGGAATCGGCCGCCGGCGAAGTGCGGGCCGCCCTGCTGGGTTTGCCGGAGAGTCAGCGCCAGGCACTGGCGCTGGCCTACTTCGGCGGATATACACAAAGTCAGATCGCCGAACTCACCGGCGTCCCGCTGGGAACGGTAAAAACGCGGATGTACCTGGCGATGCGCCGGATGCGGACCAGCCTGGCGCCCGAGCCGGCCGGGGAGGAGGTGGGCGGTGCCTGACCTGGCGCGCGAGCACGGGCGGTTCGACGAACTAGCGGCCGGGCATGCGCTGCACTCCCTCGATGCCGGGGACGAACGCGAATTCATGGCTCACCTGCCCGGCTGCCAGGACTGCCAGGAGGCGCTGGCCGGGTACAACCTCGTCGCCGCCGACCTGACCGAGAGCTGGCTGGCTGGCGAGCCAGCACAGCCGCCCGCCAGGCTGGGCGAACGCATCTCGGCCGCGGTCGCCAGCGAGGAGGCAGCCGCGCCGGTCGCCGATATCACCAGCCGGATCCGGTCCGCGCAGGCAGCCGGTTCCTGGCCCCCCGCGGCCGCCGGATCGCGCCCGGCCCCTAATGCCGTCCCGCCGGGTCCCGCGGCCACCCAGCCGGGCCCGGCCGGCCGGGCAGGCTGGTCCCGGCGACGCCGGATGACGGTGCTCGGCGGCAGCCTGGCCGCGGGCATCGCGCTGATCGCCGGCGGCGTGCTCGCGGGCCGCCTAGCCAGCGAGCCCGCCCCGCGGCCCGCCGCCGCCTGCGTGCGCGCGAACGCGTGCCACGAAGTCGCGCTAATCGCACCCGGCACGGCCACGACGACAGCCCGGGTGATCGTCAGGCACCGGGCCGTATGGGTGGTTCCTACCGGGCTGCGGCCCGATGACCGGGCCCGCCAGATCTACGTGCTGTGGCAGATCACCACGGGCCGCAAGACGGTCGCGGTCGGCACGTTCGACGTGCGGGCGCAGGCCGGCCGGCCGGTGCGGATCGGATCGCTCGCGGTCGGCTACCACCTGACCAGGGCGTTCGCGGTCAGTCTGGAACACGGCCGGACGGCACCGCCGTCGCCGTCCAGCCCGGTCGCGGCCGGCCTCGTCCTGTCCTAGCCACGTTGGCCGCCCGGCTGGCTCGGGAAAGTAATTCCCCACTGGTAAAACCGTTCGCCTGGCTCAGCGCGAACCCCGGACGTCGGACGCTCATCAAGTGCGTCCACGATCCGAGGAGGAACCAGTATGGCTGGGACCAAACCAGCTGGCCTCGCCGCGATGCGACGCGCGGGCATGGCCTTCGCCGGTGTCCTCGCCGTCGGGCTGGCGGTGCTGTCGGGAACGGCGTTCGCGTCGTCCAGCGCATCGTCGGCGCACATGACCGGCATGGCCATGGCAGGCGCGAAGGGCGGTCACGTCGGCACCACCAAGGGGTGGTACGACGGGCACACAGTCACATTCAAATACACGAAGAACTTCATCTGCAAGCGGCCCCCGGCTAGCAAGGCCAGGACCGCGTGCGAAGCAGGCGCCGACTACACCCAGACGCCCGCCAACACCTTCGATCCGCTCTATGTCGTCGTCCCGCTCGGCTTCACGCCGAAGACCTCGACCCTGCAGTGCCCGCACGCCGGCCGCTGCATCGACCACCCCTCGACCATCGACCTGTCGGCCGTGCTGGGCAAGGGCACCGGCAAGCTCCCGCTGCCTCCGCACAGCCACATCATCGCGACCGCTAACAGCGGTCAGGGCGAGTGGTGGAACGTGATCGTCGTCGGCGTCACCAGCAAGACTGCCTGGAACAAGATCGTCATGGCTAAGAGCCACTCCGAGCTCATGCGGCTGCAGCGCACGCCGAAGAGCGGAGTGACCGGGAACATCGTGACGAACCTGTTCCTGTACTTCAAGGCCTGGGGCTGACCGGTCCCGGCTCGTGATCGACGCGAGATGACGCTCCGATAGCCAGGCCTGGGCGCCATGCCGAAGGGCGGTGGCAAGGACAGGCCAAAAAGAAAAGGC
>JBPCKO010000239.1:0-4241 GCA_051004215.1 Streptosporangiaceae bacterium | reverse complement strand
CTTGACAGGTGCTCCTTCGAACCAGGTGATGGCAGCTTCAGCAACTCCCATCGTCCCTGGCCAAGGGGCACCTTTCGCGTCGACGCGCCGCACCCGGCCGCCATTCACACGGTGGATCAAGGCTAAGGACCGCCGGCGCGGCGAGCTGCTCGCTGCGCAGCGCCGCTTGGATCTCCCCGGCGCGGCGGTCCACGTTGCGTTGCCGGCCGGCCCGCTTGAGGGCGGAGCGCAGCTGGGCGAGGCTGAGCGCGGCCCCGGCGGCGGGTCTGGGGCCCGGCCGAGCACCGCCAGCGCGTCGCGGCCAGAGAGGTCGTCGTCGAAGGCGACCAGGGCAGCCTGGGGATGGCGGGTCGCGGAACGCCGCCGGCGGTCCTGGTTCCTGCCCGCCGAACCTTCCCGGCGCGACGGCCTCCCGGCATCGCCCGCCGGGCCAGCCCAGCGGGACGGCCCCCCGGCACCGCCTGACGAGCCCAGCCAGTGACCCCGCCAGGACTGTCAGAAAGCTGACAGGTAAGCCCGGCCTGGATGATCCGAGCGATGCAATGGTCCGGCGCGGACAACATGCCGCGTCCGGGACAGGGGTAGACGGACCCTGCCAGGCCAGGCGCGGGGAGGGAGCCGCCAGTGGGTGTGAGGGCGCGGATCCGCCGAGTGGCGTGGGCGGTGCGGCCGGTGGACCCGGAGTTCACGGCCGCGCTGGCGCGCCGCTGGGCCGGGCTGCCGGAGACGGCCCGCACCGCCGGCCAGGTGCTGGGCCGGCACGCGGTCGGGTGTGAGGGCACCCACGGCGTGTTCCCGCAATGTAACCTGGCCTGCACCCCGTGCTATCACTCCCGCGACGCCAACCAGGTGCGGGTCGATGGCCCGCACACGCTCGCCCAGGTGCGGGCGCAGATGGGCCTGCTGCGGCTGGCGCGGGGACCGCGGGCGCACGCCCAGCTGATCGGCGGCGAGGTGAGCCTGCTCGACCCGGACGATCACGCCGCGGCGCTGGCGATCATGCGCGCGCATGGACGGGAGCCGATGAGCTTCACCCACGGTGACGTCGACTACGACTACCTGGAGCGGCTCGTGCTCGGCCCCGGCGGGCGGCCGCGGCTGCGGCGGGTGTCGTTCGCCGCCCACTTCGACTCGCTGATGTTCGGCCGCCGCGGCATCCCCCGCCCCCCGGATGAGGGATCGCTGAACCCCTACCGGGAGCGGTTCGCGGCCATGTTCGCCCGGCTGCGGCGCGAGCACGGGGTGCGGTACTTCCTGGCGCACAACATGACGGTCACCCCGGCCAACCTGGGCCAGGTCGCCGCCGTGGTCCGCGCCTGCCGCTACATGGGCTTCGGGATGTTCTCCTTCCAGCCGGCCGCGTTCGTCGGGGACGAGCGGCGCTGGCACGAGGACTACCGCGACGTGACCGGTGACCAGGTGTGGGCGCAGATCGAGCGCGGGGCGGGCGCACGGCTGGACTACCACATGTTCGAGCACGGGGATGTGCGATGCAACCGGGCCGCGTACGGGTTCTGGGCCGGTGACCGCTGGTACCCGCTGCTCGACGGCCGAGACCGGCGGGACCTGGCCGTCCGGGACGCGTTCTTCCGCTACTTCGGGCCGGTCAGCTTCACCGGCACCCCGGCCGCGGTGCTGGCCGCCAGGATCGCGGTGATCACCGCCGCGCACCCGGTAGTGCTGGCCCTCGCCGGCAGATGGGCGGCCCGCACGGTCCGCCGGGCCGGGTTGCGGCGCTTGCTGCGGCACCGGGTGCGGCCGGTCAGCTACGTGATGCACCAGTTCATGGACGCCGCCGACGTCCAGCCCGCGTGGGACCTGATGCGGCGCGGGCAGGCCAGCGACGACCCGCGGATCCGCGCCACCCAGGAACGGCTGGCCGCCTGCCATTACGCGATGGCCCCCCCCGAGGACGGCACCCTGGTGCCGGCCTGCGTCCAGCACAGCGTGCTCGACCCGCGCGAAAACGCAGGACTGCGCGTGCTGCTGCCGCTGCCCCGGGTCCGGCCCGGCACCGAGCGGAGCGGTGACGGCGCGCAGGTGCCTGACAGCCCGGCGGCCGGGTAAGGAGCCGGAATGCTGGACTCGCGGATGAGGGCGGCGCTAGGCCCGGCGCTGGATGCAGCCGGCGGGCGGCTGGCCGCCGCCGGGGTGCCCCCAGTGGCGCTGACCGCAGCCGGGTGGGCCGCCGGGGCCGGCGCGTGCGCGGCCACCGCGCTGCGGGCCTGGCCGGTGGCGCTGGGACTGTGGCTGGCCAACCGGCTGCTCGACGGGCTGGACGGCCCGGCCGCCCGGGCCGGGACGCCCACCGACGCTGGCGGGTTCCTCGACATCGTCGCAGACTTCAGCGTCTACGCCGGCATCATTCTCGGCCTGGCGGTCGCGGTGCCCGGTGCGAGGCTGGCCTGCGTCGCGCTGCTCACCGCGTACTACATCTCCGGCACCGCGTTCCTCGCCCTGTCCTCTCTGGCCGAACGGCGCCGCCAGCGCCTCGGCGACGACCGGTCCCTGCGTTTCGTCGGCGGCGTGGCCGAAGGCACCGAGACCATCGCCGTCTACATCCTGCTATTCGTGCTGCCCCAGCACGCGGCGGTGATCGTGTGGGGATTCACCGCCGCCGTCGCGATCACGGCCGCGCAGCGGGTCGTCACCGGCCTGCGGCTGCTGCGGGCACATCCTCCCGCCCCGTCGGCGGGCACCCCCGCGGCGGTGGCCAGCAGCGGGCGCGAGCACGACCGTGCCGCTCCTGCTTCCCGTGCAGAACCCGCGGCATGACGCAACCCGGGAGCCATTGTTGACTAGCGACCTGACGCCCCCCGCCGAGCTGGCCCGCCAGGTCGACGAGGCCACCGGCGGCACGGACCCGGGCCGGTCGCTGCGGCGCGGCAGCCTGCGGTTCCTGCGCACGGCCGCCCTCCCGGTCGGCGTCCAGGGCCCGACCGCTGGTGTCATCATCGGCCCGGCGATCATCGCGGGCATCGTCGGCGAGCCCGGCGCGCTGGCCCAGGTCCTCGCGCTGGTGGCGATGGGGTTCGTGGCGTACGCGTTCGTGGTCTTCACCCGCTCGTTCAACACCGCCGGGTCGGTGTACGCGTTCAACGGCAGCGCGCTCGGCCCCGGATACGGGTTCGTGTCGGCGTGGCTGCTGCTGCTCGTCTACATCTCCTTCGCCGCCGGGGTCTACGCCGCGACCGCTGACATCGGCCAGGCGCTGCTGGCCTCGTTCGGCGTGCACGTGGGCTGGGTGTGGCTCGGCCTGGCCGGCGCGGCCCTGGCCCTCGGCCTCGCCTACACCTCGATCGGGTTCAGCTCGCTGGTCATCCTCGCCGCCGAAGGCGCCGCGGTGGCGCTGATCACCGTGGTGGCCATCGCCGTGCTGGCAGCCGGCGGTTATCACCACCACGGGATCACCGCTGCCCCGTTCAGCCCGCACGGCGTCTCACTGTCGGTGCTGGCGCTCGGGGTGACGGCTGCGTTCGGCCAGTTCTCCGGGTTCGAAAGCGCCGCCACCCTCGGCGAGGAAGCTCGCCGCAGCACCCGCACCATCCCGGCAGCCATCAGCTGGTCACTGGCCGGCGCCGCAGCGATCTACATCTTCTTCACCTGGATCGTCTACAGCGCCTACCCAAGCCCCGCCGCCGTCGCGGCCGCCCCCGCGCCGCTGGTCCACATCGCCGACGTCTACCTGGGCAGCGCAGTCGGCACGGCCGTCAACGCCGCCGGGCTGATCAGCGCATTCGGTGCGCAGCTTGCCTGCCTGAACGCCGCCGCCCGGCTGTTGTTCGCCCTCGGCCGCGAAACCGGGGACGGTGCCGCCGGTACCACGTTGCTCACCCGGACCTGGCGCCGCTTCTCCTCCCCGGCCGGGGCGCTGACGGTGGCCGGCGCGCTCAGCGTCGCCGCGCTGCTGGCGTTCGCCTTCGAGCGCACCGCCACCCGCGCCGCCACCCTGATCATCCAGTACGGCGCCTACCTCATCCTCGCCGCTTACCTGATGACCGTGGCCGCCGCGCTGGCCTGGACCTGGCGCACCCGGCGGCGGCCGCTGCCGCTGGTCATCCTCACGGCGGGCGTCGCGGTCCTCGGGTATGTGGTGTACCGTACGTTCGCTCCCTTCCCTGCGGCCCCGTTCAGCTGGGTCGTCCTGGCCGCCGCCGCCAGCGTGATCGCCGGAGCCGCGGTCTTGCTCACCCCCGGCCTGCTGCCCCGGATGCGCCAGTCCCGGCTGCTGGCGGTCACGG
>JBPCKO010000238.1:0-11645 GCA_051004215.1 Streptosporangiaceae bacterium | reverse complement strand
TCCCATACCTGCACGCCCAGAGTGGCCAGGGCCTGGACGGCGAGGAAACCCGCGAGCTCGGCGAACCGGCGGCGGAGCAGCACGAGCACGCCCGTCCAGCCCGTACTCCCCCACGCCCAGTTGACCGCCAGCATCTGGCCGGCCGGGCTGGCCGCCGCCGCGGCCGTGCTGGCGGCCAGCGCCGTCAGGGCGACCGCCCAGGCCGGACACCATCCGGGTATCCCGCGCAGGACGAGGATCGTCCCGGCGGTGATCGCCAGGGCCATGACCAGCCACATGGCGCCCTGGAAGGCGAACGAGCCGTAGGCCGGCCGGTCCTGCAGCAGCTGGCCGCCGGCTCCGGCCAGGTGCCAGCCCGCGACCAGGAAGACCACGGCGACGGTGAAGGCCCGCTGGTAGCGGCCCGACATCATGGCCGTCGGCTGAAAGGCGGTCATGCCGGCCAGCTCACGGTGACCGTCGTGCCTGCGCCCGGACGGCTGGCGATCGCGGCCTGGCCTCCGGCGGCCAGCATCCGCCCGGTGATCGACTCACGGATCCCGCGCCGGGAGGGCGGGGTGGCGGCCGGGTCGAACCCGCGTCCGCGGTCAGTGATCTTGACGACCGCCCAGCCCGCTCCGCCAGTCACGGTCACCTCGGCCTGGCCCGTTCCGGCATGCCGCTCTACGTTGCGCAGGGCCTCCCCGACGCAGGCGACGAGCTGGTCGCTGACCGGAGACGGCAGGGTGACCGGGGCGAGCTTCAGCCGTACGGCCAGGTCATCGGTGCTGGCCGCGGCTCGCTCCAGCTTGGGTCTCAGGTCACTCAGCGGCGCCGGACCGACCGGCCCGGCCGGCCCGGCCGACGCGGCCGGACCGCCCGGGCCGGCCGGAGCGCCCTCGAGTCCTTGCAGCACGCGCAGGTCCCGGCCCGCCTGCGCGGTCAGCCCCGGGGACGGACCGGCAAAGGCGCCGGCCGCGACCATGGTCAGGGTCGACAGGAAGGTGTCGTGCAGCTGGCGGTGCTGCGCTTGCTCGTCAGCGCGCCGCGCCTCCTCGGCCCGGAGCTGCTGTTCGGTCTCCAGGCCGGCGGCGACGATCGTGTCCGCTTGCCGCGCGCCGCCACGAATCACCGCCACCAGGCCGGCGGCGACGATCGTCTCGACCACCAGGAGCCAGGCATCGAGCGGGTGCCCGGTACCGAGCCCGTAGGCGATGACCACGATCGCGGCGCCGGGCAGCCCGAGCCGCGGCCGCAGCGCGATCTGCAGGATGTACACCGATGTGCAGGCCAGCGGCAGCATCCAGGTCGTGCTGTCCTTGATCAGCACGGCCGGGACCAGGTGCTGCTGTCCGAGGGCCACCGCCGAGATAACCACGGCATCGGCCAGTACCACGGCCGGCGTCAACCCGGTTCGGCGGACCTGCCAGGCGAAGACGGCTGACCACACGCACAGCGCGGTGAGCGGCGGGCCCAGCCACCAGCCGGAGATCTGCGTCGTCGCGGCCAGCACGGCTATCGCGGTGAAAAGGAGCGCGCCACCGAGGCGCAGGGCGATCGCATACCAGCCGGCCAGCCGGTGCAGCGCCTGGTCGGACGGCCCAGCGGGCCGCGGGCGGCGGGCCTGCCGGTGGCGGCCCGCGGCAGGCCGGATCTGCCTCCCGACGGAATTAACGGCCACTTCCACCGGACTAGTATGCGACAGGACAACGTCGCCAGGAACAACGAATTTGCACTATCTGGACTTAGCCGAACGATCCGCGGTCTTTTCATGACCAGCCTTCGCAATGACCCATAGCCGCCGCCACCGGGCCTGGGTGGAAATCGTCGCCCATCATGCCGCCGCGGACCAGACAGCCGATTTCGCGGCATTTGCCAGTTGATATCCGGCGCTATTGAGTAAGTGCCTGGTGAGCCGGCCCTACTTCTCGGTCGTGCTGGCCAGCGCCGCGGCCAGGACGAGCTGGGTCGAGCCAGACCTGGCCCCGTTTCCCTGGTCCGGCTCGAACCGCTGATCACCCTCCAGGCGTACCGCGGCAACGCCGGTCGGCGGCCCTCAGGTCCCCGAGCAGTTCGGCGGCCCGGCCTGCGCCCGCGGATTAGACGTCGTTGGCTAGGGAACGGCACAACGCGACCCGATGGACCTGCACCGGCCAGTCCCGCTCGATCAGTGATCCGAGCATTTCCGGCCGGGCCAGCGACCGCAGCACCATGCTCACAGGACCAAGTGTCCTGCCGCCGGCAACCGCATTTGGGCGCGGGCTGCTCGCCGGAGGGTGGACGGCCGCTGTCCGGTACCGGTTTACTGGGAGGCGCCTGGGCGCCGGTGCGCCGAGGCCAGGTTGGCCGTGCGGCCGGGCTTCAGCCGAACGGGCCGTGAAATGGCGGGTGCAGCCCGCCGGTGGCGGATGGCAGGTGACCCGAAATGATCCGGCGGATGCTGAGGTTCGGACTCCCGGTCGGCGGGCTGGATCTGGTTCTGGCGGGCGGTGCCGCGTATTTCGCCTGGGAGCATGAGCAGGGCCGGCACGATCAGGCGCACCTGCTCTGCCCGATCTGCTGGCTGAACAAGATCGCACCGGCCAGCGAGTCGCCGGACCGGACTCCGCCCGTCCCGCAGGAGTAGGCCCGCCGCGTCGGCAGCGACGGACTGGATCCGAAGTGGGGAGCAAATAGCCTCCTTTCGTCGCGAGATCTGCCCATCCCGGATCCAGAGCTGCCACTTCAGATCCAGAGCTGCCCGCCCCCTTGCTGCGGCCAGGTTGACGCAACTGAGTGATTGCTATAAAGTCGCAACCGTTCAGTTGCTATTTGAAGGGCAGTCATGGGGACTCTCGATCGGACCGCGGCGCCCGGCGCGCCCGGTGCGACGGCGGCGCCAGCGGCGCCAGCAGCGTCCGCGGCGCCCGCCGCCGTGCTGACGGTGACGCTCGGGCTGGCCGCCGCGTGCTGGGCTGTCGCGATCTGGCCGATGAACGGGATGGCCATGGGCGTGGCGACCAGGCTCGGCTCGTTCGGCTCCTTCATCGCCTACTGGACTGCGATGATGGCGGCGATGATGCTGCCGGGCGCGGCCCCGGCCATCGTCAGGCGGGCCGAGGCAAGCCGGAACCGGGCCGTCGTGGCGTTCGTCTCGTCCTACCTCGCGGTCTGGGCTCTGGCCGGGGTTGTCGTGTTTGCGCTGGACCGGCCGCACGGGACTGTGGTGGCCGGCGCGGCGGTGATCGCGGCCGGGGCCTACGAGTTCACGCCGCTCAAGCGGGCCTGCCGGCGTTGCTGCCGCGAGAACATCCGCTCGGGCTGGGCATTCGGGCTCTGCTGCGCCGGCTCGGGCATCGGGCTGATGGTGATGCTGGTGGCGCTCGGTGTCATGAGCGTCGCCTGGATGCTGGTAATCGCCGTTCTCGGCCTCACCCAGAAGCTCCTGCCCGCGCGGCCGCCCGTCGACGTACCGCTGGCCGTGGCGATCATCGCGCTCGGGATCTGGATCATCCTCGCGCCCGCCTCGGTGCCCTGGCTCCTGCCCCCGATGTGAGTCGCGACCAGCAGCGAGCGGGCCATACGGATGTTTCGACAAGAACAGGATAAGGAGAAAACCATGATCAATCACGCGACGGGAACACACGACGAGTGGCTCGCGGCCAGGCTGGAGCTGCTCGAGGCTGAGAAGGAGCTGACGCGGCGGAGCGACGAGCTGGCGCGGCGCCGGCAGGAGCTGCCCTGGGTCCGGGTCGACCAGGACTACCGCTTCGAGACCGACGAGGGGGCGGCATCGCTCGCTGACCTGTTCGCGGGACGCTCGCAGCTGCTGGTGTACCACTTCATGTTCGGGCCCGACTACACCGCCGGGTGCCCGTCCTGCTCGGCGATCGCCGACGGTTTCAACGGCTCCGCGGTCCACCTGGCCCATCACGACGTCACGCTCTGCGCGGTGTCGCGGGCGCCGCTGACCAAGCTCCAGGCCTACAAGCGGCGGATGGGCTGGACCTTCGGCTGGGCGTCCTCCTACGGCAGCGACTTCAACTACCACTTCGGGGTCGCGCACACCAAGCAGGAGTGGGAAGCGGGGGCCGTCGCCTACAACTTCGGTGCGCAGGACCTGCGGCCGGCGGCGGACCAGGAGACGTCCAGCAACGCCTTTTCGCAGTCGCTCGTCGGCACGGACTGGAAGACTTTCCGGCAAGAAGGGCCGGGCGTCAGCGCGTTCGTCCGCCAGGACGGCGAGGTCTTCCATACCTACTCCGCGTACGCGCGCGGCCTGGACGGCCTGTGGGGCATGTACCAGTGGCTGGACCGGGCGCCGCTCGGGCGCAACGAGCACGGCTTCTGGTGGCGTCGGCACGACGAGTACGACAGTCAGTGAGGCGGGTCGCACCGGCCGCCGGGCCGCGGCCGGTGCGCACGTCCGGGCTGGTCACGACGGCGTGCCGGGCCGGAACGGTGCGGGCAGGTACGATGCATCAGTGACAGCCAGACCCGCCGGGGACCAGCGCCTGCGCGATCTCGCGCGGCTGCGGCGGGTCAAGGACCGGATCGACCGGGAGTACGCCCAGCCGCTGGACGTCGAGGCGCTCGCCTGCGGCGCGCACATGTCCGCCGGGCATCTCAGCCGCGAATTCCGGCTGGCCTATGGCGAGTCGCCGTACGGCTACCTGATGACCCGGCGCATCGAGCGGGCGATGGCGTTGCTGCGCCGCGGTGACCTGAGCGTCACCGACGTCTGCTTCGCGGTCGGCTGCTCATCGCTCGGCACCTTCAGCACCCGCTTCTCCGAACTGGTCGGCATGCCGCCCAGCGCCTACCGGCGCGTGGCCGCGGAGACGACCGCCGGGATGCCGTCCTGCGTGGAGAAGCAGGTGACCAGACCGATCAGGAATCGAGAAGCGCGGGTCACCGGGCCGCAGCTAGCGTGACGGCCATGGACATCTTCATTCACTCGAGCTTCCTGCCGCATACCGACCCGGACGCCTCCCTGGCCTTTTACCGCGACGTCCTGGGCTTCGAGGTGCGCAACGACGTCGGCTTCGGCGGGATGCGCTGGATCACGGTCGGCCCGCCCGGCCAGCCGGGCACCTCCATCGTCCTCGCGCCGCCGGACGCCTATCCCGGCATCACCGATGAGGAGCGCCGCGTCATCGCCGAGATGATGGCCAAGGGCACGTACGCGATCATCCTCTTGTCGACCAAGGATCTCGACGGCGCGTTCGAGCGCCTGCAGGCCAGTGACGCCGAGGTCGTCCAGGAGCCGACCGAGCAGCCCTACGGGATCCGCGACTGCGCGTTCCGCGATCCCGCGGGCAACATGGTCCGCATCAACGAGGTCCGCTGAGCATGGCCGGGAAGACCGCCGCGCATCGCGCGGCCGACAGTCACGACCTGATCCGGGTGCACGGCGCGCGGGTGAACAACCTCAAGGATGTCAGCATCGAGATCCCGAAGCGCCGGCTGACGGTGTTCACCGGAGTCTCCGGCTCGGGCAAGAGCTCACTGGTGTTCGGCACGATCGCGGCTGAATCCCAGCGGCTGATCAACGAGACGTACAGCGCCTTCGTGCAGGGCTTCATGCCGACCCTGGCCCGGCCCGAGGTCGACGTGCTCGACGGGCTGACCACCGCGATCATCGTCGACCAGCAGCGGATGGGGGCCGATCCCCGCTCCACCGTCGGCACCGCCACCGATGCCAACGCGATGCTGCGCATCCTGTTCAGCCGGCTCGGGCAGCCGTCGATCGGCTCGCCGCAGGCCTTCTCGTTCAATGTCGCCTCGATCAGCGGAGCGGGCGCGGTCGCGTTCGAGCGCGGCGGCAAGACCGTCAAGGAGCGGCGCAGCTTCAGCATCACCGGCGGCATGTGCCCGCGCTGCGAGGGACGGGGCACGGTCTCGGACATGGACCTCGGCCAGCTCTTCGACGACTCCAAGTCGCTGGCCCAGGGCGCGCTGCTGATCCCCGGGTACACCGTCAACAGCTTCTGGACCACGCAGATCTACATGGGCGCGGGCTTCCTCGACCCGGATAAGCCGATCCGCAAGTACACCAAGAAGGAGCGGCAGGACTTCCTGCACCACGAGCCGGTCCGGGTGAAGGTCAACGGGGTCAACGTCACCTACGAGGGCCTGATCCCGAAGATTCAGAAGTCCATCCTGTCCAAGGACCGGGAGTCGCTGCAGCCGGTGCTGCGCGAGTTCGTGGGCCGCGCGATTACCTTCGCGACCTGCCCCGAGTGCGACGGCACCAGGCTCAGCGAGGCGGCCAGGTCCTCGCGCATCGGCAAGGTCAGCATCGCCGACGCCTGCGCGATGCAGATCAGCGACCTGGCCGACTGGGTCCGCGGCCTGGCCGAGCCGTCGGTGGCGCCGCTGCTCACCGCGCTGGGGAAGTCGCTCGACTCATTCACCGAGATCGGGCTCGGCTACCTCTCGCTCGACCGGCCGTCGGGCACGCTGTCCGGCGGCGAGGCCCAGCGGGTCAAGATGATCCGCCAGCTCAGCTCCTCGCTCACCGACGTCACCTATGTGTTCGACGAGCCGACCATCGGGCTGCACCCGCACGACATCCAGCGGATGAACGACCTGCTGCTGCGGCTGCGGGACAAGGGCAACACGGTCCTGGTGGTCGAGCACAAGCCCGAGACCATCGCGATCGCCGATCACGCCGTCGACCTCGGCCCGGGCGCGGGGACGGCGGGCGGCACCGTCTGCTTCGAGGGCACGGTCCAGGGCCTGCGCAAGAGCGACACCCGAACCGGCCGCCACCTGGACGACCGGGCCAGCCTGAAAGCGTCGGTGCGCGAGCCGTCAGGAGCGCTGGAGGTGCGCGGGGCCAGCACGCACAACCTGCAGGCCGTCGACGTCGACATCCCGCTCGGCGTGCTGGTGGTCATCACCGGGGTGGCGGGCTCGGGCAAGAGTTCGCTGATCCACGGCTCGGTGGCCGGCCGCGAGGGCGTGGTGGCGATCGACCAGAGCCCGATCCGCGGCTCGCGGCGGAGCAACCCGGCGACCTACACCGGGCTGCTTGACCCGGTCCGCAGCGCGTTCGCCAAAGCCAACGGCGTGAAGCCCGCCCTGTTCAGCGCCAACTCCGAGGGCGCCTGCCCGACCTGCAACGGCGTCGGCGTCATCTACACCGACCTGGCGATGATGGCCGGCGTGGCCGTCCCGTGCGAGGAGTGCGAGGGCAAGCGGTTCCAGGCGTCGGTGCTGGAGTACCGCCTCGGCGGCCGCGACATCAGCGAGGTGCTGGCCATGCCGGTGACCGAGGCCGGGGAGTTCTTCGGCGCCGGCGCGGCGCGGGTGCCCGCCGCGCACGCCATCCTCGGCCGGCTCGCCGACGTCGGCCTGGGCTACCTCAGCCTCGGCCAGCCGCTCACCACGCTGTCCGGCGGCGAGCGGCAGCGGCTCAAGCTGGCCACCCGGATGGGCGAGAAGGGCGGTGTCTACGTCCTCGACGAGCCGACCGCCGGCCTGCACCTCGCCGACATCGCACAATTGCTGGGCCTGCTGGACGGGCTCGTCGACGCCGGCCAGTCGGTCATCGTCATCGAGCATCACCTGGCCGTCATGGCGCACGCCGACTGGATCATCGATCTCGGTCCCGGGCCCGGTCACGACGGGGGCCGGATCGTCTTCCAGGGGCCGCCGGCCGACCTCGTCGCCGATGGCTGCACGCTCACCGGCAAGCACCTTGCGGCCTACGTCGGGGCCTGACCGGGCCGCCGGCCTGCGGGGGGAGGCAGGCCGGCGGCGTCCGGGCGGCTCAGGACCCGACCGTGAGCGGCCAGATCATCTTATTGTCCTCACGCTCCGCGACAGGGCGGTAGTGCCCGTTGCCCGGCAGTCCTTCGCGGGCAGGTTTAGCCGGCCGCATTGTTGGCACTAGGGGTTTGTGATCAGGAACTTCGCGGCCGTGCGCCCCGCTGGCCGGCCAGCCGCCCCCGCCAGGCGCCAGCGGACCATCCGGTGAACCCGCTCGGCCTGGCCCGGCGGCTGATGACGGCGATCGATGGCTGGCAGCGGCGCCGCCGGTGGCCGGGAATCCCCTACGGGGTGCTGAAGAAGTTCGGCGACGACAACGCGAACCTGCTGGTCGTCAGCCTGGCCTGGTACGGCTTCACCGCGATCTTCCCGCTGCTTCTCGTCGTGGTCACGGTGTTCGGCTTCATCGGCCAGAAATCGCTCGGCACCGGCATCGTCCATACGCTGCACAAGTTCCCGGTGGTGGGCTCCAGCTTCCATCAGGCGCATTCGAGCACGCTGCACGGCAGCACGGTCGGGCTGATCATCGGCCTGATTGGCCTGGTGTACGGCGCGCAGGGCGTGACCCAGACCGCCCAGCAGGCCATGGCCACGGTGTGGAATGTCCCGCAGGTCGAGCGCACGGGCTTTCTGCCCAGGCTCGGCCGGAGCCTGGGCGGCCTGTTCACGATCGGGATCTCGTTCGTGCTGAACGCCTTCGTGACCGGGTACGTGACCGGCGGCCACCTCATCGTGGTGCTGCGGGTGCTGATCCTGATCGGCCTGCTGATCCTCAACGTCGGCCTGTACTACGCGAGCTTCGTCGTGCTGACCGCCAAGGCGGCACCGCCCCGCCGGCTGCTGCCGGGAGCGATCATGGGCGCGGTCGGGTTCACCGCGCTGATCACCGTCGGCACCGGCCTGGTCACGCACCAGCTAGCTCACGCGAACGCAACCTACGGCGCGTTCGGGTCGGTCATCGGGATCGTGGCGTTCCTGCTGATTCTGGCTAAGCTCACCATGTACGGTGCCGAGCTCAATCCCGTTTTGGCCAGGTCGCTGTATCCGCGGGCCCTCCCGCTGGGCGGCGAGCCGACCGAGGCGGACCAGCGGGTGCTGGCCGACCTGGTGCATGCCGAGCAGCGCCGTGAGGATCAGGCCATCGGCGTCGGCTTCGGCGAGAACGCGGCCGCCCAGGCCTCGGCCGACGCCCGGCGGCGCCGGCTGAGCTGGCGCCGGTGACGATCCGGAGCGTCGGGGTCGAGGAAGAGCTCTTGCTCGTCGACGCGCGCACGGGCGAGCCGCGCGCGGTAGCCGGCACCGTGCTGGCGGCGGCCGAGGCCGTGGCCCCGCCGGCGACCAGCCCGCAGCCGGCCGTGGCCGACGACGAGAGCCCGGCCGGGGCGCTGGAGTTCGAACTGCACCTGCAGCAGCTCGAGACCAACACCCGCCCTTGCCGCGACCTGGCCGACCTCGACCGCGAGGTACGCCGGTGCCGGGCCTGGGCCGCCCGCGCCGCGGCCAGGGCCGGAATCCAGGTCGTCGCGCTGGCGACGGCCCCGGTCCCGACCGAACCCGAGGTGGCGGACAAGGATCGTTACCGGGAAATGGTCCGGGTCTTCGGGCTGACCGCCCAGGAGCTTCTCACCTGCGGCTGCCACGTCCATGTCGGGATCGAGTCCGCCGAGGAAGGGGTCGCGGTCCTGGACCGGATCGGGCCCTGGCTGGCCCCGCTGCTGGCGCTGAGCGCCAACTCGCCGTTCTGGTACGGCCAGGACAGCGCGTACGCCAGCTTCCGGTACCAGGCCTGGGGCCGGTGGCCCAGCGCGGGTCCGACCGTCCCGTTCGGCTCCGCCGCGGCCTATGACGACACGCTCCGCCAGATGGTAGAGACCGGGACGCTGCTCGACACGGGCATGGTGTACTTCGACGCCCGGCTGTCACAGAACTATCCGACCCTGGAGATCCGGGTCGCCGACGTCTGCCTGCGGGCCGATGACGCGGTGCTGATCGCCACGCTGGCCCGGGCGCTGGTCGAAACCGAGGCGCGCCGGTGGCGGGCGGGCCGGCCGGCCGGGCCCTGGCGGCCCGAGTTGCTGCGCCTGGCCACCTGGCGCGCGAGCCGGTCCGGCCTGGACGACGTCCTGCTCGATCCGGTGACGGGACGGCCGCGGCCGTCGGCCGCGGTCGCGCGCTCGCTCCTGGCGCACGTGCGGGACGCGCTCGCGGAGGCTGGTGACGACAAGCAGGGTGCGGAACTCCTCGACGCCGTGCTGTCGCGCGGCAACGGCGCCGTGTTCCAGCGCGCAACCTACCGGCGCGAGGGCAGCCTGCCCGCTGTGGTCGCCGCCGCCGCGCAGGCAACCGCGGGCTAACGCCGGCCGTGCGTCCGGGCCGGCGCTCGCGAGCGGTGCCGTCCATGTGCATGGCCGCCATACGTCCGGCGTGAGCGGCCGCGGCCGGCCGGCGGTGAACCGGCAGGCTCGGTCGCGGCGAATGCTGGCCATGACGACGAAACACGCAGGGGGCGGCCGTGATCCGCGGCCCGGCCCAGGGCCGGCGACGGCCGTGCGCCGGGGGGCCGCGGCTCTGGCCGCGGTGGCGGCAGCGGCGATCATCGCGGCCGGCTGCAGCTCAGGCGGGAGTTCGCCGGGGGCTGGGTCACCGGGCGCCGGTTCACCGGGCGCCGGGTCATCGGGGGCCAGTTCGCCCGCCGCCTCCGCCGCTGGCCAGCGGGTGACGATCACCGGCACCCAGACGCTGCGGTTCCAGCCGATGACCGTACATGTCCGGGCAGGCAAGGTCACCGTCACGCTGAAAGACATGGGTGCCTACCCGCACAACATCGTGGTCCCGGGCCTGCATGTGACCTCGCCGAGCGTCACGGGCGACCCCGGCGGCTTGCGCGTGACGTTCACGCTGACGTTCCCGCACGCCGGCCGGTTCCCGTTCCACTGCCAGTACCACCAGAGTTCCGGAATGACCGGCGTCTTCGTCGTGTCGGCCTAGCGTCGTGTCGGCCTAGCGTCGTGTCGGAGTTCGCGATCCGGAATCCAGCCGCGATAAAACCGGCCCGCCGCCTGGCCCGAATACCTCAGGTGATGCGGGGCGCCGAGATCGAGCCGGACGATGTCACCCTCGTCGGGCAGGTGGCCAAGGGTGACAGCGACGCGCTGGCCGAACTGTACCGGCGGCATGGGGGCGTGTGCTTCCGGCTCGCCCGGCACATTACAGCCAGCACATCACTGGCCGAAGACGCGGTCCAGGAGGCCTTCCTCGGGCTCTGGCGTGACCCGGTCAGATACCGGCCCGCCCTCGGAGCGGTACGGGCCTGGCTCCTCGGCCTGACCCATCACAAGGCCGTGGACGCGGTCCGCCGCCAGGCTTCGTGGCAGCGACGGCAGAACCTGGCCGCCGCCGATCTGGCGGTTCAGCCACGCGCCGCCGGGGACCCCGAGGCGCTGGCCGCGGAAAGCCTGCGGGCCGCGGAGGTCCGGTCAGCGCTCGCGCACCTGCCTCTCGGCCAGCGCGAGGCCCTGGTGCTGGCCTACTTCGGCGGCTATACCCAGAGCGAGATCGCCGGCCTGACCGGCGTGCCCCTTGGCACGGTCAAGACCCGGACTCTCGCCGCGATGAGAGCACTCAGAGCGCGGCTGGGCCCCCAGCCGGAGACCGTCGGCGGGCGAGGTGACGATGAACGCGCCTGATCCCGGTCACCGGGAGTACGCCGAATTCGCGGCCGGCTTCGCGCTGAACGCGCTGGAGCCGGACGACGAGCGGCGGTTCGTCGTGCATGCCGCCAGCTGCGCGTCCTGCCGCATCGCGGCAGCCGGCTTCAGCGAGGTCACCGAGACGCTGGCCGAACTGGCCCCCCCGGCCGAGCCCGCCCGCGACCTGGCCGCCGCGATCGCCGCGGCGGCGGAGGCCGGGCG